>JAOZOY010000113.1 GCA_029933005.1 Deltaproteobacteria bacterium
GAGCTGAACAAACGCTACGGTTTTACCAAGTTCATGATTGTTGTCCCTTCCGTGGCCATCAAGGAAGGAGTGTATAAAACCCTGCAGATAACCAGAGATCATTTTGAAAACCTCTATCCCATGGTCAAGGGCTATGAGTATTTTCTTTATGACTCCGGTAAACTCGGCCAGGTACGCAATTATGCCACCAGCACCACGATTCAGATCATGGTGGTGACGGTTGGGGCAATAAACAAAAAAAGCGTGAACAATCTCTACAAGGATAGTGAAAAGACCGGAGGCGAAAAGCCCATTGACCTGGTTCGGGCCACTAGACCGGTCATCATTGTCGATGAACCGCAAAGTGTTGACGGCGGCCTGAAAGGTCAGGGAAAAAAGGCCCTGGATGCCATGAATTCGCTCTGCACCCTGCGTTATTCCGCCACCCATGTGGATAAACACCACATGCTGTATCGCCTGGATGCCGTGGATGCCTATGAGCGGGAGCTGGTAAAACAGATTGAAGTGGCTTCACTTGAGGTAGAAGGAGGACAGAACAAGGCTTATGTGAAACTGCTTTCCACCCAAAACCGCCGTGGATCCATATCTGCTAGCCTGGAATTTTTTGACTTTTTGACAATAAAGGACGAAAACAAAAAATAACCGTGGAAGATGGTGATGATCTGGAGCAGGAAACCGGTCGGGCCATTTATGAGAACTGCCGCATCGGCACCATTACCTGCGGCACAAATCAGTCCATGGAAATTTCTACTCCCGGCAAAGAGACTGTTCTGCACCCTGGAGAAGAGATTGGCGGCGTTAATCCGGATGAGATGAAACGGCTCATGATCCGCCGCACCATCAAGGAGCATCTGGATAAAGAGATGCGATTTGCCGAGATGAAATTACCGGTCAAGGTACTCAGCCTGTTTTTCATCGATCACGTGAAGTTTTACCGAGGCCGGGATGAGGACGGAAACAGGATTAAGGGAAAATACGCCCTCATGTTTGAGGAAGAATACAGAAAGCTGGCAAATCTGCCGGATTATCATACCCTTTTTGCCAGGATAGATCTGGATGTTGAGGCGGAAGAAGTTCATGAAGGATATTTTGCTGTTGATAAGAAAGGTGGCTGGCAGGAGCCGACCCGTAAAAAAAATGGCGAGTTAGCCGATAATGCTAAAAATCGGGACAATGCTGAACGGGCCTATAACCTGATCATGAAGGAGAAGGAGAAATTGCTCAGTTTTGATTCTAAACTGAAATTTATCTTCTCCCATTCCGCCCTGCGCGAGGGCTGGGACAACCCCAATGTTTTCCAGATTTGTGCGCTGCGTGATATGGGTACGGAACGGGAACGGCGCCAGACCATAGGCCGGGGACTGCGTCTCTGTGTGAATCAGAAAGGATTACGGCTGCGCGGTTTTGACATTAACACTCTTACAGTCATTGCCACAGAAAGCTATGAACAGTTTGCCGAAAACCTGCAGAAGGAGATTGAGAAGGATACCGGCATCCGTTTCGGTATTGTTGAAAAACATCAATTTGCCACTGTGGCCATAACCGGTGAGGATGGTACACCGCGTCCCCTTGGTGTCGAAAAATCAGAGCAGCTCTGGAATTTTTTGAAAGAAAAGGATTTTGTTGACCACAAAGGAAAAATCCAGGACAGCCTGCGCCAGGCCATCAAGGAGAAGAAACTGGAACTTCCCGATGAGTTTAGCAAGCAGGCAGGAGAGATAGAGGCCATCCTGCGTAAGTTGGCCGGTAAGCTGGATATAAAAAATGCAGATGAACGGGTCACTATCCGAACCAGGGAAGCGGTTTTGGAAAGTGAAGAGTTTAAGGCCCTATGGGATAGAATCAAACATAAAACCACGTACCGGGTTGAGTTTGATAATGACAAGCTCATAGAAGATTGTGCCAGAGCTATCCTGGATGCAGCGCCCATAACAAAGACGAGGGCACAGTTTCGCAAGGCCGATATTGCCATAGGCAAGGGCGGAGTTGAAACCGCCGAAACCAGCCAATCCGGTTTTACCACCATCAATGAAACAGATATTGAACTGCCGGATCTTCTCACGGATTTACAGGATAAAACGCATTTAACCCGGGCGAGTCTTGTAAAAATCCTTACCGAGAGTCGCCGCCTTAATGACTTCAAGCGTAATCCTCAGCAATTCATCGAAATAGCAACAGAGGCGATTAACAGAACGAAAAGGTTGGCTCTTGTCGACGGGATTCGATACCAGCGCATTGGAGACGATTATTTCTACGCCCAGGAATTATTCAAGCAGGAAGAACTGACCGGGTATTTGAAAAATACCTTGGAGACCCATAAATCAGTCTACCAGCGGGTTGTCTATGATTCTGCCGGAGTGGAACGTAAATTTGCCCAGGACCTGGAAAACAATGAAGCGGTAAAGGTCTATGCCAAGCTTCCCGGCTGGTTCACAGTCCCGACTCCACTCGGAACCTATAACCCTGACTGGGCGGTACTGGTAGAAAATGATGGCGAGGAAAAACTCTATTTTGTGGTGGAAACAAAGGGCAGTAAGTGGTGGGATGACTTGCGCCATAAAGAGGGGGCCAAAATAAAATGCGGTGAAAAACATTTTGGTGCTTTGGCTGATACAGGAAACCCGGCCAAATATATAAAAGCCACCAATGTGGCAGATATGTTGGGCCATGGATGAGGGGCTTTCTGATGCCAAGCAGACAACAAATTTATGAGATGCGTAAAAAAAAGAACATTGATACTGTCCACCAAACCAGTGTTTGTAACATTTGAGGGCAAAGAGAATTTTTTTATTCGTTCCGGTTGTTCTTCTCAACCGTTAACCCGCTTGGAACAAAGTGAATACGAAAAAGAGCATTGGGGATAATTTGGGATAGAATACTATTTTTTTCGTAATATTATCTACTGCTACAAAAAGGATCCAGATGCAGCCAAGTACAGCGGTAAGTTCTGCTATTTACTCTTTTCAGGAGATGTGACTTTGTAGAATAATAGATGGAAAGGATGGGAGAGAATTCCCAATGGAGGTATGATTGAGCCCTTTTTCAAGAGGCAGCGGCAGTAGAATGATATTCTATATACGATACGCTTCAAAAATCCTACTGTTTTGCATTTGAAATATAACGATCCCCGCGAAAAAACCTGGCTTCCTGCGGTTTACTTGTTATTTTGCTGTTACATGTCCAGAAAGTGTGCCGGTGAGGTGTGCAGCAACTTCGCCATTTTTTTTGCCATTTCCAGACTTATGGCACGGCTGCCGTTTTCCATGTTGGAAATATGCTGCCTCGGCAGGTTGCCCAGCATTTTACCAAGAGCTTCCTGGGTCAGTCTCGCATTCTGCCTGTAAATGCGCAGGGATTCCCCAGGCGTCAACTCGGCCTTTGCTTCCCTGTACCAATCCGTCTCCTTTGCATCAACGAACTCCTCGTCCGGATCGGTGATAATCACCAGGTCATCACCGCATTCATCCGCAAGCGTTTTCAGGAGCTTTTCTGATATTTCCCCGGTTATTCTGACATCAATACGGGGCGTTTTCGCGACTGCCTGCATAATATACCTCAATTTCAATGGTTCCCTTTTCATGCCGCCAGCAGGCAACCCATTTCCTGCTGAGGTGGCAATGATATTCCTGTTTCGATAGCCTACTGTAATTCGGCCATCCGTGCTGTGCCGGACCATCTTCGGTCAAGTCATCTACAAGCAGGGCCAATCTCTTTTGCTCATTCTTTGGCAATCTGCTTACGGCCTTCAGTACCTTTCTTTTCATTGTCACCCGGTATTTCATATATTTTATATGTAATCTTTTTTTGGTTACAAGTCAATGGTGGACCATTTACATTTGTATTCATTTTCAAGGAGCCGGGTTACCTGGAGGTTTTCCATGGCTGTTTACCCTTATTGAGTATTGATGTCGGATCAAATGCGGAACCCCTCTGGAAGTCATACATCAGAAAGTTCTACTTCTGACTTGATATAGCGAGTTACTTTTTTTGCCATAAACTTCTCCATCTTTTTTTCTTATCCTTGACTGTAACCTACAGGAAGCAAAAACACTACCTGAGACACAATGAAGATATTCCGCATACTATATATTGCGGCATATCTCTTTTCCTCTCTGCTGGACAATAAGATTCGGTTTGTGATAAATAAAGGACGATTGCATATTTTTGTTGAAATAAATGTGCTTTTTGTGCATTAATTGTAACGAAAGTAATTAAAATGGTTCTTGTAAGCCAAAAAATGCATATTTTCCGTATTTGTCGAAAAATATTGAGGAAAGAACAATGTTGCTTGAATTCAGTGTAAAAAATTATCGCTCATTTATGGGGACTCAAACTCTTAGCATGGGCGCCGGATCAACAAGAGATCTGCAGGATGAAAACACCTTTGCCTCTCCAATCAAGACACTGCCCAGACTGTTGAGATCTGCAGTGGTGTATGGTCCAAATGGAGGAGGAAAGAGTAATCTTATTAAGGCACTGGATTTCATGCAGAGTCTGGTTCTACTTTCTTCAAAAGAAAGCCAGGAGGGGGAACGTATTAAGATGAAACCCTTTCTGCTGGATCCCGAAGGCCCATTTCAGACTGGTGAGTTTGAAGTTGTTTTTATTGAAGAGGGTATCCGTTACCAATATGGTTTTGCCGTTACAAAAACAAGGGTAACTGAGGAATGGCTCTTAGCTTATCCGGGCAACAGGGCTCAACGCTGGTTTGAGCGCTCCTATAATCCTGAGACAGATCAGGAAGAGTGGTATTTTGGAACTAAGCTGACCGGCCCCAAAAAAACCTGGCAGGAATCCACCCGCGCAAATGCCCTTTTTCTGTCCACTGCGACCCAACTTAACAGTGAACAGTTAAAGCCTGTTTTCAGCTGGTTCCAAAGGCTGATCGTCATCCGCCATGGGGAGAGGATTACACGGGAATTTACGACTGAAAGTTGTGAAAACAAAGATAAGCGGGAAAAAATCTTACGATTTTTGAGAAATGCAGGGATCGAAGTGGATGGAATTACAATTAAAGAAAGAAGCTTCGATAACGTGAAATTCCCCTCAGACATGCCTGAAGACTTAAAACATTTTTTTGAAAAAGATATGGAGGGAAAATCTTTTAAAGAAATACTATTCAAACATCAACTCACCGATTCTGAAAACTTTGTCTTATTCCCTCTAACAGATGAGTCTGATGGAACACAGAAATTATTTGCCTATGCCGCTCCTTGGCTGGATGTGCTGACCAATGGGCGGGTTTTGATTATTGATGAGTTGGATAATAGCTTTCATCCGCATTTGGTTCGTTTCCTGCTTCGACTGATTCATAGCTCAAAAAACAACTGGAAGAACGGACAACTCATCTTTTCAACCCATGACACATCCATCCTGGACACCAAGATTTTGCGTCGTGATCAGATCTGGTTTGTGGAAAAAGATGACAAGCAGGCGACACAGCTCTATCCATTGACCGATTTTCATCCCCGCAAAAAAGAGGCTCTTGAAAAAGGCTACCTGCAAGGACGTTTTGGGGCTTTGCCTTATATCGGGGAGGTTAAATTTTAATGGGCAGTGACGATTTCCATCATAAACGAAAGGCAAGAGCTGTTCGTTCGTTTAAAAGAAAACTCGCCAAAAGAGCACCTTACGATATGGTGCTTATTGTCTGCGAAGGTGAAAAAGCCGAACCGAACTACTTTAGGGCTCTGATTGACGATCTACAGCTTAATACAGCTAATATCAAGATTGCCAAAAACACTGCTGGTTCATCCCCGCGCAATGTGGTCGACACTGGAAAGAAAGAATATAAAAATGAAAAAGATTACGATGCCGTCTATTGCGTCTTCGATAAAGACCAGCACCCAAGCTACGCCGAAGCCCTTGATATTATCCGACGGGAGAAGGCACGGGGCAAAAGGGGCTGCCCTATGCATGCCATTACTTCCGTCCCCTGTTTTGAATTCTGGCTTCTGCTCCATTTTATCTACACCACCAAGGGTTTTGACACAGGCCATGGGTCAATCTGTGCAAACGTCATCTCTGACTTAAAAACCCATATTCACGGCTATGGTAAAGGAGATACTGCCATTTATCAGTACACGAGGGAACATATCTCAACTGCAATCTTAAATGCCAAAAAGATTGAACGTCACTGTCGAATTGGTGGTACGGATACTCCATCCACAGACATATATAAATTGGTAGAATATCTTCAACAACTAAAGAAGTGATTTATACAACATCATATTATTTATGAATCCATCAACACGATGAAGTTTATTTTTTGATGGAAGAAATGGAAGAGGTTATGGTTACCGGAACTATCAGGATTATAGTAGGTGTTGTTTTCTTGGTTGTTCTTAGGAAACGGATAAACGCATGGTTCTCGATTTTTTAGCCAAAATGGAAAACATGCAGGAGGGTGATGACGACAACGGGG
>JAOZOY010000047.1:0-15962 GCA_029933005.1 Deltaproteobacteria bacterium
CGAAAAAACATCATTAAATCCATACAATACATTAACCCGGAAAGTTGAGTTATAAAGTTTCTTGTGTTTTGTGTCTCTTTTGAAAAGAAAGACGCATGCCATGTAAAACATGGAATCGATGCCCCGGGGGACTCTTCATCATATCATTTATATGACCAAGACGAAATTATCATGGGCAGGCGAAAAGATCTTATTGGCTGTGGGTTGATTCGCAGCCATGGCGGCTGGCTCTAAGATGTAGACATTGGCACATGAACAATAAAACCTGCCTTTTCAACAGCCCGATGCACAGCTGGAATGTTACAAGTGTTGATACGCAGATAAATCATGGCTGGTTCCTTTCCTGTGCCGTCACTGCATACCAGTCTGGTAAACAGCACGTTCTGTTCTTCTAGAACCTGAACCAGCCGGCTCAGTGACGGTGAATCCTCCTGATTTTCAATGGCAATGAGCACAGAGCCTTTCTCTCCTAAGCCAAAGAGGCTGCGATAAGCCCTGGTCAGATCATCGAGTGAAAAGATTCCAACGACCTTTCCTGCCGAATCAAGAACCGGCAAGGCGCCCACGGATTTTTTGTCAAAGAGCAGCAAGGCATCATCCAGGGTAGAATCCGTCTTCAGGCTGAGATAATCGGTGGACATGATTGTTTTGACTCTGGATTTTTGTACCTGGTCAAGAATACGCTGCCGTTCATCAGTGTCGAGAACCGTTGAAGGATTGGCAGAACGTAGATCACGATCTGTAATCATGCCCTGAAGTCGACCGTCATTGTCTACCACCGGCAGATGACGAAAATGATGCTGTTCAAGAAGGTTACAGGCCTCAGCGATATACATGTGGGCCTGGATTGTTAACGGTGACGAAGTCATATAGTAATGAACAAACATAGTATGTATCCTTATAAGGAGCTGTTTTACTGCGCCTATATCGTTATTCCGAAAAAATAATACTCGTAGGTACTCCGATATCAACTATATAAATGTGCTTATTTTTTCAAAATGCCTCGATTTGAGAAAAATGCTATTCTCGAGCCTCCCGTGTCAATTACAATCCTTCCAGTAACCCGGAGAGATAGGCTTCAACACTTTCAGGCAGAGCCTTCAGGTGATAGCCGCCTTCAAGTATGGACAGCAGGCGACCATCGGTATATTTTTTCATCCAGCCGGCAATCTTTAAACCAAGCAGGTGATATACTTCAGTTGAATAATTCAGGCCGGACATATCGTCAAGCCGATGAGCGTCGAAACCGGCAGCAATGATGAGCGCATCGGGTTGAAACCATGCCAGCTTTTCCTCAACTTCGTTTTCTATAGATGCAAGCACCTGCTCATCACCGGATCCAGGCAGCAGAGGAATGTTTAATATCGTTCCCTTGCCGTCTCCTATTCCCTGCTCCTCGCTATAACCGGTACCCGGATAGCTGAAACTCGGATGTTCATGGATGGAAATATATAGCGTCTCCGCATCTTCTTCAAAGGCTGCCTGAATTCCATTGCCATGATGGGCATCAAAATCAAACACGCATATTTTTTTGCGTTTGTATTTCTGCTGCCAGTACCGGGCCGCAATGGCACAATTATTAAAAAAACAGAAACCAAGGGGCACGTTTGCTTCGGCGTGGTGTCCCGGTGGTCTGACTGTACAGAAAACCGGCTTGCCGGAATCCTGTTCCAGGAGATCAATCCCTTTCAGACCGGCGCCGGCGGAGAGCAAAGCAGTGTCGTACGTGGTAAAGCAAATTTGGTTGTCAGGATGGCCAATGTAAGATCGACCGGATAGAACGGCCTCTTCAAAGCGGAACAGCCAGGCTTCGGTATGAAAAGTAAGAAGCCATCGACGATCAACAGGTTGAGATTGCTCATATAACAGGGAGGAGGCCAGTGTTCCGTTGTGGAGCTGGTTTTCAATGACTTGTAGTCGTTCAGCAACCTCGGGGTGTTCTCCACCGCCGGTATCATGTTTTAAGAACTGTGAATCATAAATAATTGTAATCAGCTGGCTGGTCATATGCAAAGCCGCTATTGGCGGGATTAAAAATTACATTTAAAGACCCGAAACGTCTAATCCATGGATGGTTTTGCAGAGGCAATCCCCAACAGTTTCTCTAGACCACCGGCAACACGGAGCAGTTTTTCCTCTTCGAAATGAGAGGCCTGCATTTGTACGCCTATAGGCAGACCGTCCGTACTGAATCCGCAAGGTACGGACATGGCCGGAATTCCGGCAAGGTTTGCCGGAATGGTCAGGGCATCCATAAGATACATGCTTAATGGGTCATGGGTTTTTTCTCCGATACGCCAGGCCGGAGACGGGGCAACGGGCGAGATCAGGACATCACATTCAGCAAAGACTTTTTTATAATCTTCCACAATAAGGGTACGCGCCTGGGAGGCTTTTTTATAATAGGCATCATAATAGCCGGAGGAAAGAGCATAGGTGCCGATTATGATTCTTCTCTTGACCTCATCACCAAACCCCTGGGAGCGGGTTTTACTGTACATTTCCAGCAGAGACTCACCCTCCTGGCTGCGAAATCCATATCTGACGCCGTCATAGCGGGCCAGGTTGGAGCTGGCCTCGGCCGGAGCAATGATGTAATAGGCTGCCACACCGTATTCTGTATGGGGCAGAGAGACATCTCTTGTTTCCGCGCCTGCCTCCTTGAGCCTGGTAATGGAGTTTAAAACAGCCTTTTTGACCTCCGGATCGAGTCCCGCGCCAAAATATTCCTTTGGAATACCGATGGTCATCCCCTCCAAACCCTCTTCCAGGGCAGCACGGTGATCAGGGACGGGCCGATCCACCGAAGTGGAATCTTTGGGATCATAGCCGCAAATTGCATTGAGCATCATAGCACAGTCCGTCACATCCTTGGTCAACGGTCCAATCTGATCCAGGGACGAGGCAAAGGCCAGCAGGCCAAAACGGGAAACCCTGCCATAGGTTGGTTTCAGACCGACAACACCGCAATGGGAGCCGGGTTGCCTGATTGAACCACCAGTATCCGAGCCCAGGGAGGCGATACATTCCCCCGCAGCGACCGAGGCGGCGGAACCACCGCTTGAACCGCCGCAGATATGGTCAAAATTCCATGGATTATGCGGTACCCCATAGGCACAATTTTCATTGGCTGAGCCCATGGCAAACTCGTCCATGCTCACCTTGCCGACAAAAACCGCTCCTTCGGCACGAAGTTTTTCAATGACAGTGGCGTCATAAGGCGGCACAAAGGATTCAAGAATCTTTGAACCAGCCGTGGTGCGCATTCCCTTGGTACACATGACGTCTTTGATAGCAAACGGGATGCCACAGAGGGGGGCGGCCTGTTTTTCCGTAAGTTTTTTGTCAGCCGCTTCAGCCTGCTCAAGTGCCTTGTCTGTCTCCAGGGTAAGATAGGCATTCACCTTCGGCTCGGTCTGCTCAATGCGGTCTAAAACCGAGCGGGTCAGCTCAACAGCGGAAATTTCACGACCGGCAAGCATTTCCTGTAGTTTGTGGATGGTCAATTCGTATAATTTCATGGTTAAATCACCTTGGGTACAACAAAGGCTTCACCGTTCTGCTCAGGAGCGTTGGCCAGAGCATCTTGCCGGGACAGGGAGTCTTTGACGGTATCTTCACGAAAAGCATTGTCAATGGCAATGGCATGGGTTGTCGGTGTAACTCCGTCCGTATTCAGTTCGTTTAATTTGGCAACATAGCTGAGGATGCGATCAAGTTGTTCGGTCATATTTTCCAGTTCATCCCCGCGTACTTCCAGCCGGGCCAGTTTGGCGACCTGGAGAACTTCTTCCTGTGAAATTTGCATTTCCCGTTCCTTCCGTAATTTTTTATATCTGAATTTTTTTAGAGCGTTGCCTAACCAGTCAAGTCGCTTCAAACTTCCAATAATCCCGCAAAATATCCTGCACCTGATCAATGACGGTCAGAGGCGTCTCACTGTTTGTCAGGAGATCAAGGGTCTCCTGTTTCATAAAATCACGGCCCAGCAGAACCGTGAGAACCGCAAGAACACCCTTTAACTGATTCTGGAGATTGTAGCCTCCTTCAAGGGTGAAAAGGAGTCGGCCGCTGCAGAGTTCATCGGCGAGTCCAAGCAGAACATGGGCCATATAGGCAAACCCTTCCGAGGTGATGTTCATACTGCCCAGAGGATCTCCCATGGCAATGTCGAATCCGGCCGAAACCAGAATGAGATCCGGTTTATACTGTCTGGCAACGGGGCTAAGAATTTCATTGAAAATCCTGGCATATTGCCCATCCGCCATACCGCCGGGCAGGGGCACATTCACCGTAAAACCTTCGCCTGCTCCGGCGCCGATCTCGCTAGCTGCGCCACTGCCGGGATAATAAGGATACTGGTGGGTGGAAAAATAGAGGACCTTGTCCGTGTCGTAAAAACTATGCTGGGTGCCATTGCCGTGATGCAGATCCCAGTCGACAATCAGCACCCGGTTCAGGCCAAGATGTTCAATGGCATAATGGGCGCCGATTGCAATATTGTTAAAAAGGCAAAATCCCATGGCCTGTTCTTTTTCCGCATGATGACCGGGCGGGCGGACCAGAGCGAAAGCGTTATCCGCCTCACCGGCAACGACCATCCGCACTCCTTCAACCAGTGAACCGGCAGCCAGACAGGCAGCATCATACGACTTCGCTGAAGTTCTTGTATCTTGATCGAGCATATCAAAGGCCTTACCCGCGGTGGAGGCAATTCTATCAACCATGGCTGGTGTATGGTTCATTTCAAGAATATCATGGGAAGCCGGATTCGCTCCGGGAAAGACAAATAATTTCTGCAATTCCGGTTTTTCCAGCATCTCGTAAATAACCCGGAGACGGTCCGGCGATTCAACATGATCATAGCCGGGATCATGCTCCAGAAAGAGATTATCCTTAAATATTGCTGTTTTTCGCATTTATGATCTCCTGTCTTCAGCTTATGAGCATGAAGACTGAATCATGTGATATTTTTTTATTTCTTATTTTTTTGTTACAGGATTTCAGGTGTAAGGCACTAAAAACCTTCAGCCTATCCACCTTGGGGAGTCATTACAATTCGCTCTTCCGTCACCAAGTAGTGGATTCGTTTATCATGGGCCAGCAGCGGCACTTTATCAACAACCTGAAGCTCAAAGGCAAGAGCGATACGCAGGGCATGTGGCGCCTCCCGATCCAGAAACCGATCATAATAGCCGCCGCCATAACCAAGACGCCCTCCGCGGATATCAAAGACGCTGCCGGGTAGTAAAACAACATCGATTTCACCGGGATCAATTCCTTTTACCTGGTCGGGATCCGGTTCAGGAATCTCACAGTAGCCCGGCTTGAGTTCTTTTGCCGGATTCAATATTTCATAGGCCTCAAGCCTGGATTCCGCAACCAGGGTCAATGGCACACTGACCCGTATCTGTCTGGCCAGAGCCTGCCGAATCAGGGGAAGCGTCTCCACCTCACTACGAAAATTGACATAGGAAAAGACGGTGCCAGCCTCGGCAAATTGCTCGATTTGCCAGAGGTTGTCAATAATTGCTTTGCTTTTACTCTTCCTCTCGGCAAGGGTCAAGTCCTCTCTTTTCTGCAATATCAGTTTGCGCAGTTTATTTCTGTCCACTCTGCTTCATCTCTTTTTACTTTTCCCCACCTGGCCGCGATGATATATAATCTGCCGACAGATTAATTGAAGAAACTTCGTCTCCCTGGCCTTCAATTCAACACGGCCGAGAAAATGACGGATGTTTTTCATCCAATGATCATAATCGGTTTCCTTTAAGAAGCCGATGCGGCGCAGCATTTTCTCGATGAGCCCATAGGTGGTTTCATACTCGTGGGAGCTGGCCAGTTTCGGGCTAATTTTTTTCCAGCCGCGAGAAGACAGCACACCCGTATACACTTCGTAACAGAGAATCGCCACGGCCTGGGCCAGATTCAGGGAGGAGAAATCAGCCGTGGGAATCGTTGTGACGCTGTTGCAGAATTTCAGGTCCTCATTGGTCAGGCCGCTATCTTCCGGACCAAACAGCAAGGCGACCTTGTTGTTGTTCAGCTTGGGCAGCAACCCGGCCACCATATTCGCTGGTGAGGTAATCAGTCGCCGCTGTCTCCCCTGCCGGGCCGTGGTGCCCACAACCCATGAAAACTCCGTCAAGGCATCAGCCAGATTTTGATACAGACGTATTCCGTCAATGAGGTCCCTGGCATGACAGGTTGCCATTTTACACATCCTCTCCCTGTCCGGCAGTTCATTGTGAATAACAAGCAATTGGTTGATGCCCATATTTTTGGCGCTGCGGGCCGCTGCGCCGATATTTTCCGGATATTTCGGCCGGACGAGTACAATGGCCACATTGGCCAGCAGGGACGTGGCAGACGTCTCATTTTTCATCTTCTTCATCCACAACAAATTCGAGCCGGTAAAGCTGCATGTCAGCCTTGATAAGCTTGACCCGGATCTCATTACCGACCTGGAAGGTTGATCCGGTGCGCTCCCCGAGCAAACGGTAATTTTTTTCATCAAAATGATAATAATCGTTTTTCAGGTCTCTTATGCTCACCGCACCATTGACAAAAATATTACTTAGCTCAATAAAAATGCCGAAGGAAGTCACGCCGGAGATCATTCCCTTGAAACTCTGTCCCACCTTATCTGCCATGTAGAGGACTTTTAAACGGTCAAGCATGGCCCATTCCGCCTCTGTGGCAGCCCGTTCCCGCTTGGATAGGAATTCACCGGCCTCTTGGAGGGCAATTTCTTTCGGCGGCTGGCTGTTGCTGATCAACGCGGCCAGGGCGCGATGAACCATCAGGTCGGGATAACGGCGAATCGGCGAAGTGAAATGGGTATAACAGGAAGCTGCCAGGCCAAAATGACCCACATTATCAGGGGAGTAGCGGGCCTGCTTCATGGCACGCAGAAGCAGGTTGTTGGCAATGTATTCATGCTTCGTACCCCTGGTGCATGACAGAACTTTATTAAACCATCCGGGAGAAATCGTTTCAGTCGGTAATTTATAGCCCAGGGCCTGGAGAAAATGAGTAAACTCGGCCACCTTGATCTCATCCGGTGTTTCATGGATTCGGTAGAGGGCCGGGAAATTATGGCGGGCAAAGGTCTCGGCCACTGCCTCATTGGCGGCCAGCATGAATTCTTCTATAATTTTATGGGCCTGATTCCGCTCTCGTCTGAAGATATTGACAATTTTGCCGTCCGGGTCGATTTCAACTCCGGCCTCCGGCATGTCAAAACCAATACTGCCCCGGGCCATTCTTTTCTTTTCAAGAAGTAGGCCAAGATCGGCCATTCTGTTGAGCTGGGTCAGAAGCGTTTTGTACTGTCCGCATACACTGGGGTCCCGATCTACCACGATCTGTTTGACCTGCGTATATGTCAGGCGAGCTTTACTTCTGATCACGGATTTACAAAAACGTTGGTTGAGTCTATCCCCTTCCGGGTCAAAATCAAGAATAGCGGTAAAGGCATAACGGTCTTCATCGGGATTTAAGCTGCAAAGATGATTGGACAGCCTTTCCGGCAGCATGGGTAATACACCGGTGGGGAAATAGACGCTTGTGCCCCGTAAATACGCATCTCTGTCTAAGGCGGAACCCGGTGTGACATAGTGGCTGACATCGGCGATGCTGACATAAAGGCGAAAGCCGTTTTTCGTTTTGACAACGGCCACACCATCATCAAAATCACGGGCTGTTTCTCCGTCAATGGTAACATGCGGTATTTCCCGCAAATCCTCTCTGTTCGGACTGACTTCCACTCTGGAGCTTATTTTTTCGACTTCCTCCAAGGTGATGTCGTCAAATTCACGGGGCAGCTTGAATTGCCTGATTACCATTTCCATCTGCACCTTGGTACTGGCCGGATCGCCAAGCACTTCAATAATGCGGCCACTGACATTGCGTTGATTCGGTTTGAGTTCACCGAGTTCGGCAACTACTGCCTCGCCGTTTTTCGCCCCGCAGGACTGTTCCCTGCGAATAAGAATATGGAAGGGGAAATGGGGATCCTGGGGGATGACCATTCCGGTTCGACCGGCAACATAGGTGCCGACAAGATGGGTGGTTCCCCGTTTGAGGATATGCACCACCCTTGCCTCCACGCGACCACTCCGCCGTTGTTTCAAAATTTGCAAAAGAACCCGGTCAGTATGCATGGCTGTATTTATATGACGGGCAGCGACAAAAAAATCTCGCCCGTCAGGCGGTAATTCGTCCAAAGTCACGAAACCGAATCCCCGTGGATGAACGGAGATGATGCCGGAGGGAAAGAGCTTCTTGTTGAGACGATAGCCTTTAGCACCACAAGAGTATACAATCTGCTGTTGATTGAGTTGACTAAGGTCTTCCTGGAGGACTTTGCCCTGGGTGCGGGAAAGATCAAAATGTTTAATGATTTCCTTTAAGCCGGCTTCACCGCCGTTAAGATAGATGAAGATAATGAAGTCATCCATTGAAACATTGGGAAGTCGCCACGACGAAATGTTTTTGTTTCCATGATCGTTTTTACGGTTGTATTTCTGCCTTCTTCGTGGAGGAGGCCTTTTTTTTATGGAGCGTCTTTTTCGTGCCAAGTTGGTTTTCCTCTTGCAAATCTTCAAAAGTACAAATCGTCAGGGGCTTAAGGCTCTGTCCGCCCCTTTTTTAATTCCTCGGTTACTCTTGCCATTTTGTGCATAATATACCATAAATAAAAAAATCAGACAAAACAGCCTATATTGGAACTAAAAAAGAAGAAGAATGGCAAGCAATCATTTTGACATAGCGGCCTTCTGTGACCGCATGGAAGACTATCTCGGCAGTCAGGAAGGAGAGGCGAAACTTTTCTGGAAAGCCTTTTCCTTTGCTGTGGAAGCGCATCAGGACCAGAAACGAAAATCCGGGGAGGCTTATGTCAGTCATCCCTGCCTGGTTGCCCAGATCCTGGTGGAGGAACTTGGCGTTACGGATCCTGAAACCCTGGCCGCCGCGGTGCTCCATGACACGGTGGAGGACGTGGAAGAGGTCACCTCTGAACTTATTGGAGAGCTGTTTGGAAAACATGTTGAGGCCATTGTTGACGGTTGCACCAAGATCAGTCATTTCAGCGGTGATCGGCAGACCTTTTACCGGCTTGTTCACCGTAAGCTTTTTTCAGGCGCGGCGTCCCGTATTGAAATCATGTTGATCAAGCTTGCCGACCGGCTCCATAATCTGCGGACAATGGCAGCCATGCCAAAGCATAAACGTCAGAAGATCGCTGATGAGACTTTAGGTGTTTATGCCCCCATGGCCGGCGTCATGGGCCTTTTTGGTTTAAAACGTGAACTTTATGATCTTGCGCTCAGCTATAAGTTCCCCAAGCAGAGTCAGCGGGTGCTGTACTCTATTCGTAAACTCGAAACCTTGGACGAAGTCCTTGCCATCAGAGAAAAATTGCAGGAAGAACTTGATCGGGTCTGGCTTTCATCGGAAGTGAGAATCAAGGCCAAAGGTTTATGGGCTTATTATAATATTGGCCTGAAAACACTTTCCAGGGAAATTGAAAATCCCATGGAAATGATCATTATTGTCGAAGATGTTCAATCCTGCTATCGGGCTCTCGGCATTATCAATCAACATTTTCCGCCAATACCGCGGACCATTCGTGATTTCATCGCCAATCCCAAACCCACCGCCTACCAGAGCCTTCATGCCCGGGCAAATATCAAAGGCCAGAACTATCTCTTTAAAATTCGTACCAGGCCGATGATGACCTCCGCCAGAAACGGTATTATCAGACAATGGCTGACCAAGGGTACGGTTCCTACGGGGTTTGCAAAAGAAATCAGGGAGATGTTCACAATCCTCGGCGCTGACGACAGTCTGTCATATCATGACGTTATTGAGGCCAGCGGCAAGAAGGAAATTTACACTTACACTCCAAATGGAGACAGGATCTGCCTGCCCGTCCAAAGTATCGTGCTCGATTTCGCCTTTAAGGTGCATACCGAAATCGGCATCCATTGCACCCATGCCATGGTGAGAAATAAAAGTGTGGGGATAGATCATGTTTTACAGGACGGTGATCGGATACAAATCGTCACCCAGAAAAAACCAGTCCGCTTTGAACCGTCAATTCTGAAGCTTTGCCAGTCACCCCGTGCCCGTGCTACCTTATCCCGAACATTTCGCCGGCACCGGCTGGGTCTGGCTGCCACAGTCGGACAATCGATTATGCGCCAGGAGTTGAAACGGTACGGTCTTCCTGTTGAAATTCTTGAAAAAGAAGAGATGGCGGATATTCTCGAATATTTTAATCTCAAGGATCTTAATGAACTTTTTCAGGCCCTGGGTCAGGGTCATCTACGTTTACGGGAACTGATTTATGAGATCAAAAACGGTCTTTATGCTGACCGGATCACTCTCCAGCCGCCGACCGGGGCTTTCAACATAATTGATCTGGATATTCTGGATCCGGATTGCATCAAACTCTCCCAGTGCTGTAATCCCACACCCACCGAAAAAAGATTGCATGCCCTGCTCAGTGAACGCGGATTGTCCGTCCATCGTAAGGACTGTCATAAATTTAGATCTTTACGTCTGCAGAGAGAGGATGTTGTTCAGGTTCGCTGGCAGTTGAAAAAAACCAGGGTGAAAAAAAATCAAACCCTGCATATCATGAAAAATTTTCAGCGAAACCGTGTTTTTATGTTGCTCAGTGTGGCGCCGGTGGAGATGAAAATTATAGACGTCATCTCTCTGGCCAAGCGGGCCGCAGCCACCACGGCCTGGGAAGTGAATTTTCAGGTGGATAACCTGCTGGAGTTGAAGCATGTGCTGCAGCACTTCACCAAGACAAAAGTCGAGTATGAATTTGTCCTGGAACAATAGCAGGCGGACAAAGCATCCTGGATAGAACCGAGTCATTTTTATTTTCAAAAATCGTAATGAAAAAGCCTGGATAACCATAATGGTTATCCAGGCTTTTCTGTTTACTTCAATATCAGACATATTGTTCCGGCAAGATTTACAGACCGGCAATTGCCATGTAGCCAACGACATATGCGTCATACATGAGGCGCGCTCCTTCAGATCCATCGGGAACAAAATGTTTGACGCGAAATGTTCTCCTCAATAATCAGTCTTACAAGGTAATTATATTACCAAGAACACTATTCCGGCCGTCGACACAACATTTTCTGAATTCTCTTTGGACTGTATTTTATCAGTTTCCAGCTCAGCATCGATGGTCGGACGATCCTGATCCGGATCGTCATCCTGAATATAGCTGCCACGTTCCATAACCATGTAGCTGACACTTTCGATGCCATGAATACCGTCCGGGTAATCCCATTCCTCTAGTTGGATATCAAATCCGTCTGCGTCGATGTTATTGAGGTGAATAACGCAGAGATCATCACTGTTCTGGCTGACAATTTTTGTCACCAGTACCGGGTCAACAAATGTATTGTTAAAGTTGACCCGCTGCCAATCCGCATCCACCTGAAGCATTCCGACTTCCAGGCCGGGACCAGCAGGATATGAGCTGTCGTCAGCAGGATCAAAGGACATGGCTACTTCAAAACCATCCGTATATCCGTCATTATCCGAATCCGCATCCAGGAGATTGATAATCCCGTCCTGATCAAAATCGTCATTCCAGTCTGTACCCCAGAAATCCACTTCGGCTCCGTCATTGAGGCCGTCCAGATCCGTATCGATCATTTCGGGCAATGTTCCATAGGTCTCCAGCTCAGCGCCGGTAGTCAGATCATCCTGATCCGGATCACCATCAAGATCAACAACCATAAAGGCCATGAATCCGACGATTTCGGTTGTATGATCGGTATCAGAGTTGCTTGACTGCTCTGCAGAAATTTTGATTTGCATTTGCGAAGCGTTCATCTCATTATAACGCAGGTTGGCTGTATCATCGCCATCCGTTGTCTGCATATCGGCAATCATGATCGGAGTCTCGTTAAAATCCGCATTAAAAGAAATAGTCTGCCATTCATGGGTTATCTCATCAGCGGTTGCGCTGATTTCATAGACAAGATCGCCATTCATGCCGGAGGAAGGCTCCCAGGCGATATAATTGATTGATTCCATAACGTGGAAATAGTCGTTTTCCTCCTGTTCCTGTAATTTATATTCAAAACCTGTGGTGTTGATATTTTGAATCCGGCCAACAACAGCATCCCAGCCATTATTTGTGATAATTGAGGTGGCAATAACCGGAACCACATTGCTTGGTTCCGCAAAAGAGATTTGGATAAACTCGTCAGTCTTATCTGTCTCGAAACTACCCGCCTCAATCAGGGTTCCGTCGCTCATCTCAAAACTGCCACGTTCCACCGCGACAAAGCTTACGCTTTCATCGCCATGGTTATCGGCAAGATAATCCCAGTTCTGCAGGCGAATTTCAAAACCTGTGGCCGTGATATTTTGAATCCGGACAACGCAGGGATTTTCGTCTTGATGACTGGCCGGTTTAGCGACCACAATGGGATCGATAAAGGATTCACTGAATTCAACAATCTGCCAGTCTTTATTAACAATAACCGTACCCATTTCCATGACAAAGGTCGATTCCCCCTGATTAATGGAAGTGGAAATGGTATCATTTACGACCACAGCGATGTCGTTAACCGCAGTAACATTCATGGTGACAGTGGCAATTTCGAACTCGCCGTTGTCATCACTGACCTTGTATGTAAAGATGTCTGTGCCGTTGAAGTTCGTATCAGGGTTATAGATAAATTCACCAGTTCCAGCGTTAAGCAGGGAAACCGTACCATGCAAACTATTATTAACAATCTCGTAGTGTAATGACAGACCGCACTGACTGGCCCCCTCAAGCTGACCATTGGCAACTGTATCCTCATCAAGGCTCAACACTATATCATTGGCCGTGGGACCAATTTCCAGAGGACATATCCAGACAGCCTCATCGGAATAATCGCTTTCAAAGCTGTCTTCGTCATATGCAGTGGCTGCATAGTAATAGGTGATGCCCGGAGAAAAACCCGAGAGGGTGACGATAATCTGATTATCCACAGCCTCCGGATTGCCGACATCAATAATTGTCGTATAATCCCGTGATGCCGTGCCATAATAAATCTTATAGCCAGCAAGATTTGTTTCACTGTTCGGGGTCCAGGCCAATTTCACTTCAGCGCCCTGAACCAATGAGGCCATGAAGAAAAAGAAAGAGAAAAAGAAAAACGGAAGAAAAAAACGGCGGGAATTCGGCTTTTCTGACAACATTGTGCACCTCCAGATCGACGCCTAGTAGCATCAGTCCAGAAGTGCTGATCCTACCCGGCAACCTCGCAACCGTTTTTTTGCATTTGCAAAAAATTAGGCCGATGGCTTTGCGTCCCACCCTTTCGGAATGGTTTGCCTTTTTCGAGTAATAAAATGAGTTAAATTGATAAAAAAATTTTAACTTTAACTGTTGACTGTACTTTAACTGCAATTGCTGTACCACAAAAAAAACAATGTATATTCAGCGAGTTCCTCCTGGTGATTGGCAAGGTAGCGGGGCAGCATCTCAACAATTTTATGAAAATTTTGTTTTGCGTGGGTGTAATCCAGAGCTTCATACCAGTTGGAAATGTCGAGTATGAATTTGTCCTGGAACAATAGCAGGCGGGACAGAACATTCCGGATAGAACCGAGTAATTTTTATTTTTAAAAATCGTAATGAAAAAAGCCGGGATAACCATAATGGTTATCCCGGCTTTTCTGTTTGCTTCAAGGTCAGATATATAGTTCCGACAAGATTTACAGACCGGCAATTGCCATGTAACCAACCACCTCTGTTGTATGGGCGGTCTCCAAGCCTTTTGACTGCTCCTCTTCAATCCGCACACTGAAGCCTTCAACCAGGCTGTTATCGCAACGGACTGAGGATGTATCCCCACCGTCGGTTGTCTGCATATCAGCGAGTACCGCCGGAATTTCGATAAAGTTTGCAGCGAAATTTACATCAACATATCCGTGTTTGACAGAATCAGTAGTTCTGTTGACCTCATATTTCTGACCGTTGACGATGCCGGAAGAAGGCTCCCAGGCAATATAAGAGATGGTTTCAACTGCATGAATTTTGCCATTGGCCTCCTGTTCCTGCAACATAAAGCTCAGGCCGGAAGTGGAGATATCATGCATTCTGCCGATAACAGCATCAGTCTCGTTGAAGCTGGCAATAGACGCTGTGACCACCGGAGTAAAATTGAACTCCTGGTTAAAATTGACATTTTCAGAGGAAACCATTTCATTACTGCTGAAATGACCCGCTTCCACCAGGGTTCCGTCATCCAGAATATAACTGCCACGTTCCATGACCATATAGCTGACACTCTCGATACCATGGACACCATCCTGGTAATCCCATTCCTGCAGCCGAACATCAAATCCGTCTGCGTTAATGTTATTCAAGCGGATAATGCAGGGATCATCACTGTTCTGGCTGATAATTTTTGCCACCAGTACCGGGTTAACAAATATGTTGTTAAAGTTGACCCGCTGCCAGTCCGCATCCACCTGAAGCAGTCCGACTTCCAGGCCGGGACCGGCAGGATGTGAGCTATCGTCAGCAGGATCAAAGGACATAACTACTTCAAAGCCATCCGTATATCCATCATTATCCGAATCCGCATCCAGGAGATTGATAACTCCGTCCTGGTCAAAATCGTCATTCCAGTCAGCGCCCCAGAAATCAACCTCGGCACCGTCATTCAGACCGTCCAGATCCGTATCGATCATTCCAGGATGCGTACCAAAGGTATCCAGCTCAGCACCGGTGGTCAGACCGTCCAGATCCGTATCGCTATCAAGATCAACAACTGCAAAGGCCATGAAACCGACGATCTCGGTTATATGATTGGTCTCAGTGTTACTTGATTGCTCTTCAGCGATTTTGACTTGAACTTCGGAGACGTTCAGCTCATTATAGCGCAGGTTGGCCGGATCACCGCCATCCATTGTCTGCATATCGGCTATCATGATCGGAGCAACGTCAAAACCTGCACTGAACGATATGGTATTCCATGCATGGGTCACTTCATCACCTGTTGCGCCGATTTCATAGACAAGATCGCCATTTATGCCGCTGGAAGGTTCCCAGGCAATATAATGAATTGACTCCAGACGATGGACCTGATCACCAGCCTCCTGTTCCTGCATGCCATATTCAAAACCTGTGGCACTTATATTTTTAATACGTCCGACAACAGCATCAAATCCGTTGTATGTGATAATTGAGGAGGCGACAATCGGAACTACGTTGCATGGTTCTGCAAAAGTGATCTGGCCAAGCTCGTCAGTTTTGTCAGTCTCGAAACTACCCGCCTCAATCAGGGTTCCGTCGCTCATTTCAAAGCTGCCCCGTTCCATCGCGACAAAACTTACGGTTTCATCGCCATGGTCATCGGCAAGATAATCCCAGTTCTGCAGGCGAATCTCAAAACCTGTGGCCGTGACATTTTGAATCCGGACAACGCAGGGATTTTTGTCTTGATGACTTGCTGGTTTAGCGACCACAATGGGATCGGTAAAGGATTCGCTGAATTCAACAGTCTGCCAGTCTTTATTTACAGTAACCATATTCATTTCCATGATAAAGGTCGATTCCACCTGATTAATAGAAATTGAAACAGTTGCCAGATTCGAAACCGCGCCATCATTATCAGTTACCTTGAACTGGAAATCATCTTCACCGAATGCACCAACATTTGGTGTATAGCGGTAGGCGCCGGTGGCCGCATTGGTCATGGTCAGAGTGCCGAGAGAACAGTTGCTGAAAATAGAATAGGTTAAATTGCTGCTGTCAATGTCGCTTCCTAGCAGAATACCATTGGCTTCTTCATTCTGATTCACGGATAAAGTGGCGGCATAGGCAATTGGTGTGTCATTTACCGCTTCGATATCCACAGATACGGTGGCGATATTCGAATCAACCATGCCGTCATTGACCTTGAAACTGAAGGAGT
>JAOZOY010000047.1:16062-21571 GCA_029933005.1 Deltaproteobacteria bacterium
AGCTTTTCGGATTATCTTCACTGGTGGAAAGAGAGCTGTTTACGGCCACTGCAATATCGTTAACAGCGGCTATATTGACTGTGACGGTGGCGATATTCGAATCAACCATGCCGTCATTGACCTTGAAACTGAAGGAGTCTGAGCCATTGGCATCGGCTGCGGGCGTGTAGGTGTAGGCGCCGGTAGCCGTATTGGTTATGGTCACGGTTCCCATGGAACTGTTACTGACGATAGAATAAGTCAGATTATCGCTATCCACATCAGTTGCCACCAGAAAGGAGCTTTTCGGATTATCTTCACTGGTGGAAAGAGAGCTGTTTACGGCCACTGCAATGTCGTTAACAGCTGAAATATTAATTGTAACTGTGGCGATTTCAGACTCGCCGTTGTCATCACTGACCTTATATGTAAAAATGTCTGTGCCGTTAAAATTCGTACCTGGGGTATAGCTGAAATCACCGGTTGCAGCATTCAGCAGGGAAACCGTACCATGCGCAGCATTGTTCACAATCTCATAGGATAATGACAGACCGGACTGACTGGTCCCGTCCAGCTGACCACTGGCAACCATGTCCTCGGCAATGGTCAACGTCATCTCATTGGCTGTGGGAACTGGATCTAAAGGACATGTCCAGATGGCCTCATCGGAATAATCGCTTTCAAGACTGCCCAGGGCATATGCCGTAGATGCAAAATAATAGGTGATGCCTGGAGCAAAGTCCGAAAGGGTGACAATAATCTGATTATCCACAGCCACTGGGTTGCCGACATCAATGACTTCCGTATAATTCCTTGATGCCGTGCCATAATAGATCTTATAGCCGGCGAGATTTGCTTCACTGTTCGGGGTCCAGGAAAATTGCACCTCAGCGCCATGAACTAATGAGGCAATGAAGAAAAAGAGAGAGAAAGAGAAAAACGGCAGAAAAAAACGGCGAAAATTCGGCTTTTCTGACAACATTGCAACACCTCCAGTCTGACGCCTAGTAGTATCAGTCCAGTGGTGCTGATCCTACCCGGCAACCTCGCTACCCTATTTTTGCATTTGCAAAAATTTAGGCCGATGGTTTTGCGTCCCACCCTTTCGGAATGGTTTGCCTTTTTCGAGTAATAAAACGAATTAAATTGATAAAAAAATTTTAACTTTAAGCTGTTGAGCGTACTTTATAGCAATTGCCGTACCACAAAAAAATCAAAGCAACGTGATTGGTATAAAGATATCCTCTCGCTGAGGATATCTTTTTCATCTTTCCTCTGATTTCCAATTATTCAAGTCTTTTTTCTCCTGAAGCCAGATCATCCAGGGCCTGGCGGTTAAGAAGGGAGATGTCCGCACCCTTGCTTTCAATATATTGCTGGTTGTTCATCCTGGTCAGAATCCTGGACAGAGTCTCGGGAATCGTACCGAGAAGACTGGCCAGCTGGGTTTTGGCGATACTTAATTTCACGGTAGCAGCATCATTATTCTGGCTGCTGAGCAGGAGGAGATAGGCTGCCAGACGTCCCGGCACCTCTTTTAATGACAGGGCCTCTATCATATGAGTGAACTGTTTGAGTCTCAGTGACAGAGTAGCCAGCATATTCATGGCCAGAGAGGGGTTCTTTTTAAGTAAATGAATAAAAGAGGTTCTGGGAAAGAAAAAAAGATGGCTTTGTTCCAGAGCCATGGCATTGGCGGGATAGTTCATGCCGGTAAACACCGCGACCTCGGCAAACGGCTCTCCCGGACCAAGAATATGAAGAATTTGCTCTTTTCCCTCGAAAGAAAGCTTATAAATTTTTACAAGTCCGGAAGCGACTACATAAAAACCCACTCCTTCATCTCCTTCATTAAAGATAAACTGACCCCGCTTCATATCCCGCTCCATGACGATTCCGGCCAGCTCTTTGTAATTTTCGCTGTTTAATCCTTTGAAAAGAGGGCTTTCAGCAAGATAATCCGTGATGTTCATGCTATTATTCTCCAGTCCATGCAACGAAAAATTTTTTTGAATTATAATCCAATAACCAGTCAGGATGAAAAATTGTTTCCATGACTATGGTCAGGCATGGAAACATAAGATACGGCAAAGGAGTAATTGTCAAACTTCGCGGCCAATGCCGCGCAATTCATTGCAGGCAATTTATCTTTACGTGAACAGATAAAATGAAAAATAAGTCCGCCGCCTGCGGAGTGTTTGATCGATTTAAGCCTGATTTCGGAAAAATAGAGTAATGGAGAAATGGCAATATTCTTTTTAATCGCTTCCTTGGCCGACCAGAGAAGACTCAACAAGACTGTCTCATCCCACTCAAATGAGCCGGCTAATTTTATCAGAATGTTCTGCTCAGCCTCTGTTGAAAAATGTTTGCGTACCCGGAAAACAGCATTCTTTATTTCCTGAATATCAACTCCGCAAGGCTCTGTACAGGCGAGACCTACGGCCAAATCCGCGCTGTGAGAAAGAGAAATATGGACATTTTTACCAAAACAAAAATTCTTGTCAACTTGAAGAAAAGGTTTGCCATACTCATCATGATACGTGCTCATTTTATGCCAGATATCATTGTGTCTTAACGTCTCCTGTCTCATTAACAGACAGGCGGCGGCCCCTTTAACGCCGATCCGGCCACCAAGCCACTCACATCTTCGTTTTTCATGCTTCAATTCGGCAAACCTTTCCAGCTCCCTAGCTGTCAGATATTGCTCTGCGGTGTGATCCCCGACAAACTGTGTTCTGAGCTGTTTCAGATCTACTCTGATCACAACGAAAGAGGGGTGGAAAAGCTTTAGCTCGAGATTTAATTGATATATTTTTTCTGTCCAGTTAGCTATCATAATGTATTGAGGATTGATGAGGTCGGTGAAAATAGCTTGAAATTTATAGCAAAAAGGTTTGTAACTGTTCAGATCGATTGGCTGTAGGCATTTAGACTGTAGGAGAGATGAGCATGTTACACTGCGGAGCGGAGTAACAAGAAACATCCTTAAAAACAGACTATAGACCGACTTTGAAAACTAATAGCCTCTAGCCTAATCAACCTGAATAGTTAAAAAGGTTTTTTTATGATTTCATCATTTGACATTACTGTTCTGATCATTCTTTTGATTCTACTGGCCCGTGGCTTCTGGGTCGGCTTCATCCGGCAGATTGCCTCTATCCTGGCCTTGGTTCTGGGCTTTGTCGTGGCGGGCCGTTATTGCGGTGAGTCGGCAGGCCTGGTTCTACCCTTTATCAGCGACCCTCAAATCGCCTTCCTTGTTTCCTATGGTGTAATCTTTCTGCTGGTCCTTTTTGGGGTGACCTGGCTTGGAATCGGACTGAAAAAAATCATGAGCATTGCCCTTCTCGGCTGGTTTGACCGAACTGTTGGCGGTCTGTTTGGCCTTGCAAAGGGCATATTTGTAGCAAGTCTGCTGTTTATGATTATCGCCGCCTTTCTGTCCAGCGCCAACACTTTGTTTGCTAAATCCCTCTTTGCCCCCTACCTGGAACAGAGTTCCCAGTTTATGCTGAATCTGGTCAAGGACGAGGATTTGCGCATGGATTTTCTCCCCAGCCAGCCGGCTATTTCAACCATTCTTTCCAATTCGGTAAAAACCGGCAAGGACATGAAGAGAGATTCCCAATAAATAGCCGATAATAATGAGTTGATTGATCAAGGTTGTCCTGAAAACTCCCAATTTATTCCAACGGCGGCCGGATGTCGAGACAGCAAGGGGAAGAATATACAGATTATTTTTTTTTCGTAATTTTTTGACCAGTACATAATCCTCCATGATGGGCAGCTCCGGAAAACCGCCGACCTGCCGGAAGAGTTTCGCTGACATAAAAAGAGCCTGATCGCCATAGGGCATATTCAACCATCTTGACCGGAGATTTACCGCCTTTTCAATCAGCCGCAGTCCGGGGCCGGGGCTGTTGATTGCCAGTTCAAAAGCGCCGGCGCAGGAAGTACTCCTGCAAGTGTCAAGAATTAATTCCTTGAAGCCTTGCGGCAAAATAGTGTCGCCATGAAGAAAAAGGAGAATGTTGCCTTTGGCCTGCCGGGCTCCGTAATTCAGCTGGATTGCCCGGCATGGCGAAGTAATAAACACCTTTGCGCCGCAATCCCCGGCAATCAGCACGGTCTGATCACAGCTGCCGCCATCCACTACAATCAGCTCAAGTTCCGGCTGATTCAGTCCGGCCAGGGTCGCCTGAAGATATCCCTCTTCATTCAGGGTCGGAATAATGATTGATATGACGTAACTATTCAGCTGCACTCAATCTTCGCCCATATTTGGTCTTCTCGAATAGCACCAGTGCGGAGTCTCGCTAACTCGCTTACCTGAAGCACATCTGAACAGTTACAGTAGGAGTTTTTCTTAACATTTTCACATACGCTTCTAAGTAACAAAATTTTTTGTCACTTTTATAAATACCGAACTTTTCACCCCGATTGTCTTACTGAATAGTTTCGATATGACAGAGGTCTTCGGGTCGGTCAACATCAGCTAAGGGTTCCAGCAGGTGAACAGATAGGCCCAGCTTTTCGGCGCGTTTCAGGGTTTGCTCCAGAACCTGATCCAAACCCCAGGAAATTTGAGAAAAAAGGGCCGGTTCCTCTTTTTTCAGGCCGATCAGGTAGTAGCCGCCGTCAAGGGCCGGGCCAAGAACAAGGTCATAGTCAGCAAGATTTTGAAAGCCCTTTTCGACAATTTCGGGCGTCAGGGCCGGGCAATCCGTGCCAATGGCGATGACCTTTGAGATGCTGCCGGCAAAGGCCGCACAAAAGGCATGAATGAGCCGGCCTCCCAGGCTGCCTCCAACCTGCCTTATACAGGTAATTTTGCCATTGAGCCACTGCTGCATTTCCAGTTGACTGCCGCCGGTATAATGAATCTGCAGAGAAATTTTTCGCCGTCCGGACAGTTTCTGAGCCATGGAAAAGGTTTTTTCAGACATTGTTTGCTGCAAATGGGCCGCTCCTTGCTTACCCAGCACGGGAATCAGCCTGGTTTTCGTCTCTCCGGCCTTGGGATAACGAGTGAAGAGAAGCAGCATTTCCCGGTTTTTGGATTGAGTTGTCATGATTTGTTTTTTTTGTAACTATCATTATCATCACTGGTGACATAATGAAAAAATCAGCAAAAAAAGATCCGGCTTCGTACCGGCAAAGAACCTATCGAGCCATTGTCGACGCCAAGGGCCTGCAGCAGAGCGAGGTCTCGGTACGGGAAACGGATTTGCAAATCCTGGCGTCAGAGGAAGTGAAAGAACGAGCTACCCGTCTTGTCCTCCAATACCGGGCTCAACTGGAGAACTATCTGACGAGACAGCCTGCTTTCCTGACCTCCCTGGTTCCACAGCCCTTTGATCCCCTTGCCCCCCCCATTGTCAAAGCGATGCTCCAGGCG
Source organism: Deltaproteobacteria bacterium (assembly GCA_029933005.1). Taxonomy (GTDB): domain Bacteria; phylum Desulfobacterota; class Desulfobulbia; order Desulfobulbales; family SURF-16; genus JAGHCC01. The sequence goes on from JAOZOY010000047.1 coordinate 21,443, forward strand.
GCCCGGGATACGAATGTCGGTCCCATGGCCGCCGTAGCCGGGGCCGTGGCCGAGTTTGTCGGTAATGATCTGCTTGATGAATCCGAAGAAATTATCGTCGAAAACGGTGGTGATATTTTTATGTCCCTA
>JAOZOY010000010.1 GCA_029933005.1 Deltaproteobacteria bacterium
GTGCATTGTTGAACATTTACGGAATAGCGTTAATTTGAATTAAGCAGGTTCATTTGAGTAGTTATAATCCATGACATCCTCCATTAATCTGTCACATGGCGGCGCCGAATTTTTTCAGGAACCGCGCAACGACTGGAAAAAACCCGCATTTTTAACATTAGTGGTTCATCTCCTGACCGTGATTTTGGCCCTGCTGCCGGCTTCTTTTTTTGAACCGAATCTGAATATTGAGGAAGTCTATACGGTTGATCTCTTTGACGTCATGGAGGCCAGACCAGTTCAACAAAGTGCGCCTCCTCCTCCGCCGGTTGTCAAGCAGGAAGTTGTCAAACAGACTCCTCGCCAGACAAAACCTCTGATATCGGAAGCCCCCCCCGCGCCTGAAATTACTTCAGGGCCGGTGGAAGTGATTTCACTTGCCCCCCGGCTTGTGAAAAAAGATTTACGGAAAAAAAATAAGGCGGCGGCGCAGCAGGAGAAAAAAAAGTTGTCCAAGGCTCTGGAGAAAATCCAAAGCAGGGTAAGGGCTGATCAGGAAAGAGTAAAGGCTGATCAAGAAGCGAAAAAAGCGCAGGAATCTGCCAATGCCGCTGTAGAGAATGCCCTGGCTCAGCTTCGTGCCTCAATTCACACCAGCCAAGCACGGACGGCTGCTGTCAGTAAGGTTGGCAGTTCCTCCGGTGGTCCGGGAAACCGGGGTCGGGCAAGTGCCATGGATGCGGCATTGAAACAGTATTATGTTGCGGTTTCTCGGCAAATTCATAAATTTTGGATTTTGCCCGATCTGCAGGATTGGGGAAAACAGTTGACAGCTGTCTATGTTGTTCATGTTCGCAGGGACGGCATTGTTAAAATGAGTTACATGGAAAAAAAATCAACCGATCTTTATTTTAATCAATTTGTTGAAAAAACAATACAGGAAGCCATGCCCCTGCCGCCTTTTCCGGATGGACTCAAGGAGAAGGAACTGGAGATAGGACTGGTCTTTCATCCCAGCGGGTTGGAGTAGACAGGATAGTTATTTTTTATGTAAGCGTTCACCAGCACCTCATCTTCGTCCGTTTGGGCCTTCTCACATAGAGGGGCTATAGTTCAAAGGCCCGAACGAACGAATCTAAGGCACTGGTAAACGCTTACAGACTCGGGGTTTTAGTAAATAAGTAGGTAAATATTCGGCTAGCACCCCAATTTCGTCCGATTCGTCTTACTCACATATGACTAATATAGCTCGCAAGGCGACTTGAACGAACTTGGGGTGCTATCCAAACATTTACAGACCGAGTTTTTCGAAACTTTTTCACACAAGCCGAATATTTACATAAGTAGCCCCCCGGTGAAAGGTTACATTTTCATTATGAAAAAATATTATTTCTTTTTATTGACGATCATTTCCGTCAGTTTGCTTTTGCCATTCTCCGTCATGGCAAAAAGAGTGAATCTCGATATCACTGCGGCAGGAGTACGTCAGGTGCCTGTGGCTGTTCCCGGGTTTATCGACAAAAGTCAGCCGTCTGTTTTATCCGGGACCGGTAGGGAAATGGCTGCATTACTCAGCCGCGCCCTGGAATTTCACGGTTTTGTCAAAATCATTCCTTCTGCTTCCTATAACAACGGTCAGGATACGGACTGGAGCACTATTGGCGCTGATTTTGCCGTTTTGGGCCAATATGTTTCAAGCGGCAGTAAGCTGATTTTTGAGCTGAGGCTGATTAATGTTATGGAAGGCAAAATGATTCTGGGCAAGCGCTACCAGGCTTCACCGGCCAAGAAGCGGGTGATGTTGCTGAAATTCGCCGATGAGGTTATTCTCAAGCTGACCGGTAAACAGGGGGTCAGCAATACCAGAATCGTTTTTGTTTCGGATGAAAGCGGCAAAAAAGAGGTTTATGTCACTGATGTGCTGGGGGGGCAGGTCAGGCAGATCACTAAACATCGTTTTATTGCGGTTTCTCCCCGGTTTGTTCCAAAGAGCAATAAAATAACCTATACCTCTTACCATAATGGCAATCCGAATCTTTATCTCACTGATCTTGATCTAGGCAAAACAACCAGAGCTATTTCCCGTCGCGCAGGTTTAAATATGGCTCCGGCCTGGTCGCCGGACGGGAAAACCATGGTGATAACCTTGAGCAAGGATGGTAATCCTGATCTTTACCTGATGCGAAGCAATGGGAAAATTATCAGAAGATTGACCAGAAACAGCGGCATTAATGTTTCGCCGAGCTTTTCTCCTGACGGCAAAAAGATAGCCTTTGTATCGGACCGTAACGGCAGACCGCAGATTTATGTCATGGAACTCAAATCAGGCAAAGTCCGACGAATTACCTACCAGGGGAATGAAAATACAACACCGAGCTGGTCGCCCCAGGGTGACTGGATTGCCTATACCGCCGATCTTGAAGGGAATTATCAAATTTTTCTGATTCGGCCTGATGGCGGACAACCAGAGCAACTGACCTCCACATGGGGTGATCATGAATCACCAAGCTGGTCGCCGGATGGCCGGCAGATCATTTTTTCAAGAAAACGCAACGACAAAAGTGAAATTTGCCGTATTTTCCATAATGGCAAGGGGATAAAATCTTTATATAGATTAAAGGGAAATCAGACTCAGCCCCAATGGTCAACCTGGCTGAAAAATTTTTAGGTATTTGCCAAACTTCTGGCCGGTTATGTTTTCAGTCATGACTTGTGGGCTTTTCATGTCTAAAGAAGTGGTGAATTGCCAATCCCTTTGCCCCTTTGCCTCTTTGAACCTCTGCCCCTTTGAACCAAGGTACTTCATATGAAAACAGTTAATCTTCGTTTAGTCACTCTTCTTTGCTGTCTGCCACTTCTGCTCTGCCACTGTGCCTCAACCCAGGATGTCCAGAATCTGAACATGCGACTGCGCACTTTGGACAATAAGCTTGTGGAAATGGAAAAAGATGTGGTGCTTGTTCAGAATACGGCCGGCACCTCGGTCGATCGGGTGCAGAGACAACAGGCGGGACTCGGTGATTCTGTCGACAGCCTTCAAACAGAATTGCTGCAGGTTAAGGGACAGCTTGACGAAAGCAGACATCGTTCGAGGAATTTGCAAGAAGCAAACACGGAACTTCTGGCCGAGATTGACCGCCGTATGTTGGGGTTGACTGCCACGGTTGCGGATTTGTCCGAGCGTCTGGCCAGACTTGAAAGCGATGTATCAGGAATACGGGCAGCGAGAACCAGAGAGGCGACTGCCCGCGCAGAGGCGGCGGCCAGGGAGGCTAAAAGGGCAAGGGAGAAAGCAAAAAAGAAAATGGAGCAGGCCAGGAGTACCAGGAGTATCAAGAGCGCCAGGAGTACCAGGAGTACTGGTGATCAGATCCATGAAATTGTTCCGGCCAAGGCTAAGATAAAAGGCCGAAGAGTTGCCACGAGCACAGTGGCCCGAACCAGTGAACCTGTCCGGGTCCATAAAACTGCCAAAATTGAAAAGGCGAGCGGACCGGGCAAGGAAATCTATGATGAGGCACTTTCCCTGTTCAAGGCTAAAAAATATCAGAAATCCTATGACCTTTTTTCAACCTATATTGAAAAATATCCATCCGGCAAACTGACGGTGAATGCGCGTTTCTGGGCCGCTGACTGTCTGTTTAAGCAGAAAGAGTATGCGCTTTCCATCCTGGAATATCAAAATGTCATTGCCGACCATCCCCGGCATGCCAAGGCGCCTGCCGCTCTTTTGAAACAGGGGTTGGCCTTTGAGGCTCTGGAGGATAATGACACGGCAAAAATTGTTTATAAAAAAATATTATCTGATTATTCAACGAGCGACCAGGCAGCAACGGCCCGTAAGAAACTTGACAAGCTTGGTAAGTAGTCAGGTATTGAAATTTATCTCTCACGGAGTCACAGAGAAGAAAATTTAGTGGTCTTCGTGTTTTTCAAGATTAACAAAGGATATCCGTATGAGTAATAAAGGATATTTCGGCCAGTGGGGAGGCGCCTTTATTCCCGAAGTTCTCTTTGAGACTTTCCAGGAATTAAAGGAGGCTTTTGCTGAAGCCAGGCAAGATGAACAATTCTGGCGGGAATATGTCAACCTCATGTCCACCTATTCATGCCGGCCTACGCCGCTGACCTTTGCTGAAAATCTGACCCGTCATTTTGGTGGCGCCCGGATTTACATTAAACGGGAAGACCTGAACCATACCGGCGCCCACAAGGCCAACAATGTCATGGGCCAGGGAATGCTGGTTAAACGCATGGGCAAAAAAAGAGTTATTGCCGAGACCGGCGCCGGCCAGCATGGCGTTGCCACCGCCACCATGGCCGCCAAATTCGGTTTTGAGTGTACCATCTATATGGGCGAAGAGGATATTATGCGCCAGCGGCCCAACGTTTTTTGGATGGAAAAACTCGGGGCAACAGTTGTGACGGTGACCTCCGGCACCAGAACCCTGAAGGACGCTATCAACGAGGCTTTCCGGGATTGGGTCACCCGCATGGATGATACCCATTACGTTCTTGGCACGGTCTGCGGTCCCCACCCCTTTCCCGAGATGGTGGCCTGGTTTCAGTCCATTATCGGCCAGGAGGCAAACCGGCAGATCCAGGAGCAGTTCGGCGCGCTTCCGGACCGGGTGTATGCCTGCGTGGGCGGCGGTTCAAATGCCATGGGCATCTTCCAGGGATTCCTTGATCATCCCGAGGTTGAACTTGTGGGAGTAGAGGCAGGCGGCAGAGGGCTGGATTCGGGCCGGCATGCCTCGAGACTGGCCGGGACGGACGGTTCCGCCGGGGTAGCCCAGGGTTATAAAACCATGTTTCTCCAGAATGATGAAGGCCAGATGCAGGACACCCATTCGGTTGCTGCTGGCCTTGACTATGTCGGGGTCTCGCCCATTCTTGCCGATCTTTGGGAAAAGGGGCGTGTCCGCTTTGAGGCGGCCACCGACGAAGAGGTCATGGCGGCCCTTGATCTGACCATGAAGAAGGAAGGACTCATTCCGGCCCTGGAATCATCCCATGCCTTTGTCCAGGCCTTTAAAGAGGTTGGTGACATAGAGACGGACAAGGCGGTTATTATCAACATGTCTGGCCGGGGCGACAAGGACATTTTTACCATTGCCCACGCCTTTGACGATCCGTCATGGAAGGAATTTATCATCGCAAAGGGAGACGAATATGTCGCTCGCTGAGGATATCAAACAGATACAGTCGAAGCAGGACAAGAAAATTCTGCTCATGACCCATATTGTTCTGGGCTATCCTTCCTTTGAGGTGAACAGGGGGGTGGTTCGACAGATGGTGGAAAACGGCGTTGATCTCATTGAGATGCAGATCCCCTTTTCCGAACCTATGGCTGACGGCCCGGTGATTGTCAAGGCGAACCAGGACGCCCTGGAAAATGGGACCACTGTGGCCCAATGTCTGGAATTTGCCGCTGAAATCACGGAAACATATGATATTCCCTTCCTCTTCATGACCTATTACAATATCCTTTTCAAATACGGAGAGGAGGATTTTTTCAAAAAGGCAAAAAAAATCAATATCAAGGGACTGATCGTGCCGGACATGCCGCCCGAGGAAGGGGAGACCTATTTCAGCCGGGCCAGAAAATACGAGCTGGCACCAATCATGATTTTTGCCCCCACATCAACAAATGCCAGAATGAAGAATCTGGCCGGATATGGCGACGGTTTTATCTACTGTGTGGCCAGAAAAGGGGTGACCGGTACACAGACCAGCTTTGATGACGAGTTTAACAACTATATCGGCCGTTGCCGTCAGGCCACGGATCTGCCCCTGGCCGTGGGTTTCGGCATCAGCGCCAGAGAGGATGTTGATTACCTGATCGGCAAGGCCGATATCGCCGTGATCGGCACAAAAACCATCAAGCTGGTGGAAAAAAAGGGTGTCGATTCGGTCGGGCTTTTTATTAAGGGCTTGCGGAGATGATTGGTCTCATTCAATCTCATTAATTTAAGTACTTCTCGGAAAAAGTCCCCCTTAGAAAAGGGGGATTCAGGGGAATTTTTTTAAGTTAATGGTATTGTGGCTGAATGACTTGGATTGGACGAGCCTGCGCATCCCGGCCAGTGAGATGAATCTGTCCAGTCGGCGAGTTGATCCAGGGCTGTCAGGCTTTCACCAAGCCCCTCTTCCTGGTGAGGTTCCAGGGTGATGAGCGGTTTGAGATTGTTTTCCTGGAGATAGCTGAAAAAATCGCTGAAATCAAAGATGCCTGTTCCCACGGCCAGATGCTCGTCGATCCTGCCATGGTTGTCATGGAGATGGAGCTGCCCCAGCCAGGGAGAAAGTTCCGGCAGCCAGTCGTGCCAGGAGTTTCCGGCAAAGGCCAGAACATGGCCCACATCCAGGCAAAAACAGCTATAGGGTGAATCAAGGGCGGTCAGCATGCGTCGATGCTGTTTCGGGCTTCGCTCATAGGTGTTTTCCAGCATGAGCGGCGTCTTGTGTACAATCGCTGTCTCCAGCAGTTCCCGCCAGGCCTCAAGGGAGTATTTGAACCATTCCTTTTCTTTGTAGGCATGCTTATTTTCCTCGAAACCAAGATGACAGACAATGGATTTTGGCCCAAGGACGGGAATCAGGGCAAAGGCCTTTTTCAGTTTTTCCCGGCTCACCCGGCGAATATAGGGATCAATGGCTCCGGGCGAAAGTTCATAAAATGGGGCGTGGATGGTGCAGGAAAGGCCGGCGTTGCGGAGCTTGTCCCCAATTGTCTGAAAGTCATCAATGCTTTGAGTATAGAGGACGTCTCCCTCCAGACCGATCTCGGGTTGAATCCGGTTTTCGATAAACCGGTCAATATCCCGCTGCAGCCGGTAAAATGGTGCGTTGACAAAACAGCAGGAGGTGATGTGGAGGTAGTCTTTTGCCTTGTTCATGAGTGCCACGAGTTATTCTTTTAAAGGTTTGGCCTCATCAATCAGCATAATCGGGATGTCATCACGAATTTCATAAACAAGTTTACATGCTTCGCACACCAACCCGTCTTTTTTTTCATTCAATTGAACCGAACCTTTGCATTTCGGGCAGACGAGAATATTAAGCAGTTCTTTTTTAATCATCTGAATCTCCTGCGGGTTAATTTTTGTTCAGAGTCTGCAAGTTGTTACAGTTGCAGGCCGATCGGTCAAGTTATATCAGATGGCTCTTAATACTGCAGCGACATTTTCTACAAACACATCTGCTGAGCCGTCATTCCGGCATGTTTTCAGCCGGAGGTAATCGTAGACTCCGATCCCGTGATGTTGCCTTTGTATGACTCTGAAAATCCCGGATCGAAGTCAAAGCTTATCTCTCGATAAGGACTTTCTGGAATGACGGGAAAATAGCGCTGAAGTATTAAGAACAAGATGGGGATTCATCTACGGTGCCTGGCGTGCCTTTTTTCAGTGTGGCGGGCGATGCGGTTTGTTTTGGCCTCAATCCATTTCCATTGGAGATGATCAAAGAAAGAAAGATGTTTTCCCAGGTTTTTTTTATAGGCGCGAAATAAAAAAAGACGCTCTTCATTAGAAAAAACACCGTTTTCCCGGCTGCTGTAATTAAATTCAGCAAAGGCCTTAATCGGCCAGCGAAATTGCTGTAGCCGGTTTTGATCCACTCGTTGCAGGTCAAAAAGAGCAAGAGCGGGTTCTTTCGTGTCAAGACCGGCCAAAAGCACATGGGTGGCATTGAAGTCCTGATGATTGAATCCTTGCTTATGCATTATAACGGCATAGCGGGCAACAGCCTGCAGGATATTTTTTCTCTTTTCACTGTTTTCGGGTCCGACAAGTGATTCAGGCTTATTTCTGATAAGATACTCAAGTTGGACGTAAGGCGAAAAATCTTCGGTAAGGAGAAAAGATTCCACTGTCCCATCATCAAACATCTTTTCACCCATGGCAATGGGAGTGGCAGTGGCTAAACCATGCAGGCGAAAAGAACAAAAATGAGCAAACTCCTTGCCCCCCTCGGAACACCAGGAAAATAATGATGACTCAATTATTTCACCTTTCTGTTGTTTTTCCCGCTCATGCCGTTTTAGAAAAAAAACTGATCCGTCGATGTTGAAACGTAAGACTGAACGATCCTTTTGTTTTTTTATGATGGTACCGTTTTGCAGATCATAAATTGCCTTGAAAGAATCAGCGCCTATATTCGCCAATTTTTCAAGAAAATCCGTGTTAAACACAATGTGCCACTTAATACCTCTCTCTTTGCCCTGCTTCTCAGCTGTTTGCACCGGTTCCGCCAAATCCCGCATCAGCAGCCTCCTGCTTGTTTTTGAGCAACAATATTTTCAATAATTTTCACAGCTGCCTGGGGACGGCTGTAGAGATCAACTGCATCGGCATAGGTAGATCCATTTTTACCCCATGCACGCAAAAGATCCGGTTGCAGCATCTGAGCGAGTAAGCGGTTCATCTCCTGCTGGTCAAAAGGGTCGGGAACCAGACAACCCGCAGCTGCTTTTTTTACATGAAAGGCAAATCCGCACACTGCTGTTACCAGCACGGAAAGTCCGGCAACCATTGCTTCAAGAATAACATTGCCGGCAGTTTCCGAGATGGCCGGGTGAAGAAGCATATCAGCCCCGGCCAAAAATCGTGGAACATCCTGCCGTGTACCAAGAAAGTGAGTCTGATCAGCAACACCTGCGCGATCGGCCTGGCGCAGATAGGGTTTCTTTTTTCCCTTGCCGATCACAAAGAGTCTGGTTTTTTTACGTAATTCATCAGGTAAAGCAGCCAAGGCCTCAATAGATCGGCCAACCCCTTTGCGAGAAAAATCCGAGCCTATCATGAGAAGCATAAATTCATCCGGCCCTACCCTGAGCTCATCTCTCACCCTGCGACGTATTTTCGCTGTTTGGCTTTTCCTGATTCTCTCTTTATCAATACCAGGGGGCAGACAGTGAAATCTTTCATCAGGTGTGCCATAAACGCTTATATAATTTTTTTTCTCAGCCTCGGAAATATACATGATATGGGTGGTGGAATTTTTCCCGAAAACGGCCTTTTCAAAAGCGGCATAGGTGCGGTAACGATTGGTCCATCTGGCAAGAAAACTGCGGCGTCGAGCAATATCGAGTACATAGCAGACATCGGCGTTATAATAGAGATCAAGTCCTGGTAGGCGGTTAAAGCCGACGATCAAGTCAAAAGCAGAGGGGTCAGCAAGTTTCTGAAACTGGTTCACAAAAGACAGGGCGCGACCGTGGTTTGTCATCCCTTTTGCAAAAAGTAGAACAACTTCCACGTCTTGGGGTTTTTCTCCTTCCCAGGACATAGTAAAAATTTTTACCTGATGTTTATTGGATACGCATGCATGGACAATATGTAAAAAACTTTTTTCCAGCCCGCCATAGGGATAAAAATTATTCAGCAGAAAAGCCAGCTTCAGTTGGCCGACATTTTTTTTCTTTCCCATACTTCTTTCAAGATCCTTTTGGTCATGGACTTATTACCCATAAACATACATTCCGGACAAGAGATACTAGCATTTTTTTCTTGACTTCACAAACCCATTATCCTTAGTTTTATGAGATTATCCATGTCCAAAAGATTATTTTTTGGAGAAATAAAATGATAGAAAAAGAACTTTGCGACAATCCGGCCTGTCCCAAGTGGAAAGACTCTGTTGAGCTCATAGCTGTTGGTGTGGATTTAGGGAAAAGTGAAAATACTTCTTAAAAATCAAAGTGATCGTGAGTTGGTTGTGGCTGCTTCAGAGGAGGTCGTCTGCCATGCGCCGATGTGGGTTCTCCGTTCGAATGATGAAAGATGTGTTGTTGAGCTTCTTGACGGAAAACTGGAACGTCTTCATGGTGGCGTGCGGGCGGATGTTTATTTTTTCGAGCGTGGGGGGCAGCGCTGTTGCGTAAAATGGTTTCATGACAGGCGCTTTGTTTCCCGACTCAGAAATGAGCTGGGAATCGGCAGGGCGTATCTGGCCTACAAAAAAGGACTGCAACTGGAACGGCTTGGTGTTCATGCCCCTCGGGTGTTGGGGGTGCTTCAGCCTCGTCGGTTTGGAGCGGCTCTTCTTGTTATGGAAATGATCGACGGATATCAACAGATGAATTTGATGCTGGAGTCTTGGAAGGAGCATTCGGCGGATTTGAGTGAAGATCCACGTCTTCTCAAGTTGGCTGAGCAGTTCGGGCGTTTTGCTGGTGAGGTGCATGCTGCGGGAGTGTTGCATAAGGATTTTTCACCGCGTAATGTGCTGGTCAATGAATCCGGAGCTGTATTCACATTTTGTCTCATTGATCTTGAGGATGTGGATTTTGGCAACAATCCCCACGGTAATCTTGAGCATTTCAACGAGCGCATGCCCCGTTATCTGAACGAAAGTGAATTCACATTTTACCTTAAGCATTTCAATAATGGGTATAGAGGACGTTCTTGATGAAAATCGCCATGCTGACATCAGATTATCTTCCAAGTATTGGAGGAATTGCTTCTCATATCTATGAACTTTCCAAGGCTTTGCGTGACGCCGGCCATGAAGTCGAGATATGGTATTGGAACCGGAAAGGACAGCAAACAGACACAAATCAGGCCGGGGACATTCCCGTACGTAATTTTTCTATGCAGGGCAGTTCAAAAAAAGGGCATAAACTTACCTCTTTTTTGGCTGCGGAAATTCAGGGCTGTCTGCAGGAATTTGATGCCCAGGTGTTGCATGTCCACACACTTGATCACTTGATGAGGGCCATTGCTCAAGTACGAAAAACCTATAAAGGCGTGACTGTCTGGACAAACCATACAAGCCGTTTTCTCCGCAAAGTAGGTTCTTTCTGGTGGCGACTTAAGTTAAGAGCAAATGCCCGCGGTTTTGATGGATTGTTGGCTCCGAGTGAAGAGTTGCTTGAAAAAGCACTGTTTCTAGGAATTAAAAAAGATCACTGTCGTTACATTGCAAATGGTGTTGATGTGAACAAGTTTGCAGTCATTGATCGGCGTGAGGCACGCAAAAAGTTGAAAATTGCTGAAAATAAATTCGTTCTTCTTTCAACGCGACGATTTTCGCCGAAAAACGGTATACGCTTTCTTGCAGAAGCCATGGCAGAGGTGAATCGAATTGTGCCTGAGGTGTTGTGCGTGTTCTGTGGAAACACGCCGGAGGCAAAGGATTGGCCTGCAGTTGAGCAGATCGTTAAAGAGAATGAGCTAGAGCCTTTTGTCCGGTTTGAGGGTGCTGTTCCCAATGCAACAATTAATATATATATAAGCGCTGCGGATGTTGTCGTGCTCCCTTCTTTGATGGAGGCTACCAGTATTTCAGGATTGGAAGCGATGTCGGCAAGTCGCCCGCTGATAGGAACCAGGGTAGGCGGTATTCCGGAATTGATTGAGGAAGGGAAAAATGGTTTTCTCGTTGATCCGTCCGATTCTCATGCCCTGGAGGAAGGTATTATAAAAATGTATCAGTCACCCAATAGGGAACAGATGGGGCGGTTTGCAAGAGAAAAGGTGATCAGGAAATATTCCTGGGAAATGGTGGCTGACAAGGTTATTTGTTTTTATCAGGATTGCGGAGTCGGCCAGGTATAAAAAAAAGTTTTTGTGATTTTCAGATTAATTTTTTTAGGCCGACAAGGTTTTCCTCTAGGCTTGGCAGTTGTCGGCCAATCTGTTAAGTTAAGGGGCTTGAATGACAATTTATTTCCTGATGAGGGCATAAAAAGGTAACTATTCAGGTTGTGCCCCATAGTTAGCAAAATCACTGTTCCTTCTTAGTAATAAGATTTTGAGTAGACTGTATAAAAAACGCAGAATCGACACGATAAGTTAAAATTGTCCACTCATGTCATTCCGGCATGTCCTTAGCCGGAGATAAGCACCCTTAAAAACAGGGCATAAACTCCGACTTTGATCCAGAAACTAGCCACACACTCCATCCTGGATCCCGGCGAAGCGGTATAAAGAAAAATGAAAATTTCCTGCAGAGGCACAGAGTTTTTTTCTCTGCCCCTCAGAATGCTACGTTATTTTTGAGCGAGCCCCATAGGCCTAATTGTAAATTTTTCTAAAAAATGCAAAGTAAGAAAAAAGGAATGCAAGGCAACAGAGCACCGGAGACAATTGTTGTCCGCTGCCCCAATTGGGTTGGTGATTTAATAATGGCAACTCCGGTGTTTGAATGTTTGCGAAATAATTTTCCGCATTCACGCCTGGTTGCCGTGACGCGACAGTACAATATACGGATTATAGAAGATCTGCCATGGCTGGATAGCGTGATTGCCTGCGATGACAAGACATGGGGCGGTATCTGGAGAACTGCCGGGTCGGTTCGCGATTTGAAGCCGGATTGGGCTGTTTTGTTGCCCAATTCGTTCCGTTCATGGCTTGTTCTGCGTCTTGCCGGAGTCAGAAAGATTTACGGCTATCGTCGTGGTGAACGGAAATTGTTTGTGAAAGGGCCTGAACCTGGGCGGGATGCGCAAGGCTATATTCCATGTCCCATGATCGATTATTATCTGGAAATCTGCAATTGGCTGGGACTGAAAGTGCCGGAATCACCAAAACCGTATTTAAACATATCCCCACATCTTCAGGGCGAAGGGGATATGCTGCTGCAAAGATACGGAATTCAACCTGACGATCTGGTCATCGGTTTGAATCCGGGCGCCAAATTTGGTTCGTCAAAATGCTGGCCGCCTGAGTACTTTGCAAAACTGGCGGATCTGCTTGAAAAGGAACTCAACTGTAAACTCCTCCTGCTGGTAGGGCCGGGAGAAGATCGCATTGCCCGGGATATTGTCTCCGGCTCTAGAGCCTCAATCATCAATACAGCTCCGGACAAAATAGATCTCGGACTGCTGAAGCCGGTGATCAGTCGTTGTCAGCTGCTGATTACCAATGACACCGGGCCACGGCATTATGCAACGGCAATGGATATCCCGGTGGTGGTTCTCATGGGACCGACGGATCAGCGTTATACTCAATCTAATCTCGACAAGACGGTTGTGCTCCGTCATGATCTGCCCTGCGCACCCTGCCATAAAAAAATATGTCCGACGGATCATCAATGCATGCGGGAAATCAGGCCGGAAGATGTCTTGCAGGCAACGCTTAAGCTGTTGCGACAGGAAACGTGTAAATGATCACATCTTATTTCAGGGAAAGATGGCGGGAAATTCAGCTGGCGCCGGATTCTGTTGCTTTGAAGGAATTGGCCGATCAGGTGGCCCAGACCTTTCTTGACAGGCATTTTTTTAATGACTGTTTTGAGGATGATTATGTAGAACTTCTCTGTGAGATGGCTACATTTGCTGATGAGGAGTTAAACAGAATCGGGGCCTCGGCATTATTCGGTGGAGTTGTTGAACGTCTTTGTGATGAGTTTGAGGAGTTGCAAACCGAGGCCTATAACCGGTTTATGAGTCATGTCCTTACCTTTTGCAGAAAGCATCCGGAAGGGAAAAAACTCAATGAACGGATGCAGCGGTTCGGGATGAATAATCTTGGCGATCTTTATCGCCGGGCAGAACGGCTGCGCAAGATGAGCGGTAACTATCGTGATTTTCCTCTGCGGGTCGAGAAAATACTCGTTTTATCACGTGTGACCATTGGCGCGGACATCGCGGTTACAAGTGTTTTGCTGCAACGGTTGGGGCGGATGTATCCGGAGGCGGAAATTGTCCTGTTGGGCAATCGAAAACTCAAAGGCCTTTATAGTGCCAATTCCCGAATTCGCATACTGGAAACAAATTATGTCCGCCGGGGAGGACTGATGGTCCGCCTGCGCAGCTGGTTTGATGTTCTGCAGGCCATTGACAGCGAGGTCGCCGGCTGTGATCCGTCGAAAGTATTAGTCATGGATCCGGATTCCCGCTTGTCACAGCTTGGCATGCTGCCTCTGGTTGATGATCGAAATTATCTTTTTTTTAACAGTCGCCGAACTTCTGGTTTTGACCCGAAAATGTGTGTTTCCGAAATGGCCAACCAGTGGATGAGTCAGGTCACTGCGTCCCGTGATTTCTGTTATCCTGCCGTGTGGCTGCCCAGGGAGAAACTGGATCTTGCCGAAAAAATACTCAAAAGATACCGGGACGCCGGTTGCCGGCGGTTGATAGCGATCAACCTTGGGGTCGGCGGTAACAGCCGAAAACGTATTTCCGGTGAGTTTGAGAAATCTCTACTTCTTCACCTGTTGGCTGAACCGGACACGGTGATCCTCCTTGATAAGGGCTTTGGCCAGGAAGAGCTGGAACGTTCTAATCAGCTGATGCAGATCCTGATAGATCAGGGGCATGCCGCGGCCCATGGCTCATTTCAACAGTTTCCCGAGTCCGTTTTTACCCATGGTGTTGTCGGTATGGAGGCCGCAATCAACGAGGCAGCCGCACTGATCGCCCATTGTGACGAATTTATTGGCTATGATTCGGCCTGCCAGCATATTGCGGCTGCTCTTGAAGTGCCGACCTTTATTGTTTTTGCCGGGTCCAATAACACCCGGTTTGTTCGGCGCTGGCGACCGTTCGGTTTGGGGCGGAACGAAGTTGTGCATGTCGATACGCTCACTCATCCACCTGTCTATAATCCGCAGACTATTATCCTGCGGATTATGCAAGCCAGGAAGGCTGTCTGAGAATGACCTTTTTCCCCAACTCTGCGTTATTCTGAAAAAATAATGCTCGTAGGTAAGCGAGTTTACGAGACTCCGATATCAACTATATGACTGCGCTTATTTTTTCAGAATGCCTCGGAGTCTGGGCTTACCTGATTTGAGAAAAAATGCCTATTCTCGGACAACCTCCTAGGAGAATTCAAAAATGAAGATCCTTTTTATATACCCGAACAGCGGTTCACAAACAGGTTTTAACTATGGGGTGGCGCAAATGGCCGCTCATCTTGAACAGGCGGGTCATGAGACTGTTTTTCTCCATCTGTGCGAAGATATTGAACCACTTCCCAATAAAGAACAGTTTCTCCAAAGGGTCGGTGATCTGAAGCCGGATATTATTGGTTTTTCCGTCGTCACCAATCAATGGCCGTTAACGGCCGAGGTTGCCGGTTGGTGCCGGGATGAACTCAATATCCCCCTGGTCTGCGGTGGCGTCCATGCGACCGTGGCCGGCCGGCAGGTTCTGGAAACCGGTTTGTTTGACTATATTATGGTCGGGGAGTGCGAGGATGCTGTCGTTGATTTTCTTGACAGACTCGCAGAAGGGAAAAGTGTGCGGGACGTGGCCAATCTCGGCATGGTGCTTGATGGAAAAATTGTTATCAATCCCGTTCGTCCGCTGCCACAGTTAAATGAGTTTCCGCCAAAAAACTATGAGATTTTTGATTTTCAGAAAATAATCGATGCCAAGGACGGTTGGGTCGGGCTGATGGCGTCCCGTGGCTGTCCGTATAACTGTACATATTGCTTTAACCATGTGATGGTAAAACAGTATTGCCATGATTTGCAATGTTCTGTGGGACAATTGAAATACATCCGCCACCATACCGTTGAACAGGTCATTGACGAAATTAAATACCTGGAGAAAAACTACAAAAACATCAAGATGTACATCTTTGATGATGATCTGTTTATTTTTAATAAAAAATTTGTCATGGAGTTTTGTCGGCAGTATAAAAAAATATCATCTATGCCTTTTGTGGTTAATGGTCATGTCGGCCTGTTTGACGAAGAACGGGCCCGGGCTCTGGCCGATGCCAACTGTTATATGGTTAAATTTGGTGTGGAAAGCGGCAGCGAAAAAATCCGCACGCAGATTATGCATCGTAAAATGTCCAACAGGATGATTGCTGACGCCATCGCCATGGTCCATCAATACTTCATGCAAAGTTCCTGCTTTATCATGTTTGGTCTGCCCCATGAAACCATCGATGATGTGATGGATACGGTAAAACTGATGAGCCAAACCCTTCCCAGTCGCTTTCGCTGGACCTATTTTTATCCTTTTCCCGGCACTGAAGCTCATCGCATGAGCGTTGAAGGTGGATTCGTTGACAAAGACAAGATTGGTTCACTCATGAATTTTACGGACTCGTCATGCCTGGATTTCGGTAAGGAACAAAACCTGTTTCTCGAAAAGATCGGCCGTCTTCTGCCATGGTTTGTCAATGCCTATTCTAATCTGGAGGTTGCGTCATTCTATCGGGAAAAAATAGAAGAGCTAATGGCAATGGATCAGGATAAATGGCAGAGTTGTTCTCCATCGTTACATGATCTTGACAAGAAGTACTCGGCTCGTTTTGCAGAGGAAGGCAAAAAACATTATGCGGTCAAGTACAATCCGTTCATGGGCGTCATGTCCTCCTGAATTTGTAACCGTTCATCGCGACTATAGATTTACGGGAAACTCTATCCTGAAGCGTTTATCTGCACCTTGAATTTGTTCATTAACGATTTTCAGAATTTTGCCTAAATGATCCATTCGGAGTATCCTCACTGGTTTGTCTATTTTTGAAAAGACTGTCGTTTCACTGGAGTCTGTAATGAAAAAATCAGGTTGAGCACATGCAGAGAGTTTTAAGGTAAAAATAGTGAAGAAAAAATTGTTTGATAAGAGAATCGTGACTCTCATTCGACCCTATTCCGGCAGGGTGCTGATGGCGATCATATTTAGCCTTGCCTCATCCGCGGCCGGCGGTGGAATTGCCTGGCTCGTCAAGCCGGTGATCGATTCAATTTTTGTCGAACAGAATTATAGAATGCTGACCTGGCTGCCTCTGGGCGTTGTTGTCCTCTATTCTCTGCGGGGAAGCTGTCAAATGGTCTATGCGTATCTGATGCGTTCCGCCGGAATTAAATTGGTCAGGGATACTCGAATACGACTCTATAACCATCTGCTTCATCTCCCTGTTTCCGCTGTGGGTAGGGAAACGTCGGGAAAGATGATTTCCAGGATTTTAAATGATGCGGCAGTGATAAGAGCACTGATCTCTGATACGTTATTGACCACGTTTAAGGAAGTCCCGACGATTATTGTTCTTTTGGGGATTGCTCTGTACAGACGTTGGGATGTGACCCTGCTGGCTCTTATTGTCCTTCCTGCTATCATCTACTGTACCCAGCGGCTTGGAAAACGGGTCAAAGTTAAACGGACGCAGGCCCAGCAAGCTATCGCCACTCTGACACACCGCATCAGTGAAGCCGCTACAGGTTCCAAGATAATTAAGATTTTTCTCAATGAGGATGGCCTGGGTAATCAATTTAGTCAGGAGAGTCAGACCTATTACCGTAGAGAAGTCAAGATTGTCCGCTATAAAGAACTGGCGAAATTATTTGTTGATGTGACGACAGGCATTGGCGTTGCCCTTGTTATCTGGTATGGCGGCAGTCTGGTTGTCAAAGGGATTATTACCAGCGGTGATCTGTTTTCAGCCTTGGGCGCAGTAGTCATGGTTTTCTCGCCAGTCAAGCATTTGGGTAAATCTTATACGGTTTTTCTGGAAATTTTAGCTGCGGCAGAAAGATTGTGGTGGCTTGAGGACATGGAGATTGAACAGAGCGGCGATAAACCTTTGCCCGGCTTAAAAAAAGAAATTCGTTTTGCCGGGGTATCGCACCGTTATCAGCCGGAGGGAGATTTTATTCTGCATGATATCGATCTGGTCATTCGGAAGGGAGAGGTTGTGGCGATTGTCGGCCCCAGTGGCGCCGGTAAAACTACTCTGATTGATTTACTGCCCCGTTTTTATGATCCGACCAAGGGAAGCTTGTCAATTGACGGTGAGGATCTGCGTACCGTGCGTCTTACTGATCTCCGGGGACTCATTGGCATGGTGGGTCAGGACGTGATGCTTTTTAATGATACGATCAGGGCAAATATTGGTTTTGGCTTTCCGGATGCCGGCGATGCGGAGATTGAAGATGCGGCGCGTTTGGCCTTTGCCCATGATTTTATTTTAGAATTACCAGATGGCTATAACACCCTTCTTGGTGAACGTGGGCTTAATCTTTCCGGCGGCCAGCGCCAGCGGATTGCCATTGCCAGGGCTATCCTCAAGAATCCACCGATTCTCATCCTCGATGAGGCGACATCAGCTCTTGATTCAGTTTCGGAAGGTCTCGTTCAGCAGGCCTTGGATCGGTTAATGAAGGAGAGAACCACTATTGTCGTGGCCCATCGACTTTCAACAATTCGCAATGCGGATAGAATTCTAGTCATGGAATATGGCCGGATTCTTGCCCAGGGCAGCCATGATGATTTGTTGAAAACCTCCGGGGTCTATCAGGAGTTGAATCTTTCTTATAATAAAGACAGAAATGAAGAGATTTAAATTGTATGGCCACTTTTAAAAACGACTCCATCAGAATGCATTCTTTTTTTAAGGATAAAGACAATTATTTATGGCCTCTGGCAATTATCTTTATTGGTTTTGCTTTACGTCTTTACTCTTACTATCACTCCTATGCAGTTAATTCGGACGGCATGCTGTATATCCATCAGGCCAAGCAGTTTTATTATGGTCGGTATGGATCTCTTACAGAATGTTATCCTTATTTAAATATTCTGCCGATTTTTATTTCTTTCAGTTACCGGCTGATCGGGGACTGGCTGGTTGCCGCCAAGGTTGTCTCGTTATTTTTCGGAACCGCCACCATGTTTCCTTTATATCTGCTGCTCAGGCGGTTTCAAGCGGTTCCTGTTGCATCATGCGCTCTTCTTGTTTTTGCCGTAAACCCTATTTTTGTAGAATTGAGTAACCAAGTGATCAGGGGGCCTGCGTGCTGGTTTTTTTTAACGCTGGGAATGTTTTTTTTCACTTTGTCGGATTTGAAAAAAAATTGTTTTTTTCTTTCTCTCTCCTGTATTTCATATCTTTTTGCCGGCCTGGCCCGGGTTGAGGCCATTATTTTTGTCCCTGGAACTTTGGTTTTTCTCCTGTTTTTCTGTCAGGAAAAAAAATGGCAAAAAATTGCTATTTTTCTCTCCCCTTTGTTTTTTGTCGGCGTTTTGGCTGTCAGCTCTCTGTCGCTGTTGGGGTTTGATTTGTCCCAATGGCTTTATCCTCGTTCGTTTTGGGATAAATTTTTTCTAGTTAGTGAAAAATATGAAGAGATCCGTCAGGGTTTAAGTGAAATTGGTAGCCGGCAATCAGAATTCTGGGGCAAGTATTTTTTCCCAAAGGTCAGAAATTTACTGTGGTGGCTGGGTATAGGCACCGTGCTTACCGAGATTACACGAACCTTTTTTGAGCCTTTTTTTCTGATTTTTATTTTTGGGTTCAAGGGTATTGTGCGGCGAGTAAAAGAAGATAAAATGCTGGTTTATCTCATTGTATTATCTGTTGGGTCCTTTTTGCTGTTGAATTTGCATGTGCAGGGACATTGGATAATGAGAAAAAGGTTTGTTGCAATTTTCCTGTTACCGTTATTTTTTCTGGTCGGGTTTGGCCTGGAGAATCTGTGGTTATATTTTGCCAGGAGATTTCAAATCAGAAAAATGTATCTCATTTTGTTTACCGGGTTGCTTATTTTTGCGGTCGCTCTCCCTAAAAATATGTCGGAAAATAAGGTACGGAAAAAAATTTTCCAGGAAATCGGGGAGAAGATTTCATCTGTCAACAAGACAAATCAGCGAGTAAAGGTGGTAGGTGCTCTTGGTAAATATGAAATGAAATTTATTAATTTTTTCAGTAACTTATCTGTTGAAGATGCTCTTTGTGTAAGGCGAATTAAGGTCCGGGTGAAACCTTCATCATACAAGCGAAACACAATATCTAGAAAGGCAATCAAAGGAGGGAACTATTTGATCTGGGACGAAAAAAAATGGCCGCCTTCTTCTCTTAAGAGCATCAAAAACAGTACAAATATAGAATTTGAAAAAATAAGTGAATGGCAGGATGCCAGGTTAGGCAGGATCATTCTTTTTCATATCAGATAACCCCGCAGTATCAGGATGGAATCGTTCTCCTGCAGGGTACTCAACTCTTCTGTACTACGTCTTATGTCGGTTCCTTTTTGTATAGCCAGGCCATGACTTTAACTTCTTCAGATACTGTAAAGCTCAGCACCACCAACCGAACGACTGCAGAGGCAGCCTCCGGGAAAAGTTTTGTCCTTGCCCACTTTTCCGATCCGCATTTCGCCCGTGTAGATCACATTAAAACGAGAGACTTTTTTAATAAAAGGCTCTTGGGTTATCTGCGATGGAAGCTGAAACGCCAGGTCGAACACAGTGATGAACTGCTTACCATTTTGGACAAAGACCTGCAACGGTCAAAACCTGACCACATTGCAATTACCGGTGACCTGACTCAACTGGGCCTGCCGGTTGAATTTGAAATAGCCCATGACTGGTTACAAACCCTTGGCGCCGCGAACAGGGTCACCGTTATTCCCGGCAACCATGACACCTATATAAAGACAGATTGGCATGAAACCTTCGCGCACTGGTTGGATTATATGGTTGCCGATGTGCAGGATCAACCGGCCAATTTAATAACCAGCCTGGACGGGCTATTTCCAACCTTACGGATACGCAACCGGATTGCCCTGATCGGCATTAATACTGCATATCCAAGCGAACCGCATCTTGCCACCGGGACAATCGGCAACGACCAGTTAAAAAAGTTGGAAACTATTCTGAAACATCTTTCCGGTCAACGTCTTTTCCGTATCATACTGATTCACCACCCACCGGTACAGGGTATCGTCAGTTGGCGGCGGAGCTTAATCGATGCCGCATCTCTGCGTATGATGCTGGAGCGTTACGGGGTTGAGTTGGTTTTGTTTGGTCACGCCCACAAAACAGCACATGGTAACCTGGATACCCCATCAGGTTTAATCCCGGCCATTGGGGCGCCATCGGCATCTTCTCTCAGCCCTAAAGACGAACGACGATCCCGTTATTACCTTTATGAGATCAGTTCTACTGCTGAGGGATGGAAGGTCCACCTGGATGAGCGGGTCTTTTCGTTGGAGCAGTATCGCTTTGTTGACGGACGGCAACAGGATTTTTCTTTTCCTGCCTGAGCAGATTGAGCCGACTTGGCGGAATGGTCTTGTTTTAAAAGGCTCTGCGCAATCTGGCAAAAGCGATGCTGGAGATCAGCAGCACGGGAAGCATAGCAGTAATGAATGGGTTCAGGTTGAGCATCAAACCCCACTGCATGATTATCTGATCGGCAAAATATAGAATAATACCGATAAAGGCGCCGAAGGTTATGCGAGCCCCTGCACTGATGCTGCGCGTAGAACCGAAGATAAAGCTCAGTGAAAGTAAGACCATGGCCCCGGTTGTCAGTGGTACACTGAGTTTTCGCCACAGGGCTATGGAATGCCGGTCAGCATTCTGGCCACTTTGCCGCAGGGCATTAATGTAACGAATAAGGTTTGGGGTCGATAGACTGTAGGGCGGCAGTTCCAGAATACTGACCTGGTGTGCGCTTAAAAAGGAGTCCAGGGTTAATGTTTCGATCCTTTTAGTAATAACTTCATTGTCTGCGATGATTTTTCGGGTGATGCCGTTCAGGAGCCACTGCCTGTTATCCTGCAGGGTGGCATTTCGCGCATGGGTAAAGGTCTGTAGGCGACCATTTTTGTCAAATTCGAAAATATCCACGTTGGCGGCAATTCCTTTACTTAACATCTTATCAACATGGATGTACGAATTATCCCTGCGTGCCCAGAACCCCTGCCGGGTTAAAGTTATCTCGGTAGGGGTCAGAGCTTGTGCACGGGATTTGCGGGCCAACTGCTCCATACCCGGCACAACCATTTCAGTCAGAATGGCGGATGTTAACATCAAGAGCATGCCGGTTACGAGTACTGCGGCACAAATTCGCAAAATTGATACTCCCGATGCCTGCATGGCGACAAGTTCACCATGGTCGGCCATCAGCCCCAAGGCGATAATGCCGCCAAGCAACGTACTTATGGGCAGTAAATCGAGCAAACGCTTGGGAAGCGTCAGGGCCACAAAGGTAAGGGCATTATTCAGTCGATAACTGCCTTTACCCACATCATCCAGCTGAGAGAACAGTTCAAATAAGCTAAACAGCACCATCAGGATAAAGATGATGAGAAAAAAGTAGTTTAGAAAGTTTCTGCCGATATAGATATCAAGTATTCGCATTGGGGATATTACCGCTTATACCAGTGCCGCAAAAAGACCGGTTGCCATAAAAGAAGACAGATTAAAGTTGCCAGCAACATCTGTCCCCACCAGATTCCGGGAACAACTCCAATAACGCCCTGTGATACCCACTTTTTGCTTAAAGCGCTGAAAGTGTAGTAACCGGCAAAAATTAATATTGCCAACGGTGCTTTGGCATACTTCCCCTGGCGTGGAGATGACCGGCTCAATGGTATGCCGAGAAGCGCCAGGAGGATGATTGACAGCGGTGCGGTGAGCCGCCACTGTAGTTCCGCTATTTCTTCCAGGTTTTCCGAGTGGAATAGTGTTTTGGTTGCAACGGCTTTAACCTTGTATTCATGCTGGAAAACATCCTTAGGCACCAGATCCATTGCTGAGTTCTCGAACTCCAGGATCAAACCATTCTCACCGGGACTGAAAAATTCATACAGGTGACCGTTCTGGAATATCAATATGGGCTTACCTGTGGTCTCATCCCTGAGCTGACTGGCCTTGGCCGCATAGATAATCTGTAAGGAATCTTCCCTTTTTGTTTGGATGAAAACGTGCTTTGCCCGATTCTTCTTATTATCGATTTTATCAGCGAAAATGACTCGTTCTCCGTCACTTGTTTCATAAAAATTACCGCCTTTCATCCTTGTCAGATCAAAATTTGCCTCTGCTTGTGTCTTTATTCGGAAAAACTGGTTCCAGGCCCAGGGACGGATGAAGAGAGACAAACACGCTACAACCAAAGCGCCTATAATGGAGATAAGAAAAACAGACTTGATTACCCTTGTCATATTTATACCGCAGGCAAACATAGCAGTTAACTCTGAATCTCTGTATAAACGGCCGAGAGCGATCACAACTGACAAGTAAAGGGTAGTCGGCAGCAGCATTTCAAGGGCAATTACGATACGAAGTAAAATCAGTTTTATTACAGAAGAGCCCGACAACATGCCATGAACCGCGTCCTCCCCGTAACGTGTGGAAATATAAGAGCCAAAGATAACTATCAGCACTGTAGATATTGCCAGTGTGGGCTTAATTATTTCACGTATTATATAGCGATCAATAATCACGTTTTATCCATAGCAGTGTCAAACCTGCTTTCCGCAGGAAAACCGGCAACGACTCTGTCTGCCATCTTCAGGTCTGCCGCATAATCGATTTCGCACCAGGCCAATCCTCTGATCGAACATGTCAGCACTGTTTTTTCTTGTGCTATTTCATCGATCACCGACAGATACCATCTACGGACAGACTCCGTATCAACCATGGCATTTTCCAGGGCGTTTTGGAATATCATCGGACCCGTATCACGGAACAGTATCATGCCAATAGATTCTCCGTGAATTTTCCCGGAAGGTATGTCTTTTCCGACCTTGGTAAGACGACTGCCATCCATGCTGACCTTCATGTCATCGGCATCGTAGGTGTCTTTGTGACTTATAGTAACCGTAATAGGACTGGCAGGTGATTTCAGCAGGCTCTTCACTACGGCCGCCTCAAACAAGGTATCGCCGTTCAGCAGGATAAAATCCTCATTCATCTCATCACGCACCTTCCAGCAACTCACAAGGTTGTCGGTTGTTGCATAGTCAGGGTTGTAACGGGTCCGGATCCTTTGCGGTCCGTAATGGCGCTGTAAAAGATTTTCAACTTTATCCGCCCCGTATCCTATGACTACGGTGATCTGGTCAACTCCGCACTTGTGTAGTTCTTCGATCTGCCATTCAATGATTGTTTTGCCGTTAATATCCAGGAGGCATTTTGGTATTTTGGCAGTAAGTGGCAGTAATCGCGTACCCTGTCCGGCGCTTAAGATAATCGCCTTCATATATTTAACTCCGTTTTCTTATAAGCCGTCATTCAGGCATGTTTTCAGCCGGAGGTAAGCGTAGACTCCGATCCAGTGACGTTGCCTTTGTGTCACTCCGAAAATCCTGGATCGAAGTCAAAGCTTATCTCCCGATAAGGACTTCCGGGAATGACGGGAAAATGTCGCTGTAGTATTAATTGAAAAGTTGAACTCTATCAGTGCCTTACGCCTGAGCTTCTGCGAAAAAAACAAGAAATAAGCGCAGACTTCGAACTCGGAATGTGCTTTTGAAATAAGATAGTTGAAGGTCTCTCTTCGTTCGCTATCGATATCTACCACCAAGTAAATATTCGGCTAGCACCCCATCTTTGAACGATCAGGCCTACTCGCATATGAATCAATATAGCTCGCAGACCTGATCGTCCAAATATGGGCCACTATCCAAAATTTACATTTCGGTGGTTTTTGTAATAATTTATTATCAAGCCGAATGTTTACACCACCAAGGCATTTATCATAAAGATTCTGATGTGTTTTCCGCTTTAGTGGGTTAGTGATAAAGACGTCTGAGTTTTATGTGTTGTTTTTTTCTGATTTGAATGATCTGTTGTCGTTATGTATGACCCGTTAGATTTACAGTAATAATTTTCCGCTAACAAGCTTTTTATTAGTCTTGAATCTTTGTGACTGATGTTAAATCGATACTTTATCGATTCAAATTTTTAGATATTGACCTTGAATCACAACCTGTGTATCGTCATTTTGTTCAAAAGCGCCCGCCTCTTAGCAGATACTATTTCAAATTGTATGAAAGAAGCGGATATTAGAAAATCAGCACAAAACAACAATGGCGAACTGTTGAGAAGTTCTTTGCAAATAGTTAAGGTGGAGGATCGTCAGGGACGCAATACCTTTATCAGGTTGCCATGGTTTCTGTATAAGAACGATCCAATGTGGGTGCCGCCATTATTACTTGAGCGGCGTATGCACCTCTCTCCCAAAAATCCTTATTTTGAACACTCAACATGTTGTTTCTGGGTTGCTTACCGTGATGGCAAACCGGTGGGTCGTATCAGTGCACAGATAGATCAAATGCATCTTGACCGCTACATGGACGCCAGCGGATTTTTTGGAATGCTGGAAGCCGAGGACAACATTGAAACGTTTCAGTCGCTTTTAAACACTGCGGAATCATGGTTGCGCAGAAAGAAAATGTTGTGCAGCAAGGGACCGTTCAACCTGTCTATTAACCAGGAATGCGGTTTACTTGTAGCAGGTTTTGATACACCGCCCTCAATGATGATGGGACATGCGTTGCCTTACTATGCTGAACATATAGAGCAGTGCGGGTACAGCAAGGAAAAAGATTTACTGGCTTATATGCTTGAGGGGGATTTTAAGCCTAAAGCAGCTAGACAAGCGCTCATGAAAAGGGCTGAAGGATCTATACAGACAAGATCGCTCAGGAAAAAGTATTTTCAGGAAGACCTGAATATTATTTTTAGTATATTTAATGATGCATGGTCGGATAATTGGGGTTTTATTCCCTTTACGCAGAAAGAACTTGAGCAGTTGGGTAATGATTTGAAGTTCCTGGTTAATGAAGAGTTTGTCAGTATTGCCGAAGTGGATGGAGAGCCGGCTGCATTTATCGTGGCGCTCCCTAACCTTAATGAAGTTATCCATGACTGTAACGGTAAGTTGCTGCCGTTTGGCTGGCTCAGGATTCTGTGGCGTTTGAAAGTTCGATATCCTGAAAGTATACGGATAATCCTTCTGGGTGTTCTTAAAAAATATCAAAACAGCCTGTTCGGCGCGGCACTCGCATACACGGTGATTGATGACGTGAAGCAAGCAGTTGTTAAACGCGGCATAAAAAAAATTGAGATGTCCTGGATACTTGAAGATAATATAGCCATGCGGAACATCATCATGAATGACGGTGGCAGGGAGTATAAAACATTTCGTATTTACAGTAAGAATCTTTGATTCATAGTAAATATTCGGTAAACGTTCACCAGCACTGTGGTTCCCATAAATTAGTGATCAGGTGAACGGTTACAATATTCGGCAGCACTTCACAGAAAGGCGATCAGGCGGCCCAGCATACCAAAGTATCGAAGTCTGCGCTTATCTGCTGGTCAGCCTGCTTACCTCGCTGTAAAGAAAGCACTGCCAAACATTTATAGACCGAATTTTTCGTAACTTTTTTGTAATGGATACAGCGCAGCAATTTTTTACGGCAGTTGTGCTTGCCGCAGACAGGGAAAAGGATAATCCGGTAGCCAGGGCTGCTGGTGTCCGTTGTAAATCGCTGGCCCCAATCAACGGTACGCCGATGATATTCAGGGTTCTTGAAGCACTGTCATCCTCCAGAAGAGTGAAGAACCGGATTCTCTGTGGCCCCCCCGTAACCATTGTGGATCAGGAGCCGGAGCTCAGTGGCTATATCGCTGCCGGCAAGGCGGGCTGGGTGGAAAACAAGGCTACTCCCAGCTTGAGCGCCCTCCACGTCATGCAGTCAGTTCCAGAAGATATTCCAATCCTCTTAACAACCAGTGATCATGCTTTGCTGAATCCTCAGATAGTTGATCACTTTTGCAGTGAAGCGCAGAGGTCGGGATGTGACGTTGTCACTGCAGTAGCCCGCCTTGAGACAGTGGCCACCGCCTATCCTGAAACAAACAGGACCGCTTATCGTTTCAAGGATGGGGCATACTGTTCGTGCAACCTTTTTGCCTTTTTAACCCCTCAGGCCCGGCAAGTACCATATTTCTGGCGCCGTGTTGAACAGCAGCGCAAGAATCCATTACGAGTAATCAAGGCCCTGGGCTGGATTATGGTATTACGTTATTTGCTGGGACGTCTGACCCTGGAAGAGGCATTGGGCAGCATGTCGCACCGTCTGGGGGTCAGTGCCGGGGCCGTTGTCATGCCTTTTCCAGAGGCTGCCATTGATGTTGATTCAGTGACCGATTGGCATTTTGTTGAGCAGATTGCAACCGTTCACCGGGGCTACTGACTTATGAAAACCCCAGTTCTGATAACTTAACCTTGAGAGCCCACGGTATCAGCTAGCCCTAAGTTTTGCAGCTCCAGGTCAAATTTTTCAATACTTTTGTTGGTCCCGCTGATTTTGATTGGTATCAGTTTTACCGGATTTATGTAGATGCAGATGTCTTTATTCAGGACAAACAATAAAAGTTGGGAATTTGTAACATTATTCAGGATAGAGTCTTCACTGCAAAACTTAAAGAGTGTAATTTTTTGCACTTAGTGTGTACTTTTGTACACACTTCTGGTGTCAGAAATGACACTTAAGTTTTGTGTATCAGTGAGACTATGTTCATGATTTGTCATACTTTTGGGGTTTGTTTGATGCGAATGGCAGGTGTAAAAAAATAATGGCTTAAGTTTTGCAATTTTTAAGTTATAAGAAGAGTAAAGGGCTTTGACTTTTTGGCTAAAATATGCTTTAAACAGCCCTATAATTATTTTACAAATTTTATGCAAATATGTAAATATGCAAATATTACCTGAATTTATGTCATTAAACCTTATGGTAAATTTGTTTTTTGGAGATATATAGCTTAATGAAGGCTACGCCAACTTCTAATAATTTACCATCTAGATCCGATTTTTCTACACTTGCTGAGGCCTTGGATTACGCCGCCCAGGGACAAACAGGATATAATTTTTATTCCGGCAGGGGCAAGCTTTATGCTGCTCTTTCCTTTAAAAAACTGCGTGATGAAGCTCGAATTCTGGCGAGAAAGTTAATCAGTATTGGTGTAATCCGTGGTTCTCGAATGGCGCTTGTGGCGAATACGCATCCCGAGTTTGTTCGCTTCTTTTTTGCCTGCCAATATGCCGGATTAATACCTGTTCCACTGCCGGCTAAGATACAGTTAAGCGGGCGCAGGGAATACATCAATCAGCTTGAACGATTACTGTCGATCTGTCAGGCCAAACTCGCCATGGCCACTGATGACTTCATGCCATTTTTGACAGAAGCTGCAGCAAGATTGGATATACACTTTGTTGGGAATCCGCAGTCCTACGATGAAATTTCGGAATTTAAAGTCCAGCTGCAGCCTCTGGAGACAAAAGAGTTGGCCTACCTGCAATATACCTCGGGCAGTACCCGTTTCCCCCGTGGTGTGATGATAACCCAGGAAGAAGTTTTAAATAACCTGTCAGCTATCATAAATTATGGTGTCAAGATTGGACCAGGTGACCGCGCAGTATCATGGCTTCCTTTCTTTCATGATATGGGCTTGGTTGGTCTGCTTTTAACCCCGCTGGCAAGCCAGATGTCAGTTGATTTCTTAAGTACACGGGCTTTTGCAATGCGGCCTCGTTTATGGTTAAAGTTGATGTCCGATAATCGGGCAACCATATCTTTCAGCCCTCCATTCGGTTATGACTTGACTTCACGCCGGCTTCGGGATGATGACATGGGCAGTTATGATCTAAGTGCTTGGCGGGTTGCCGGTATAGGCGCTGAAATGATTCGTACCGAGATGGTTGAGAAGTTTTCAAAATTGCTGGCACCCAGCGGTTTTGACGCGCTCGCGTTTTTGCCGTGTTATGGTATGGCAGAGTGTTCCCTGGCGATTTGTTTCGGTCCGCTTGGCAAAGGCATGCAGACGGATCTGGTTGATGCCGATCATCTTGCAGAATATCAGAAAGCGAAACCTGTCAATCCTGTATCGGAAAGTGGCAATGACAGATCAACTAATTTTGTTATCTGCGGTGGGGTGCTGCCTGGGTATGAATTTGAAATTCGTGATTCAGAGGGTCAGACTCTCCCTGATCGGCAATGTGGTACGCTGTTTTTAAAGGGCCCAAGTGTTATGTCAGGTTACTTTGGGGATCTTAAAGCTACACGGAAAGTTCTTTCGCCGGAAGGCTGGTTGAATACCGGTGACATTGCTTACCAGATAGGTTCTGATATTGTAATTACAGGTCGCTCTAAGGATTTGATAATTATTAATGGGCGTAATATCTGGCCCCAAGAGGTTGAATACCTGGCAGAAATTCAGCCTGAAATAAGGACTGGAGATGCAACGGCATTTTCAATTTCTAATCCCCATACTGGCGAACTTGCCGTTGTCATGGTTGAATGTCGAGAAAATGACCAGCAGAAGCGCCTTGATCTGATAAATCGATTAAATGGATTAATCCGCCAGGAATTAGGGATTGACTGTATAATTGAACTCGTTCCCCGGAACACCCTAGCCCGCACTACATCCGGCAAACCTTCCCGTCATGCAACCCGTAATTATTATCTGAAACAGTTTGCCACAGGCCAATTAGAAGACATATCTGTCGTCAATGCGTAATCTGTGAAGAATTGTTTACTGAATTCGGTTGCTGTATCCAATTCCTCAGAACGGTACAGTGGTAGCTGTATCTTCAAATATCACCAAAACTGGTGAGCACTAAAATTAAATCTATGTCTCGTACGGTTGTAATAACTGGAGCGACGGGATTCATCGGCGGTATGTTAGTCAACCGGTTGGCATCAACCGATTGGCATATTCGGGCACTGGTTCGTGCCGCTTCACTCGGTAAACGTTCGAAGGATGTTGAACCGGAGTGGGTTACTGGTGACCTCGGAGACAGGGAAAGTCTTAAACGGCTCGTTGCCGGAGCAGATGCAATTGTGCACTGTGCCGGTGCTGTTCGCGGCGCCAGCCAGAAAGATTTTGACCGTATTAATGTTGGTGGCGTAGCTCGATTGGTGCAGGTCGCAGCAGCACAGAATCCGAAGCCGCGTTTTTTGTTGTTATCTTCTCTGGCTGCCCGGGAACCACATCTGTCGTTTTATGCAGCAAGCAAACGAAATGGTGAAAAGGCACTGGTATCACACTCGGGCAATATGTTTTGGGACGTCTTTCGGCCTCCTGCAGTTTACGGGCCGGGAGACCGTGAAATGCTGCCACTTTTTCAATGGATGTTCAGAGGGATTGCACCATTGATCGGATCGGACCAGAATCGTCTTTCACTTCTTTATGTTGGGGACTTGGCTGATGCAATCATTTCCTGGTTGGCTGACGGCAAAAAAAACCAACGGGTCTATGAGTTGCATGATGGACATCGAGGCGGTTATTCTTGGCAGGAGATCATCGATATTGTCGAATGTCTGAACGGCAAATCTGTTTTTCGGGCAAATATTCCTGTATCTTTTGTAAAACTGGTTGCATCGGTTAACCTTATGGCGGCAAGAATTTTTGGTGGCTCGCCAATGCTGACTCCTGGAAAGGTCAGAGAATTGCTTCATGCGAACTGGGTCGCAGATAACGATCAATTGCGCAGCGAAACCGGTTGGATTCCAAAGGTGTTACTGGAAGAAGGGTTGCGGCAAACGTTCGGATCTCAGATGTAAAAGTTGTTCATCTAAAATTAAAACAGAAAATGGGCGAAGATGGAGTGCAGCTGAACAGTTACTCAAAAAGGAATGTAAATCACATGTCAACAAACGAAGATGTATTGCAGCAGATTATCGTTATACTGAAATCGATAGTTGGGGAAAATATCAAGGATATTTCTGTACAGACGGACCTGGTGAATGATTTGGGACTTGATTCCCTGAAGGTCATGGAGATTCTTGAACTCGTGGAAGATCACTTTGACATTTCGATACCAATTAATATACTACCGGGAGTTCGCACTGTAGGAGACCTGGTTGTCGGAATCAAAAAAATAATTGAAAATGAGTAACAATGGCTATTTTTGATAAATTCAAACCGTTGGCTGAAGCACGCCAGGAGATGGAGGAAAGCTACAACGATTTTTTCAACATCGTTATGGAGGATATTTCTTCAACAACCGAAGCTGTTGTAAATGGCCGCAAAGTTATTCTCGCCGGCACGAACAATTATTTAGGTTTGACATTTAACAAAGAATGTATTCGAGCATCATGTCTGGCTGTTGAGAAAGAGGGCACCGGTACAACAGGTTCACGGATGGCTAATGGCACTTTCTCTGGGCATGTTGCATTGGAAAATGAGCTGTCAGCTTTTTTCGATCGCAGCCATACCATTGTGTTTTCAACAGGTTATGTGGCCAACTTAGCAATACTGTCAACCCTCGTCGGACCCGGAGAAGTGATTCTTTTAGATGCTGATTGTCATGCCAGTATCTATGATGGATGCAGGCTGGGGGGCGCTGAAGTTATCCGATTCCACCATAATGATATCGGTGATCTGGAAAAGCGTTTGCGACGACTTGAAAAAAGAAACACCAATATCTTGATTGTTGTCGAGGGACTCTACAGTATGATGGGCGACAGGGCGCCATTGGCTGATATTGCCTCCCTGAAAAATAAATACAGGGCATATCTGGTTGTGGATGAAGCTCATTCCCTTGGTGTTCTGGGAAAGAATGGTCGTGGATTAGCTGAAGAAGCTGGTGTTGAGGAGTCCGTTGATTTTGTTATTGGCACTTTCAGTAAAAGTCTTGGTGCGATTGGCGGTTTCTGCTCCAGTAACCATCCTGAATTAAATCTTGTTCGTTACGCGAGCAGGCCTTATATTTTTACCGCCTCTTCATCTCCTTCAACTATTGCATCCACCCGTACAGCCTTGCGGATTATGCAGGAAAAGCCGGAGTTGCAGCATCGATTGTGGGATAATGCCAATTTGTTATATAAGCGTATGAAAGGGCTGGATCTAAACGTTGGGCCGGAAGCAGGGCCCATTATCGCCATTCGCTATAGTAACGTAGAAGACGCGTTTGGGATGTGGAACGGCCTTTTAAAACTTGGTATTTATGTAAACATGGTGCTGCCGCCGGCCACGCCTGATGGCGGTGCACTTCTGCGCTGTAGCCTCAGCGCTGCGCTTTCAACTGAACAGGTTGAGAAAATAGGCGACGCTTTCGCTCTCCTGAATGCTGAATACTCGTAAATATTCGGCCAGCACCCCATCTTCGCCCATTTCGGAGTCTCGTTCCTCGTTTACCTGGCCTGCTTACATAGCACCAGTATGCGGCGCAGGCCCAAATGGACGAATATGAGGCACTGGCCAAATATTTCATTTGGGTGATTTTAGCAGGTATTTAACCTAAGCCGAATATTTACGAATACTCAGGCCGGATTATTGTCCAGTAATAGACAGATTCAGCAAAAAAACAAAGGGATTCCGACTAATATCGAGTCAACTTTTAACGAGGTCTGTTAGAAGTATCGAATTCAAGTTATGCGTTTAATTATTACCTTCTTTAAACGGTATCCGCTCCAAAGCATTGTTACCCTTACAGCCATGCTTTTTGCCGGTATTGCAGAGGGGTTTGGCTTTGCGATGCTGCTGCCGATGCTGGGACTGGCGATTAACAGTCCTGCTGGAGCGGGCATATCCACTTCACAGTCCACTTCCACCCTTCAGCAATTAATAGCTGATTTTTTTGCAGTCGTTGGCGTGACCCCGACAATAGGCTTATTGCTCACAATTTTTGTGGTGAGTATTTTACTGAAAGCCATCCTCGTTCTGCTGGCCAATAA
The DNA here is from genome assembly GCA_029933005.1 of Deltaproteobacteria bacterium. Taxonomy (GTDB): domain Bacteria; phylum Desulfobacterota; class Desulfobulbia; order Desulfobulbales; family SURF-16; genus JAGHCC01. The sequence continues at coordinate 32,362 of JAOZOY010000010.1, forward strand.
AAGGATAGGGTACATGGTTGCCCAAGTGGCAACCGACCTTCGCCTCGCTCTCATTCGTGCCCTGTTTGCTACTCGATGGCAATATTATGTCCATCAGCCCATCGGCAGGTTTACCAACGCTTTTGCCACGGAGGCCACCAGGTCGGCGAGTGCGTATTTATTTGCTATCCGCGTGCTGGCCCGGCTTTTACATGCGCTTGTATATACTTCGGTAGCTCTGATGCTGGCCTGGGAGGAAACCCTTATTACCCTTGGTGCCGGAATTGTCATACTCTATGCACTGCGCCATTTAGTTACCAAGGCGAAAAAGGCCGGCAAACGCCAGACTAAGCTTTTAAGATCCCTCCTTGCCCTGTTAACGGATATCTTGCAGTCCATAAAACCGCTGAAGGCCATGGCCCGCGAAAACATGGCTGATCTGGTTCTGCAAGAAAAAACAATAAAACTGAATAAGGCTTTACGGAAACAGGTATTCAGCAAGGAAGCACTGAAGGCATTACAAGAGCCCCTGATTACCATTTTCTTTGCCATTGGACTCTATGTGGCGATGATTTGCTGGGAGATACCTCTGGCAACTGTAATAATTATGGCTGTTATGTTGGTGAAAATACTAAAAACATTGCAAAAGGCCCAGAAAGATCACCAGTCCATGGTTATCGCTGAAAGTGCCTACTGGTCTTTATGGTCTAAAATTAAAGAGACTGAAAACGAGCAGGAAGAATCCCTTGGCACACTTGAACCTAGATTTAATGACTCAATTCGCCTGCAGGGAGTTAGTTTTTCATATGAGCAAAAGCCCGTCTTGAAAAATGTATCCTTAATTTTTCCCAAGGGGTCATTTTCGGCGATCATTGGCCCCTCCGGTGCGGGAAAGACCACTGTCGCTGACTTGATCACCGGTCTCCTGTTGCCCTGGAAAGGCCAGGTGTGGATTGATGAAATGCAACTGGCCGAGGTCGACATTAAGGCCTGGCGACAAATGATAGGGTATGTGCCCCAGGAAAAAATGCTTTTGCATGATACTGTGCGTGTTAATGTGACTCTTGGCGACTCCAGGTTCACCGATAGTGATGTTGAAAATGCTCTGCGTGATTCGGGGGCCTGGGATTTTATCTCTGAAATGTCTGATGGCATTGATACCATCGTGGGTGAGCGCGGAAGTCGCTTTTCCGGGGGACAGCGTCAGCGTATTACAATTGCCAGGGCACTGGTGCATAAACCACAACTGTTGATCCTGGATGAAGCAACCAGTGCACTTGATCCTGCCAGCGAAGCTGATATTTGTCAGGCTCTGAGTCAGTTGAGAGGAAAGCTTACAATTCTGGCAATTTCACATCAAACAGCCATTCTGGATGCAGCAGACAGAGCATATCGACTGGAAGGCGGCATTGCTCAGCTTATGGATAAATAAAGTTTTCAGTATTTTAACCCACTAAAGTGGAATAAGATATCAGATTTTTCAGGACTCTTTTCAGTACTCGCTTGGCGGGTGTAAGTCCCTTAACAGTAGAGGCAGATAGCGAACAGAGAGAGACCTTCGAGTTGTTTGTTTCAAAGAAGTTTCTGAATTTTTTGCCACAAATGACACGAAAATAATTCTTAAGGGACTAAATATGATTTTGTTTAGTTGAGTAGGGAGTGCATGAAGGTTAGTGGAGAGTTTGTTTTTTTGGGGGCTGGGAGATATTTCATAGCCCTTGATATGCCGCAAAGAGAGTCTGTGATTAAATTCCTAAGACCTGATGGGCCATTGACTGTCCGGCAAAAAGGGTTGCGGGGGTGGTTGCTTGATCATTTTCTCAGAGCAAAACTCATCAAGAAGGCCGCTATGGCTGGTCGGGTTTTTCGGATGCTTTATCAGTCAGAGACTATCGATATTTCTCTTTGTTTTCCCGAAACAAAGATTGTCGACGAAGTCGATGTTCGTTTTTCATGGGAAGGTCAGACTAAACGGTATCAGGGTTCTGCCTACATTCAACGCCGGGTCGAAGTATTTGGTTATGATGCACCCCTGGATTCGTTTAATTGGGATGTAATTATCGAAATCCAGCACTATCTGTGGGGGGCTGGCGTTGGTCTGGGAAGCGGTGCGGAGACCTGGGGACCAAAAAACTGGTGTCGCACGAAACAAGATAAGGTCAGGCTGGCTGATCTCAGCAGCTTGACCCAGGATAAAAAACGTGTAGGTAAACGTCTGAACAGTGCAATACGTCAAAAGCGCCGAAAGCGACTGGAACGATTCCAGCCGGTTCGGTGCCGGGAGCACATTGATCCATACCTTGCATATATTGGGGAATATCTTAACCAAGAATCGCTTAACAAACTATGGAGAGCGGGATTCTAACTGGTTATTTGGGTTGAGTTCCGTGATCAGCAGTTCACGGTGAAAGCCTATAATGGCCCTGTGCCATGCACAGATAATTTAGAGGGATGGATTAAAGCTTAAACTCATCTCCAAGGTGGATTTTCCTGGCTCGCCAAATTCCAGGATTTCTCCTACAGACAGAAACGAATTGTTTTTTGTAAAGAATGATTTAACGGGATCAATAACAGTATGGGTTTATATATTTATTTCTTACATGAATGCCCTGTGCAAATCTGGGGTCTTACATCGCAACAACGGATAGAGAAGGTATTAAAAGGAACGGCTGAAAACTGTACAGCACAGGAATTAAACAACCTGTCAGACAGCGACTCTGTTCTTATCCTGCGTGGGGACTATCTGTTCGACGACCGGTTGATCAAACATCTGGTCGCAGCGCAGAATATTACCATTCATCTCAACAACGGCCAACAACAGGTGACTGTTGCCGCCCATGTTCCGGCAGGACTTGCCCGGCAAGCCATTGAGTTTATGGAAGACAAGACTCATGCCGGTTCTCTGCCCGGCGTACAGAACCAGGCTCTGGCCACCATATCCATTTCCTTCCTGGAAAAATTACGTAAATCCGAACCACCCTTCGTGCTGCCAATTTCAGTAGAAAAAAAACAAGCCCTCGAGAAACGTCTTTTTGATTGGGCTTACAAGGGAATCACCGATCTGGTGACAAAATGGGCCTGGCCGTACCCGGCCCGTTGGGTTGTCGGACATTGTGTACGCTTCAATATCCGGCCTAACTATGTCACCCTGTTCGGCCTGCTGTTGGTTATATTCGCCGGGATTTCTTTTGCCAATGGCCAGTTCGGCAGGGGGCTGCTGGCGGGATGGCTGATGACCTTTCTGGACACTGTGGACGGCAAACTGGCTCGTGTTACCGTTACATCAAGTCAATTCGGTCATTATTTTGATCATCTTATCGACTTAATCCATCCTCCCATCTGGTATATCCTCTGGGGTCTCGGTTTAACCGCTGCCCAGCTTTCCGGCTTGGGTTTTTCATTGAGTACCCTCTTGTATGCAATGATGATCGGTTATGTGGTTGGTCGTTTAGTCGAAGGATCATTTCAGTGGTTTTTGGGCAGGTTCGGTATATTCTGCTGGCGGCCAACTGATTCCTATTTCAGGCTGATAACCGCCAGGCGCAATCCAAACATGATTTTTCTGACCATAAGCTATCTTATGGGGCGACCGGAACTGGGGTTGCTGGCCGTTGTTTTTTGGACGGTTGCAACTACGATCTTTCTTCTTTTACGATTAATCCAGGCCGGCTACGTACGATCCCGCCAAGGACCCCTCAGGTCATGGCTGGCAGATGCAGACAAACCCAAATATAACAAATCCCTTGCCGTGCGTCTGTTCACCCGGCATATTATCGGTTAATCTTTAATTTATGGCACCAGTAATTTCGGAACCTGGTCAGGGACCACGTATTGGAGTACTCACCAACCCCCTGAGCGGCAAAAATCGCAAAGGACAGGAAACTATTTCCCAAACGATCAGTGAATATCCACGGGCAATTCAGCATAATGTCAAAACACCCCGGGATGTCCACGATGCACTGATTGATTTTGCCACACATAAGGTTGATCTGGTCGTTATAAGCGGCGGCGACGGGACCGTCCAGGCGGTTTTGACCACCCTGTTCCATCACAAGCCTTTTACAACTCAGCCACAACTCATTGTATTAGAAGCCGGTACGACTAATATGATTGCCGGAGATGTTGGTGTATTAGGGAACCAGAACAAAGCATTGCATCGTTTGTTTCAATGGGCTCAAACCGGCAGCGCTAAAGTCACGAAAATACAAAGGCCGATTATTCGTCTGCAGGTTCCCGGGCATGAAGTGAAATGCGGCATGTTTTTCGGAGCTGCTGCCATCAGCCAGGGCATTCAATATTACCACAAAAATCTGCACAACAAAGGTCTACGGGGCTTTCCGGGGATATGTTTTACCCTGGCCAGATACTTATGGGCCATCATCCGCACACAACGCCAATCTGCGACAGCTACCAGAATAGAGTTTGAGTTGAACAGGGAACCGCTGCAAAAAGGAGATTTTCTGTTATTATTTGTCAGCACGCTGGAACGGCTGTTTTTCGGCATGCGCCCCTTTTGGGGGAATGAAAATGGATCGCTGCGATTTACAGCAATCCGGTCACCAGCCAAATACCTGCTGCGACTCCTGCCTTTTTTATCAAGAGGCCGTCGGACCAGCAAAGGAACACAGGAAAATGGCTACTATTCCCATAATGTGGATGAGGTAAAGCTTTTTCTTGACAGCCCCGTTGCCTTGGACGGTGAAATTTATAGACCTCAATCCATCCAGGAACCAACCGTGCTGCAATGCGGCGGCATAGCAACTTTTTTGCGCTTATAATAATGCAGATACCGACAGAACTTCTTAATGTTTTACAGCAAAATTCTTCCAGAGATCCATCACCGGCAGTCAGTCTCCTGGTTGAAGAGATCCTGAGCCGCTACGGTGAAGCTGTGCGGGCCATACTCTTTTATGGATCCTGCCTGCATAAAGGGGAAGACCTCGATGGACTTTTTGATTTGTACGTGCTGGTTGACACGTATGATGCTGTCAATAAAAATGCCATGCTGGCTGCATTGAACAAGTTGCTGCCGCCAAATGTATTTTATCTGGAAGTCCCCTGTAATGGGCAAACTGTCAGGGCTAAATATGCCATATTATCTCTGAGCGATTTACAAAAAGGTACATCCTGCAACTGGTTTCATTCTTATCTGTGGGCACGATTTTGTCAGCCCACCGTAATGGTTTACGTAGGAGACGAAAAAATTAAAAATCAGGTAAATCTTGCCTTTGCCCAGGCCGTTATTACCTTTGTAACCAAGGTGTTGCCGCGTTTGAAGCCGAGATTCACTATCCGTGAGTTGTGGCAGAAAGGACTCGAGTTGAGCTATAAGGCTGAATTCCGTCCGGAGCGCCCGGATCAACAGGTCCGGTTATACGATGCAACGCCAGATTATTTTAACGATATTACCTGTATGGCATTGAGTAGTTCGCCCTACCAGGTCAATGTTGACATCGAGGAAAAGACCACCATTTGTCACGCAGAAATTCCGGACCCGAGACGCTTGTTCTCCCGCATGACCTGGGCAATTCGAATTATACAGGGTAAAGTTCTTTCTGTTCTGAGGCTTGTTAAAGGGACGCTTACATTTGAGGGCGGGGTTGATTATATTCTCTGGAAGATTAAACGGCATTCAGGTGTGACCATGGAGGCAAGCCCCTTTCTGAGAAGACACCCTCTTCTAGCCATGTGTGTTTTATCCTGGCGCTTATATCGGAGTGGAGGGGTTCAATAAAAGTAATTAAGGTTTTAAGGATTCTTTTTCGTATCCCCTTGAGTGAAAGTGCCTTAACAGTAGAGGCAGAGAGCGAACAAAGAGGTAAATATTCGGCTTGGTATCGAAAAACAGCTAAAACCACCATATTGTAAATATTTGGATAGTGCCTTAGATGTGTACAGGTAAGCGCAGACTCCGAGCAGGCTGGCGAAGCATAGTAGTCTTATGAGAGTCAGTCTGATCGTGCACAGCTGGGGTGCTAGCCGAATATTTACACAAAGAGAGATCTTCGAGTAGCTTGTTTTAATGACAAAATCTTCTTTAAATGAAATTCACTTCGGCGGCCCTGATATGGAGCCGGGAAAATTACGGAATCTCCTGGCTGAACGTGTTGCGTCGATGCCGGCCGGAGGAGCGATTGACTGGGTCACCTATTATTTCAGAGATCGGCGACTGGCAGAGTTATTGCTCAAAGCGAACCGCAGGGGTGTTAATGTTTCCGTGACATTGGAAGGCAGTCCGCGTACATCGTATGCCAATGATGCCGTGATCGGCATGCTGGCCGGACCGAAAGGGCTGGGTAAAGGATTACGTACCCTGACATTGCCGGACATCCCAAGCCTTTTAGGGCGAACTTGGAAGCCCCATCTGCATGAAAAGATTTACTGTTTTTCCCACCCGAAACCAGTAGCATTTATCGGGTCTTTTAACCCGTCAGGGGACAGTCCGGAGGAAGACCAGACGATTATCAATGAGATTGGCGATCAGGATCGGGGCCATAATGTACTTGTCGGCCTTTATGACCCACCCCTGGTAAAATGTTTAGTGGACCATGCCAGGTGGATCAAGCGAACACAGAGTTCCCTGTTTTATCGGTTTTCCTTCTTGGCCAATAAAACGTTTAAAGGAAAAGATACCGAAATCCATTTCTGGCCGAGATCAAGTCCGCATCCGGTAAGAAAATTTTTGAGTCGAATTGCTCCCGGAGCCCGCATCCGAATAGCCGCCTCTCACCTCAAAGGCAGATCCATGGCAAAGGCATTGATAAAAATCGCCCGTCAGGGGGCTCAGGTAGAAGTGTTGGCAGAGCCGACGAATAGACGGGTCCCGGCAGAGATTGAAAAAATGATAAAAAATGCAGGCATTTCATTGCAAAGAGTCATCCTTGCCGACGGACTGCCAATGCATAACAAGTTTATTCTTGCGGAAAAAGATGACCGCCAATGGGTTATATTCGGCAGCTTTAACTGGACAACACGTTCATACTGGCTGAACCATGAGGTTGGAGCAATCTCCACCAATCATGAACTTTTCAATGCCTTTGCCGGACGTTGGGAAGCATTAAAGGCCCAGGCTGCATAATGAACCAGGTATTTTGATGAATAAAACGGCTTCAACATTGATCATCCCGGTGGAATCCCAGGTGCGTGAGATGGATGCCAAACTTCTGTTATCCTGCGTTGCCGCTGAGCGGGGATTTCCGGTTATCATGGGCTCCCGGGCCTTTATCCATTTCAAGGTTGATGCAATCCCTCGGGGGGTTTACCTGGCCAAGAGCATGCGTAAAATAAGCATTCGAATGTTCTCCATATTACGCAAACTTGGGCATGAGATTGTTGCCTGGGATGAGGAAGGGCTTTTGCGGGAACCCGACCAGGAGTATTACCGGTGGCGGCTGTCGCCTTACACCGTGGCACAGGTATCCCATCTCTTCGCTTGGGGTGAAGATGATGCGCAAACCTTGCGGAACTATCCTGATTATCCCGGCACCCCGATCCATATTACCGGCAATCCACGGATCGATATGATGCGCAAGGAGTTACGCGACTATTACCTGCCCCAGGTCAATGAGATCCGTGAACGGTTCGGGGATTTTGTCCTGGTGAATACAAATTTCAGCAAGGTAAATCATTTTTTCCCTGAGCTCAGTCCATTAAAGCAGGTATTGGAAGCGGAAAAGTCAGAAAAAGTCAATCAGTTTGATTCTGCATGGGGACGTCACAAGCTGCAATTGTTTGAAGCTTTTCAAATGATGCTGCCGGAGCTTTGCAGGGCGCTGCCCGATCTTACTGTGGTTGTCCGACCCCATCCCGCCGAAAATCACGCTCCGTGGCTGGCCGTTGCCAAGCGCTGCGACAACATCAGGGTAGCCAATGACGGCAGTGTTCTGCCTTGGCTGATGGCCTCTAAAGTGCTCATCGCCAACAGCTGCACGACCCAGGTGGAAGCTGCGGTTCTGGATAGACCTACATTAAGCTATCAACCGGTAGCATCTGAAAATATCGATCACCAGCTGCCCAATGCCGTCAGCCACCGGACATTTTCTTGTGATGAATTGTGCAGCAAGGCGATTGCCATCGTCAGAGGTGATCTCGATCCACTGGACTACGCTGTACGCCGCGCCAGGCTCGATCAGCATATTGCAGCGCTGGACGGCAGACTTGCAGCCGACCGGATTGTCGATGTCCTGAAAACTGCTGGGTACCATGAAAAACAGCCGCCGACATCATCATTGCCTGATTACCTGAGCGGCTGGATCCATAACCGAATGCGGACAGCAAAAAAACATGTTAACATGAGGCGGTCCGGTCACCGCAACAATCTTGCCTATCATACACACCGCTGGCCAGATATCTCTGTTAATGAGGTTGAAAGACGGATTGCGCGACTGGGTAATATGCTGGACAGGTTTAAGAACATTCGGGTTACCCAGCACTCCAGGCACATTTTCCGAATTACCGGATAGGAGTTCTACTCCCCAAAAAAGGAGATACGTTAGTGTATAAAGTAAAAATATACGGAGCCGGATCTATCGGCAACCACTTGGCCCATGCCTGTCGATCCAAAGGCTGGAGCGTGGTTATTTGCGATATTGATCAGCAGGCTCTGGATAGAACGCAACAGGACATATACCCTGCCCGGTACGGAGAGTGGGATTCTGAGATTCAGCTTGTAACGGTAGACAATCTGCCGGATGAGGACTTTGATCTGGCGATCATCGGCACACCGCCGGATTTTCACATGGGTCTGGCAAAACAAATCCTGCAAAGCAGGCCGCCCAAAGTCCTGCTGATCGAAAAGCCGCTGTGCACCCCTTCACTGGAAGGTGCCCAGGAAATTGTTGATTTAAAAAACAGTACAGGTACTTTTGTGGCAGTTGGGTACAACCACGTTCTGACCCAGAATTCGACGCGCGCCGAGGAAATATTAAATCAAGGTATAATCGGTCAGCCAATTACCATCAGTGCCAGATTTCGCGAGCACTGGGGCGGTATTTTCGGGGCACATCCCTGGCTCAAGGGCCCCCAGGACACCTACCTCGGTTACTATGAACAGGGCGGTGGCGCCAGTGGCGAACATTCCCACGCCATGAACATCTGGCAGCATTTTGCACACCTCGTCGGCTTTGGCAGGATTTCCAAAGTTTCGGCAACAATGGATATGATCGACAACGGTAAGGTTAAATATGACCAACTCTGCCTGCTTAATGTCACGACGGAATCCGGATTTGTCGGTGACATTGCTCAGGATGTGGTCACTGAACCGGCTCAAAAGGCTGTTCGCATCCAGGGCAGCAAAGGGTTCGTGGAATGGTTTGTTAATATTGACGATGGGCATGACGCCATTCGCTACTGGGATGGCGAAAAAGAAATCCAGACTGAAAATATTGCCAAATCACGGCCGGATGATTTCACAGGTGAGATTGAACATATCAGTGAAATCCTTGATGGCAGTTTTACGGGAGACTCCCCTATAGCCATAGAAAGGGGGCTTGATACCATGCTGCTGCTTGCCGCAGCTCATACATCTCATCAGCATGGCAGGGTGGTTAAAATAAATTACGAAAAAGGCTACAGGCTTGATGCCATTGAAATACTCTAACTCAGCTTTTCTGGTTACGGTATGATGCTGAATTACTGTGATTTTAAGCTAACATTTGTATGAAATGTGAAGGGAGTGATTATGCAGGATTTTGACTTTAATGGTCTGTTTACATATGACTTGGCAAATAACCATCAGGGTGACATGGAGCATGCCCTGAATATCATTAAAGCATTTGGTGACGTCAACCGCGATGCTGGTGTCCGGGGGGCACTGAAATTTCAGTTTCGTCAACTGGATACATTTATCCATCCGGATTACAAAAAGAAAAAGGATGTAAAGCATATTCCCAGATTTATGGAAACAGCCCTGACCAAGAAAGACTATGCCAAGCTGACGAAGGCCATTATCGATAGCAATATGTACACCATGTGTACTCCGTTTGATGAAGAGTCGGTAGATATTATCCAGGAATTGGGCATAGAAATTATCAAGGTGGCCAGCTGTTCAGCATTGGACAGGCCCCTCCTCGAAAGGATCGCTGAAACAAATTATCCCATTGTCGCCTCGACAGCAGGCCTGAGCATGACCCAGATAGACAGGCTGGTCAGCTTCTTTGAAACCAGGAATGTGCATTTTGCATTGATGCATTGTGTTGCCGTTTATCCGACACCAAGCGACAAGTTGAATTTAAACCAGATAGACTTGCTGAAAGAACGATTTCCGGGCATCCCCATCGGTTTTTCTACCCACGAAGACCCGGATGACTGCAATCCCATTGTTATTGCCTGTGCCAAAGGTGCAACACTGTTTGAGCGGCATGTGGGGATGAATACGAAAAAATACAAGTTGAACACCTACTCTTCTGATCCCGAACAGACTGCCAAGTGGCTGGTCGCCTACAACGAGACCATAAAATCCTGCGGCGGTGAGAATCGCAGCCCGGCATCGCCTGAAGAGATAGCATCACTACGATCCTTAATGCGCGGCGTATACGTTAAAAAGCAGATTAAGAAAGGTCAAAAAATCACCCGGGATAAGGTCTATTTTGCTATGCCTCTGCAGGACGGTCAGCTGGTCAGCGGTGACTGGTTCGAAGGCATGAAGGCGGATAAGGATTATGGTGCTGATAAACCCATTAGTGAAGCAGTTGCCAGTTCACCATTACCAGCAGAAGAGATCATCTATCGCATCATGCTGCAGGTCAAAGGCATGCTCAATGAGGCCAGAATTGAAATCGGCCGTAAAAGTTCGGTCGAACTTTCCCATCACTACGGCCTGGAACACTTCCGAGAATTCGGGGCGATCATTATCGATGTCATTAACCGGGAGTACTGCAAGAAACTGATCATTCAACTGCCGAGGCAGAAGCACCCCTATCATTATCACAAGGTGAAGGAAGAAACGTTCCAGCTGCTGCACGGCGACCTTGAGGTTGAGCTGGATGGGAACCGTATTAAGCCCCTGCCGGGCGATACCATTCTTGTCAAACCCGGTGAATGGCATAAGTTTCACACCCTCGGCGGGGCGATTTTTGAAGAAATTTCCACCACTCATTATAATGACGATTCGTTTTATGAGGATGAGCGGATCGCACGGCTGCCCCGTGAAATAAGAAAAACAGTTATTCCGAATTTGAGTGTTGTTGAAAAAAATCAGGCTTAGGGTCTGTTACGAAATAAGCATTACATTTATGCATCTCTGCTTCGGGTCATATTTGAACGATTCTCAATCACAAAATACTCGACGTAGCCCTGCACGCCTGCGGTTTTGTTCAATCGGCTCGTCTAAATCTAACCCAAATCAGACCGCCTAAACGTAACACTTATTTTGTAATAGCCCCTTAATTGATCGAATGACAAGGAACATATGGCGATAAAAGTAATTGTCTTTGACTTTGATGGAACCCTGATTGAGTCAAACCAGCTTAAATATGATGGGTATTTTGAGCTGTTTCCTGAAGAGGGTCGTTTTACAGATGTCATTCGTTCCGTCTTGAGGGAAATGTATGAAGAGAGTCGCTATGTTATTATAGAGACGATTCTCAGGCGACTTAATGAGACCACACCTGAAATTCTGCAGAAGCGATGTTCTGAGCTGGCTGAGCAATACAATGATATTGTCTTGGCCGGCGCCAAGACATGCCCGGAAAAAGAAGGGGCCAAAGCCCTGCTTGATTTACTGGAAGAAAAGTACAGGGTGTACCTGAGCTCAACCACTCCCGACACCCCCTTAAAGGAAATTATTTCCTTTAGAAACTGGGAGAGCTATTTTGAAGATGTAATCGGATTTCCCCATAAAAAGGATCAGACCCTGCAACGAATAATGCGGTTTGAGAATGTGCAGCCCAATGAAATTGTAGTTGTCGGCGACGGAAAATCCGATCGCCAATCGGCTGCCGCAATCGGCTGTTTTTTTATTCATGTCACAGATAATTTCAAATTGGCGGAAATTGATTCCATGATCGACGGATTGGGAAACCAAGTCGTTTAAAGGACGTAATTTTTCAGGTAGGGCCACTAAATTGGCCTAACCACGGTTCTGAAACTTCAGGAGAGTTCCTGAACAGTAACTGAAGGGCAATGTGTAATATATGATTTCAGGTAAACGTATTTTAGTGGTGGTTCCTGCCCGCGGTGGCAGCAAAGGTGTAAAACTGAAAAATATTCGCCCGTTAAACGGTGTCCCCTTGGTTGCCCTGGTCGGGGAAGTCGTAAAACAGCTTCCCTACGTTGACCGGGCGGTGGCCTCCACCGATCACCCCGAGATCGCCAAAGTCGCCGAGGAGTCCGGCCTGGGTGTGCCTTTCATGCGGCCTGAAACATTATCCGGTGACCTTGTCGCTGATGCACCGGTCCTTAAACACGCTCTGTTGGAATGTGAAAGGATCGATAACCAACGATACGATATCATCATCATGTTGCAGCCGACTTCGCCCTTTCGCAAACCGGAACATATTACGGCAGCAGTCAACAAAATGATCGACGGCGGTTATGATGCGGTCTGGACCGTCAGTGAGACCGATGCCAAGGCTCATCCCTTAAAACAGCTTGTTATAAAGGATGATCGACTTGACTATTATGATCCAGCTGCTGCTGACATTATTGCCAGGCAGCAGCTGGAACCACTTTATCATAAAAACGGCGTCGCTTATGTCCTGGCTCGCGACCTGATCGCCGATCAAGAGACGATCAAGGGAGAAAAAACTTCATATTTGGTTATTGACGATATAATGGTCAATATCGACACTGAGTTTGATTTCAAACTTGCTGAATTCGTCATCCAAAACATGTAAATGTTCGGCAGCACTCCACAGGAAGGCGATCAGGCTGCACAGCATGCCAGATAGCGTCGACTTCGATGTATAGCTGATCAGCCTGTTTATCTCGTAAAGTGTGCCAAACATTAAAAAACATTATTATCACAGAATATCTTCCCCAGCGATTATGAAATGGTATATTTCAAAGCGATCTCAGGGACGAATTGTCGATCATGATCTTGCCGAAAGCCTCGCTGCACTTGCGGCTATTGAGGCGCGTCTCGATGCTATCAGCTATAATAATACTCAAGGGACAGCTTTTAGAATAATCGGCAATTGGCTAGTTCGTGAAGAGATATTACGGAACTATCTTCAACACATCTTTTTTCAAACCACATCTGATGTCACAATTCTTATTCCGGGCTTCCCAGTTCACGGCGCAACCAAGGCTCTCTATTATCTTATTTTTGGTACTCGCATACGGGCGGATATATCAGCCAGTGCCGTATTTTTTCGTTCTAATATGCGCGTTTTTTACAATCAACAGCAGATGACCCTTTGGGTCGCCAGGCAGCAACAGTCACCGGAAAAGCTCAAAGAAGCAATGGTTGCTCGGAAACGATTCTCCTCAATCTCTGGGTTTCGACAACCCAAGGTCCTCAGGCAAGACACAGCCGCTAACCCGCCATATATACTTGAAGAACTTGTCTATGGCCGTCGTTTTGGCCAAACATCTGATTGGGAGGTGTTGGCGGATAAGGTGCTGCCCTGCTTGTTTAGGTTTTATGACCATGGTTCTATTCGCCATCGTCGAGCGGCCGAAATTTATAACGCGGATTGGATAAGCAATGAAATTGCCAGACTGACTTCCGAAGTTAAGTGGAAGAATAAATGGGTACCTTTGTTACAATTTCTTAAAGCCTCTGAGGAATGTCTGTCCATGAGGGATGAAACAATACCCCTGTGCATTGGTCACGGTGATCTGGGGAAAAGCAATTTCGTTGTTTCTGTAAATGGTAATTTCGTCCTCTTGGACTGGGAAATATCACAAGAGCTACCTATTGCTGAAGAATTGATTAAACTTGTGTGTCAACACCCTCACCTGTTGCATTCTCTGTTGCCATATGTCCGGCGCAGGACTGAGGACCCAATAGCTATGCCGCCGAGACGTCAGTTCCTGCTTGCAACGCTTGATATAATTTCAGGCATGGGGAAATTTCAGGCAGGAAGACCTTGGGGAACAAAGAAAATAAAAAAGTGGTTATGCCTGGCATCTATGCTTATTGCCGAGCAAGATTGCTAAATAATTCCTAAAAAAAATTAATGTTTTATTCCACTTTAGTAGGTTAGGAGATTGATGCAAACATGGATAAAAATCAACCTATTACATCGTTACCCATGCACATTGCACTATTTGTTCGCTCATTCGGCGGCAGTGGTGGCGCTCGTTTTATTATCAATCTTGCCCGCGGTCTGTCAGATAAAGGTCATCGCGTCGACCTCGTTATGGGACGTAAAGAAGGGTACTACCTGGATGAAATACCTGCCAAGATTAGGGTTGTTGACCTTGCAGTACATTCGTCCCTTCAGGCACTTGGTTCCCTGACTCGCGTTCATGGGGATGCTATTGCTCTTGCCAAAATAGTCTTGGCGCCTAAGTCCCATTGGGTTCTGGGTGCAATCCCCGGTCTTGCGCGTTATCTCTTCTGTGAACGGCCACAAGTCATGATTTCTGCCATGGATTATCCAAATATTGCAGCTATTCTGGCACGGGATGCATCCCGAGTTTCCACCAAGGTAATCGTCACGGCTCATATTGCTCTTTCCGTGAAGGTAGCAAAAAATCAGCAAAAGCGCAGAATCAGGGTATTTCCAAAGGTTGCGCAGCGTTTTTATCCGAAAGCAGATGCTATTGTTGCGGTTTCAAATGGAGTGGCAAAAGATTTGGCCAAAGTGATTAACCTGCCTCCTAATCGTATTACCACTATCTACAATCCTGTTATTACTCCTGAGATCAAAGACCACGCCATGGAATATGCATGTGATTGGTTTTCTCCTGGGTCACCGCCGGTAATTCTTGCCGTTGGAAAGCTCAAGCCTGCAAAAGATTTTCCAACTTTATTGCGTGCTTTTGCCAGAGTCAGGGGAATGATGAAGGCTCGACTGATCATCCTTGGTGAGGGAGAAGAACGTGTCAAACTTCTCAAACAGGCCCAAGATCTTGGCATTTCCGACTATCTCGATATGCCTGGTTTCGTTAAAAAACCTTTCAGTTATATGGCTAAAGCCTCGGTTTTCGTCCTTTCTTCAGCATGGGAAGGGCTTCCAACCGTTTTGATCGAGGCCTTGGCTTGCGGTTGTCCGGTGGTCAGCACTAACTGTCCTAGTGGACCTGCAGAGATTTTGGAAAACGGACGTTTTGGGACCTTGATTCCTGTGGGTGATTATGTTGCATTGTCGAAAGCAATTTTTCACTGCATAAAAAATCCTCCAGATCAAAATATCCTTATGGCCCGTGGTCGAGAATTTTCCATAGAACATGCAACCGAAGAGTACCTTGCCCTTGCCAAACATTTATGCACCTGATAATTGTGCGATTATCTGTAAACAGAGATAAAAAGGGGGCAGATTCAACACGTACTCGGTGACAAAACAGAGCTGAAGACTGAACAGATCAGTGATTACATCTTTCGCATTTCCACATACACTTGATGGCGTAAGACAACAGGTTGTCGTCATAATTCAAACTTTTCCCCAAGGTAAATTTCCCTGGCCTTGGGGCTGGCGGCAATGAGATTCGGCTCACCAAATTCCAGGATTTCTCCATGGTTAAGAATATATGCCTGATCACAGACCCCGAGAGTTTCGCGAACATTATGATCAGAGATCAACACGCCAATCCCTTTTTTTTTCAACTGGCCGATAATATTTTGTATATTTATGACAGCAATGGGGTCAACTCCGGCAAAAGGTTCATCCATCAATATAAATGCCGGTTCAATAACCAGGGCTCTGGCGAACTCAAGTCGTCTCTGTTCACCTCCTGAGAGAGTGTGGCCCATGCTTTTTGCCACATGTGTTAAACTGAAATCCGTCAATAACTGCTCCTGACGTTCCTTCCGTTCAGTCTGGCTGAGGTCAAGGGTTTCCAGGATTGCCATAAGGTTGTCCTCGACGGACAACCTTTGAAAAACAGACTTTTCCTGGGGAAGATAGGAGATCCCGGCTCTGGCCATGGTGTAAATCGGCAAGCCGGTTAACTCTTGATCATCGAGAAAAACCCGGCCTTTGTCGGGATGAATCAGACCGACAACCATATAAAAGGTCGTGGTTTTGCCGGCGCCATTTGGGCCTAATAGACCGATGATTTGACCGGAATTGACTTCAAGGCTGACACCGTGAACAACAGTTCTGCCTTTATAAGACTTTTCCAGTCCCTGTGCTGAAAGTTTTCTGGCCATTAATTCCTCAGTTTTTTCTTCGCTATTCACGAAATAAATAATATTTTTACAATGCTGATAGCAACATGGGGCCTAATGACTATCCATGCCGTCGATCTGGGCTTTCACCTCGCTTAAGAGAAGCAGGGTTCGCTCTGTAACATCGATCCGCATGCCCTTGCCACTCACGATGTAGTGATCATCATTAATTTTTACCATTTTGTCGGTATGCAGGATATTGCCGGCTTCTTCATATTCAAGATAATCAGTCTGCAATGTGTTTTCCTGCGGACTGATCACGATCACATTAGAACTGACGGTCATTTTCCGATATTCAGGCATTAATTCTCCCCGGTCGGCAGTAAGTTCTATATTTCCATTTTCCCGGTCAAAAAAGATTATATGAACATTTTTCATCCGGGTGATGCCATCTTTGGAGTGGGCGGCCGAGTCCGCCACCAGGGTCCACAATGGTTCTCCGGCACGGGTTTTGGTATATTTTATGTTTTTAAGAGTCAGGGCAACATTATCGGGAATGAGCTCAAGGGTTGCCTCCGGCTTCAGGACACGATAATGACGCACTGCCTGTACCGCTAACCAACCGGTTATTGAAATAATGGCAAGAATTAAAAGATTACGGGTGGTTATTAGTCTCATTATGAATTTAAATATAGCATTCGTCTGGTGTCGTGTAAAGGTAAGCGTTCACAGGCACCCAAGGTAAGTGAACGTAGAGAGACTCCGATCTCCGGCACCTGTGAACGCTTACAGAATAAGGAGTTACTCGAAAGATTGGTGATTTTACCCCGTGATTGGTTACGTGTAAAGGCGCTTTCTTAAAGTGGTGATGCAATTAAGCCTTGAAATAAAATCTGTCACAACCATACTGATTTTAAGAAAAAATATGGATAGTTTGTAAATATTCGGCTAGCACCCCATCTTTGAACGATCAGGCCTACTCGCATATGAATCAATATAGCTCACAGACCTGATCGTCCAAATATGGGCCACTATCCAAAATTTACATTTCGGTGGTTTTTGTAATAATTTATTATCAAGCCGAATGTTTACGATAGTTTCAATGCCGTTCGTTATTGAGGCAATTTTAAATGTTTCTGGTGGCATTTATTCATTTTCCGCACGAAAGGACGTATTTTTTTTTCAAGATAAGAGCTGGAAATGCAGCGTGTTTGAGCATAAGTTTTTAAAAATAAATCAAGCCACTCATGACTGATTTCACTTTCCATAATATCAACAGCAAAACGGGCTACATCTTTAAAGAACCAGCGATTTTCCTGTTTTTTTTGTTTGTGTGCTGAGTCAAGACCAATCCAGCAAAACGTTCCTTCCGCCTCGTTCACCATGATATTACCCCATTTTGTATCTCCGTGACTCAATCCAAAGTTATGCATTTTCCCCAGACTCCGGGCGAGAGATTCAATTAACTGGTTTGCAGTCAACCAGGAAGTAAAATTATTACTGTTTCGGAAAATTGTCATTAAATCAGTCGATTCAGACAGAGCAACACAAAAGAAAAAGTTGCTACGCTTTAAAAAAAATCCCCCAGTTGAAATATATCCCACAGGCTCAGGAACAGGAATTCCCAAATTAAGTAATATGTGAGATATGCGCCATAGGTGCCGGGCTCTTTCTTCCTGAAATAGAAGTTTGATGTATTGAAGATTATTTTGAGGGAGAAAATGTTTGCCGAAAAGGGATGGATAGCCTGCTTTACTAAATATTTTTGCGGTTATTATTTTATCCTGTTTAATTAATGTTCCATTATCGCTAAACCAGGCGTCAGGACTAGTTGCTGTTAGCGGAATCTGACTGATTATGCTGCCATGATAGCATTCTCCAGAAAAATGCTTGCCCTTAATTTTTTTTGTATTTTCAGCGCGTTGATGTCTGTCGCGGCGACTCAGTATAAAGGTGAGTCGGTGATGCCTCCTGCGAAAAAAATCTTTGATAAATTCGCGTTGCTTCTGTTTTGATAAATTTCTGTCTGCGGAAAGGTAGGCTTGAAGAAGGCGTAATAGATCGGATTTTGTTAGAAGATGATCTGGAATAATTGAAAATTGGATGAGATTTTTTCTTATTAATGAGAGTGGAGGTCGTTTAAAATGTTTATTTCTTTCATTATCTATAAAAGAAAAATTGAATCCCTCACCGGTTTTTGCAACAAGTAAGTTATTTGGGCGAAGATCTCCATGAATCAGCCCATTTTGGTGTAAAAGGCTGATGGCTTTTCCGGCTTGCTGTAAAAGATGACGTTTCTCGAGGATTTTTTCAGGAGTGAGAGGAGGAGAGTATTTTTTCAGGAGAAAAGTATAACATCCTTGACCTTCCTCAGCTGTAGAAATGATAAATTCATTTAATCTCCCCTTTCCCCAGCAGAGAGTTTTCGGAGTGGAAAGGCCAGCCGCAGCAAGGTTTTCTGTTTGTTTGCGTGCCCGTTGACAACGGCTGCCTCTGAAAAATGCTTTGATTCCCTCATATCTGTTTCTTGGGAAAAATTCTTTATAATAGACTGGAGATGGAGCTTCTTTTGCGGCGACAAGTGTGCTGGTGGAACAGGGAATCCATTTCCATCCTGCGGGTAAACATCCCTGCAGAAGTTGTGAGGCATCTTTTTTATAGATTTCCGCATTTTTCCCGGAGATTGAAATAAGGGAGTCTGGTTTTTTTTCTTTAAGGCTCATGCAAAAAAAGTAACGTTAGTATGGGCTTTATGCAATTTTGCGGCACTGTCATTTTTGTTGAAATAATGGGACATGTCAGGGGCGATATCTTTTCTGTGATCGTTTCTTTATCAGGTCTTCTGATCACGCAGGATTTGTTCGACAATGGCGATATCCTCGGGCCGGTCAACACCAAAACCTTTGTGGTCGGTAAGAACAACCTGGATAGCAAAATTGTTTTCAAGCAGCCGGAGCTGTTCGAGTTTTTCTTTTTTTTCCAGGACGCCTTTATCCAGCGCAACAAATTGTTCCAAGATGGTCATTCGGAAAGCATAAAGGCCAATATGACCGTAATAGCATTCATTTTTCCCGTCACGAGGATATGGAATTAATGATCTGGAAAAATAAAGAGCCCTGGAGTCCCTGGTCAGCACGACTTTGACCTGATCCGGATTTCGGGCCGTATCCCCATCTATTTTGTGGGCCAGAGTGGCTACATGAACTTCACTATTCCTAAACGGCTCAACCAGTTCAGACAACATCGCGGGTTCCAGGGCCGGTTCATCTCCCTGGATATTCACCACGACTCCATCGGCCGGGATTTCGAGAATGCGGGCCGCTTCCAGGACGCGTTCCGTGCCGCAGGTATGCTCACTGCCGGTCATGAGGACGGGAATGTTCAGATCTTGGGCGGCGTTGAATATACGCTTATCGTCGGTTGCCAGTACTACTTTTTCCAGATGGGGACATTGGCAGGCCCTGGTATAGACATGCCAGATCATAGGTTTCCCGAGGATGTCGGCCAAGGGTTTGCCTTCAAATCTGGAAGAGGCATAACGGGTGGGGATGATCCCATAGCATTTGGGCAGATCGTTCATGGATTTTGGATGTTAGGCGCTTAACGCCGCTATATAAACAATTTTTTGTCTATGTTAATAAATATTTTGCAATATCAACTGATTACAGGCTGTTCTTCGCGCGATTTCTGATTTTGGAATGCGGATTTCGGTTTTGTTAGAGCATTCCGAAATCTGATATCCCAAATCCACAATGATTTATTTTTGCAGAAAATTGATGATTACTTTACAGGCCTGCCCAGTGCCACCCTGCCGGTTGCGGACATAATCAATCACCGCAGCCTTTGTCTGTTCGCGCTGAAGAGGCAGGCTCAATTTTTTCAACAAGACTTTTGAGAGTTCCTGCCAGTTGTTAACCTGGAATACAAGTTTTTGGTCAATAATTTCACGGCCGACCCAGAAAAAGTTAGACCAGTATGGGCCGATAACCGGTTTCAGCCCGCAAGTCAGGGGTTCCAGGAAATTCTGGCCTCCCACCGGCGCCAGGCTGCCACCAACAAAGGCGGCCTGGGCAAGTTCATAGGCCGGCGTTAACTCACCCATGGTATCCCAGAGAACAACGGTGCCGCTGCTGACCTGGCCGTTAATCTCGGAGCGTAGCAGCCAGGGTAGGTTCAGATCACCAAGGATTTTCCGCCAATGGTTCCGCCTGTGCATGTGCCTGGGAAAGAGACCGATGATCAAACGGGGCTCTTTCGCCATCATGTCGCTAATCAGTCGGGCAATGTCCTTTTCTTCTTCCTGCCTCACAGAACCAAGTACCAGCAGACGTTCCTCCGGGCCGATCATGGAAGTGAGGGGATTGACCCGGCCGGCGGTCAGGCTTTTTTCGTTCACCCTGTCAAATTTGATATTCGGCATGGTCTCAACAACATCGTTGCCGAAAAGTACGCTAAAGCGTGATGCATCAGTTTCTGAGATAGCCAGAACCCTGTCCGGCCGCAGATCGCGCCACAAAGAAGGCCAGATCCGGTAATGTTTCAGGCTCTTTTGGTTGATCCGGCCGTTGACTACCAGCATCTTGACACCTTGTTTTTTACAGGCGGCCATTAAGCCCGGCCAGAGCTCGCTTTCCAGCATCAGCAAGACCTTGGGCCGGATATCAGTAAGGGCATGCCGCATGATTTTTGGTTGATCGAAGGGGAAGTAAGCGGTTTCAACTATTACATCGATATTTTCCCGTTTTGCCCAGCGTCGGGCCTTTTTCAGCACATTCATGCCTTGGCTGGTATTGCTGGTTATAAGTATCCGTACTGGTTCGGGCGGATGTAAATGTTTAAGCAGCTCCCAAGCCAGCAGGGACTCTCCCACCGAGGCTGCCTGAATCCAGAGATCGGCCTTTGGCGGTTCGACCCGGAGGATGCGTTGCTCAAAGCCCTCTTTCAACCGACGGTTGCGGTAGAGCAGGGGAATGGCCAGGCTCCAGCCCAGGGCATAGAACGTAAAGGCAATTTTTCTGGAAAGGGAATCGGTCATAGGGTAAACATCCTTGCGGACAGCGCAATCTTTCTTTATATTATGGATGTTCATTAAGATCAAGTCTGAAATAGGAGGAATAATGAAGAAGTCATTGTCCGCAAACACTTGTGTTTATCCGACCCCGGTCTGGGTTGTCGGCACTTACGGGAAAGATGATCAGCCAAATGTGATGACAGCGGCCTGGGGCGGTGTCTGTTGTTCCAAACCGCCCTGCGTTGCCGTCTCCCTGAGGGAGGCGACTTTAAGTCATGGCAATATTATAAGGAGCAAGGCTTTTACCATTAATATTGGTACCGAGAAGTTTGCCACGGAGGTGGATTATTTTGGTATCTCAACCGGCCATAATGTGGATAAATTCGCGGCCACCGGATTGACTCCGGAAAGTAGTACCTGTGTGAATGCTCCTTTTATTGCTGAGTTTCCCCTGGTGCTCGAATGCAGGCTCATGAAAATTGTTGAAATCGGTCTCCATACTCAATTCATCGGCGAAATTATCGATGTTAAAGCAGAGGAGTCGATCCTGGGTGAAAAGGATATGGTGGATATCGACCAGTTGAAACCCCTGGTTTTTTCGCCGATGATTCGTAAATATCATGGAATTGGCCCTTTGGTGGGCGATGCTTTTAGTATGGGTAAGTCGATCCGGAAAAAATAATGAAACCACCGGTCACAACACGAATTGACGCGGAGCAATGTAGCGGTTGCGGTTTAGTAACCGTTCACCAGACCACTAATTTACAGGAGTCACAGTCCTTGTAACTGTTTACCAGCGGATACTGCTATCCCGTCCCAGTGTTACAATTTTTTTTTTCGTATGATTTTCTTTGACATGTTTGAGTAGGCATGGTATTCAAAATTCTGCAATCGTGTTATTGTGTTATCGTTTAAAGGTGGACCGTAGACCATGGGGGAAGGAATGAAGAGTACCAGGGTATGGACAATTTGTGAGATGGGCGTTATGGCAGGCCTGGCCTTGGCAGGCGGAACAGAGGCTTGTTTTCTGGAGTTGATTCCAAGTACGAATATTGTCACGGCTGGTTGATATGAAATGAAAAGATATGCTTTGGTTTTTCTGTTCGGTCTTCCGGCGCTGCTGCTGTCCCTGAATTTTTCACTCCCGGCAAACGCTCATAATTTGAAACTGTTTGGCAGCGTCGAAGGCAGGACCATCAGCGGCTATGCCTATTACAGCGGGGGCGGTCGACCTGTCGGAGTAACAGTTTTCCTGCTGGGGCCGGCTGGTGAACATCTTGGAGAGGTCGTTACCAGCGACAAGGGTGAATTCGAGATTGAGGCCCCCTTTAAGGCGGATCTCCTTCTTACTTTGAACACCGGTGACGGTCACACGGCCAGCTGGCAGTTGACGGCCGGAGAATTCCCGGATGATCTGGCGCGGCTGAAGGCGCCGGCTGTTGCTTCTCCTCGAACCGGAAACGAAGAAGAGCCTTCGGGTCGGACTAAAGATTGCCTTTTTCCCGAAAGAGGCTTCTCTCCTGTTGAGTTGCAAAAACTGGTTACCGTCGCGGTCAGCGGCGCCATAAAGCCCCTGCAGCAACAGATCAATCTTTACCGGAGCCAGCTGGATGATTATGAAAATAAGATTCGTATTCACGATATCTTGGGTGGAATTGGCTATATCCTGGGGATGGCAGGGCTTTTTATAATTATTAAAGGCAGGAAATCGGCTGATTAGCTTAGACCAACCGGACAACAAGACCAACAGGACCATTCAATGCATATTGCTGACGGCATTCTGACCATGCCGGTGATGGCGGCCACCACGACATTTGCGGTTTCCGGTGTCGCTTTTGGATTATACAGGATGGATATTGACGATATCCCCCGGGTTGGTGTCATGTCGGCCGCTTTTTTTGTGGCCTCTCTGATCCATGTCAACATCGGTCTATCCAGCACTCATCTCCTGCTCACTGGAGTGATCGGGATGATGCTGGGTTGGTCTGCTTTTCCAGCCCTTGCCATGGCTCTGTTTCTGCAAAGTGTTTTTTTTGGTTTCGGTGGTCTCACCGCCCTTGGTGCCAATATTATTAATAACGCGCTTCCCGCGGTCCTCTGTTTTTATCTTTTCAGACTGATTATCAGGGGGCGGAATAGGAAAAGTTTATTTCCGGCCGGCTTTTTTATTGGTGTGGCGGGTGTCGTTTTGAGCTGTTTTTTTCTGGCGGGGACCCTTTATCTCTGCAATGAGTATTTTTTGAAGACAATTGTCGCCATCATGATCGCCCATCTTCCGATTGTCCTGATTGAAGGTTTTGTGGCCGGCGCGGTGGTCTCCTTTCTGCACAAGGTGCGGCCTGATCTGCTTGGCCCTGTCGGTCAGCAATGTTCTTCAATTTCTCCGCATTCCAGTTGACTCCATGCTTGTTTTTCAAGACAGTCAAATTTCTTCTCCCGTAAAAAGGCTTGATCCGCGCTGCCGTATTCTGGTCGCCTTTGCCTTTGCCGTCATTCTGGCCGTCAGCACAAAGAATGCTGTTCTTGCCGTGGGTGCGATTCTCGTTCTGCCGCTGCCCGCTTTTGCCCGCTTGTTTCCAGGGCGGATTTTGAAACGGCTGGCGGAACTTAATTTTTTTATGCTTTTTGTTCTTCTTTTTCTGCCCCTCTCTGTTCCGGGAACCCCGGTTGTCGAAGTTGGCTCATGGACGTGGAGCAGAACTGGTCTGATCATGGCGCTTGTTATTACGGCCAAGGCCAACCTTATTATGATCGCAGTCGCCTCTCTGGTCGGGACCATGGAGCCGGGAACACTCGGTCATGGACTGCGCTGTCTGGGGATGCCAGAAAAATTGACTCGGATTCTTTTTTTTATGGTTCGTTATATCGAGGTCATTTTCCAGGAGTACCGACGGCTGCGTTTCGCCATGCTGCTGCGAGGTTTTCAGGCTCGCTGCAATCGTCACACTTTGCTGACCTTTGGGTATCTTATTGGTATGCTGCTTGTGCGCAGCCTGGATCGGGCCGATAACGTGGCCTGCGCTATGAAATGCCGGGGGTTTTCCGGCCGTTTTTACAGTCATGTGCCTTTCCGTTTTAACCGCTATGATGTTTTTTTTTCCGGCCTGGGCCTGGTTGGGATTTTATTGCTTGTTTTTCTCGAGGTTGGCGCTTAGTACCTTCACATAAATAATAACTCAACTTTCCGGGTTAATGTATTGTATGGATTTAATGATGTTTTTTCG
>JAOZOY010000048.1 GCA_029933005.1 Deltaproteobacteria bacterium
ACGCCATCTATTCTGAAATAAGTATACCCCCAAGCATCTGCATAAGAATCATGGTCTCCAAAATCATTGTCTGAAAGTGTAACAGGCAATGGGTCAGGCAATAGACCTGTAAAGTTTAGAGAAGCATACAGATTAATTGTGGCAAAATCAGAATAAATGTCATCAATATCAATTGAAATTCTGTGTTGTAAATTTTCTCCTACTTCGTAGGTCACCCCTTGTGTAGTTACAGTCTGTGATGCATGACCGGACCCATACATATAAACTTCATAAGGAAAATTACTGTATAGGAAAGGATGCCCAAAATCCGATGTTCCTTCGACACCAGCAATTTTTACTCCAGCCCCACGTTGGCCGAAAAAAAATGAATTTTCATAATCAAGACTTAAAGTCGCCGCATCTGACTGTGCCGTACTCATGGAAGATACTGCAAAAGACATCAAAAATAACGCTGTTGCAAACCTACTGTCATTTCTTATAATCATTTTAACCTCCAGACATTCTGCTCTAATCAGCATGGCTGGGCCAAATGGCCAGGTATAACGAAACATGAAAATCAAGTGCCTTACGATCCATGGAATTTTCATATAAACTACCTATTGACGCCATACTTAACTGGACAAAAATAAACAAATTTCTCCGATACCGGGCTATTCTTTTTTCACCTCCCTTATTTTTTTGTTATGAAATTAGCAAACTTTGACAATGAAAATAACTACTGATGATTGGTTTGAACTGTAGGAGCCCAACTCTCTGGACAATAAGTATCGGATTACACGCAAATCGATTATAGGGCTGGCCTCCTACTGATTTAATATTACTATCGACAAAAATTGTTTATAGCTAATCGTTAAGCGCCTAAAAATGACCATCAAATTGTTAAACAATTGTGACAAATAAGCTTTTTTACGTAATATGTTTGTCTGCGACAAAATCAACGTAACTTGTTGTTTTGTCGATGTCAAGACAGTTGTCGTATTTTTTTATCCATTAACTTATTTGAACTCGGCCTCCTTTTTTTTCTTGTTATTTCTGGATTCAGTAGTGTAGGTCTGATTGAGTGCCGATAAGCGAATCGGCGAGACATCGAAATCAGACAAAAAATTAAAAATGGAGCTTGTGTAAGCATGCATTACCGAAGGGCAAGGGTAAAGGGCGGAAGCTACTTTTTCACCCTTGTGACCTATAAACGGCAAAAAATATTACAGACCGAGGCAAATATAAAACTTTTACGTGATGCCTTTCGATATGTAATAAAACGACATGCCTTTACCATTCTATATGATCTTGCTAATATTTCCAGACCGTTTGTTATCTTGACCGATGATCTGGCTCGTAAGCGCCAGCCAGGATTTGATCTCCCGGGACGCGCTTCAGGGTCAGCGCCCAGAGGATGTTCATTAGCTCTTGAGGATATTCACTAATTCACTTTAGGCCACCTTGAAAAATTACTATTTAGCCCAATTTCTGTGTCACTGTCAAAATAAAAATGCTCACATCTACCTAATATGCTGCGCTTTTTATTTTGACTGTTCCTTGAACTTGAACAAAATATCTAATTTTTCAAGGCAGCCTTTAATCTTCAAGTGAGATAGGTTTACTCAACATTGATAACAACAGATGCATTTGCTGTTGCTGTAAATCCGGGTATTTCAGCGGATACCGTTACCTCACCAAATGACAGGGCTGAACAGGCCACTCCACCCGCACCTACTGAAGCAGGAGAGGCAGACTCTCCCTCCGCCAACACTACAGATACGGACTGACCCGAATCACTATTTGTGACAAGCTCGGCAATATCCGGCTCATTAACGAAAACCTCAGCGCTAAGTCCTGTCCCATCCCAGCCTATGCGCACAGGCTGGTACTGGGCCAGGCTTAAGTTATCAGCGGCTGGAATGCCCACGACCACCTGGAATTCATCGGGATCGTCTCCGGCCAAAGCCGTTTCGGCAAGCCCTGTTATCATCAGGCCAGGCTGGACAATCTCTACACTCATGGTGTCATTTACGAACCCTGGGGCATCTCCTGTTATAGCAACTGTACCGGCAGCATCCTCAACCCCCTGAATATAGAAACTTGCCGCTGTCCTGCCATTGTCAATGTGAAGGGTTAAAGATCCGGTGCCGGCAGTAGCAGCGTCAGGAGAAACCAGGGCCAGAGAATCATTACTACTTGAAACCGTTACATCAACGCCGCCATGCTCTGAAGCGCCGAGACGCAGGATATAAGGTCCGTACTGAAGACCTGAACCAACACTGGTGTCTGAGGGCATGATAACAGCCGGCACCCCTACTGACACATCCTGTGAGGCAGCAGCAGGCAGGACAAAACCCGGCACGAAAACAGAGACTGTTGTCTCTCCTGTGCCAAGTGCCTCAAGGGCAATGCCTCCTTGAGCTACTGTACCGCCGGAGCCGCTATCACCTTCGGATATGATCACTGTAAGATCCTGACCAGTGGAGCCTGTATCTATAAGGCGACCCACTGCGGCATTGCTGTTTTCCACATATGCCGATAGACCCTCACCATCTCCACTAACCCGAACAGGCTGGTACTGAGCCACGTAACTGCCGGTGCTGTCAGGAACCCCTACCATTATCCGAAATGGATCAGGAACGGTAAGTATGGTATTATTGGCAGAAAGCTCCGCTATGACCACGGCAGGCTCCACGACCTGCACTTCCAGGCTGTCTGCTGAAAATCCGACAGCCTGGGCAAGCAGCTCCGCACTGCCTGTGGCATTCTCCACCCCCTGAATGTAAAAACTTGCTGACGTCCTGCCATCGTCTATGTGCAGGGTTACAGATCTGCTGCCAACAGTGGCGGCGTCAGGGGATACCAGGGCCAGAGATTCATCACTGCTTGAAACGGTCACATCAACGCCGCCGTGGTCTGAAGCGCCGAGGCGAACTATATAAGGTCCATACTGAAGGCCTGAGCCAACCCTGGTGTCTGCGGGCAAAGTTATCACCGGCATACTCACTGACACATCAGCTGAGGCATCGGGAAGGGAAATAAAATCCGGCACAGAGACCGTCACTGTGGTGATCCCGCTGGAAAGCGGCTCAAGTCTGACTCCTCCAGAGGCCACGGTCGCAGGTGAATGGCTCATGCCTTCGGCAATGGCAACGGTAACCTGCTGTCCGCTGTCGCTTGCGGTTGCCAACCGGGCCACTTCAGAGCTGCTGTTTTCCAATGTCGCAGATAGCCCTGTATCATCACCATTTACAGAAACGTACTGATACTGATAAATGGCACTGTTGTCACTGCTGGGGATGCCAACCGAGACCTGGAACTCATCCGGCTCTGAAAGGGTGGTAATGGTAGAAGAAAGAGAAGTTATTCGGACAGCAGGCTCAACCACCTCTACCAACATGGAACCATCGTTAAATCCGGGTGCGGCAGCGAGAAAGTAAGTGTTACCCGTAACACCATCAATCCCCTGAACGTAGAAACTTGCCGCCGTTCTGCCATCGTCAATGTGAAGGGTGATAGAGCCGCTGCCGACAGTGGTGGCGTCAGGGCATACAAGGGCCAGAGATTCGTCACTGCTTGAAACCGTCACATCAATGCCGCCATGGTCTGAAGCGCCGAGACGCAGGATATAAGGTCCATACTGAAGTCCCGAACCGACCCTGGCACCGGAGGGCATGATGATATCAGGGGTTTCCACCGTAACCTCCCTGGGAAATTCCGGCGCAACCAGAAAATCGGGAATAGAGGCGGTGACCGTGGTAGTTCCCTGCCCAAGAGCCTCAAAGGCAACACCTCCCTGGTCAACCTGGTATAAAGAGCCGTTTTCACCCTCAGGGATGGGAACATTTACTGTCTGACCTGTAATATCTTCAGTTATCAGCCGGCCAACCTCCCCGTTACTGTTCACGACTGTGGCCAGCAGGCCTTCGCCGTCTCCACTTACCCGTACATACTGGTACATAGCGCAGGTAAGACTGTTAGGATACGGGATGCCCACCCGCACCTGGAAGGGATCATCCGGCGACAATGTAGTTAAATGACTGGCAAGGCCATCAAGGTGACAGAGCGTTGGCTGGACGATCTCGACAGCCATACTGTCCTCCACAAATCCGCCAGATATTGCAGTGAGTTCTGCTGTACCGGTTACAAGCTCAACCCCCTGGACATAGAAACTACCTGAGGCTCTCCCATCCGCAAGGTGAAGGGTGATTGAAGCGCTGCCCTGGCTAAATCTGTCAGGCGATACCAGCGACTTGCCGGGATCACTGCTTGAGATAACAATGTCAGCGCCTCCATGATCTCCTGTCCCCAGGCGCACGATATTGGGGCCATACTCCAGCCCTGCTCCTACCCTTCTATCAGCAGGCATTGTTATAACAGGCTCCGGCTCAACATTTACTGTTACACTGTCCATTGTGATGTCGGGCGCTGCTGCGTTTACCGAGGTGGTACAGGGAAGCGCTGCGCTGCCGCCATAGTCAACTGGCACGGTTACTGAAACCTGTCCCTCCGGTATCAGTACGCTTGCAGGCACTGTGACACAGGCGAAATCATCTACAACAAGGGCCACATTAATGCCCCCTGCCGGGGCCGCAGTCGGTGTACCTGTGCTCTCTAACTGAACTGTTATATCCTTGGGAAAGCCTCTGTTAAATGTTACAACAGACTCAACAATGTTAAAGGCGGTATCCGTACTGACTACGCAGGAATCATCCAGATAATCAGCATGTCTTGCCGTAATGGTCCAGGACCCGGGAAGCGTTGCCCGAACCGTGAAATTGGCTGAGCAGGATCCTTCGGGAATGAATACCTCATGGCTCGGCAAATCAATATCATCACTGCTGGACTCAAGCGTCAGGGTAAGGCCGCCTGCAGGGGCAGGATCGGGAGAAATGGTAACGGGCAGGCTTACGTTGGTGGACAGAGGAAGGGAGAGAGTTTCAGGCAGACTTATAAAACCTGCCACAACCCGTACATCTGCGCTGCTCTGCCTGTATAATTCCGCTTCCGCCTGCACTGTGGCTGTTCCCGGCGATACTCCGTGAACCGAAAACAGCGCAGAGGTTTCTCCCTGAGCAATAGATATCTCCGAGGGCGTATTGACATTGAGAATACCGGGATCAGCACTGTTCAGTGTCACGGTTACTCCACCTTCAGGTGCGGCTGTGGAGAGATTTACCTGAATATTCACGTCGTTACCTGAGAGAAGCTCAAGAGGCTGGACAGTGATATAACCGGTAACGGCGGAATAGCACTCCGACTTGCCGAAATAATCGGCAAAAACGGCATAATCACCAGGATCTCCGGCGCTTCCGCTCCCATCGAGATCTGCTGCCATGTTACCATCGGCCACAAACTGGGCAAAACTTGCGGCATCCAAGCCGTCGATGTCACCATCGTCGTCAAAATCACCGGGACAGATTCCTATTTCCAAAGAGGCCCAGAGGTTATTATTAGTCTCGTCCGCTTCAGGAACCTCATTTCGGGTATCTATTGCGGCAAGGAGCTGGTAACTTCCGGCCGGTCTGCCGGTCTGCAGATCAACGTTGTGCACAAAGCTCTCGCCAGCTTCAAGAGGAGGGGTCTCAAGAAAGAAAATCAGCTCTTCAGGATCTTGCGGATCTACCAGACCGCCGCCGGCATAAACCTCACTGCGGGCCTCACCTCTGTTTTTTATGGTAACCTCAAACGAAAGAGGCTCCCAGGGCTGTGGAAACCGGGGATAGACAACTATATTTTCCACGACAAGATCAGGCATGGGCTCGATGTCAAGGGACAGCTGCCTTGAATTGTTATCCTCTACGGCTTCCACAATTTCATTTTCCGTATCCGCCCTGGCATACATATCATAGGAACCAGCGGGAAAACCAGCCTGGTCAAACTGAACTGTGGAGCAGGCTCCCTGAGCAAGCCCTGAAAGCCTCCAGTATTC
Organism: Deltaproteobacteria bacterium; assembly: GCA_029933005.1. Lineage (GTDB taxonomy): Bacteria > Desulfobacterota > Desulfobulbia > Desulfobulbales > SURF-16 > JAGHCC01. Next base: position 5,912 of record JAOZOY010000048.1, read on the forward strand.
ACTGACAGAGTTAGGGGCGCCGTTATTGTAACTGACCGAAAAAGGTTGGTCTGCTGCAACCGCTCCCTGGTTACAAGTGGTAACAAAGGCAGCAAACGGCTCATGGGGTCGCGGAGATGCGGGATCAAGAACGATTGATTTGATTATTAAATCCGGCCTTGGAGTATCGTAGATAATCAGCGAGGCCTCAAGAAAGTTGTTGCCCTGCGTTGACTCACGGATATCATCGTCCGGATTGATGGAGGCCTGGACTCTGTAAATCCCTGCTGCGCGCCCGGCTGAGAAATCCTGCTGTAGTAAATAGCTCTCGCCTGCGTCTAGCCCACCGTAAAGATTCGTATATTCCCAGGCGGAAAACGGAAGAGCGCCGGAATTAAACCCTAGTTTTATCAGAGAATCGACATCTGCCAGACCAGTGTTGCCATACCTTACAAGGATTTTGAAAGGTTCATCTGTCAAGGGGAACTCCGGTTCAAAGGTAATGGACTGGACTGTAAAATCAGGTCGTATATATTGGGCCTCTATCTTGGCGGCAAAAATATTTTTCCCCAGGTTATAAAGGTCAAACCAGCTGTCTTCCCAGGCAATGAAAGGCCCGAGAGGGGAGGGCCCGGAGCCGTCAAAGACCATGCAGGGACGGGAGTTGTCGATGCCGCCATAGGTAAAGGCAGGGGTAGCCCAGGCTATTCCTGACTCATGTATTCCGAAGACATACGGAATGTGCCCTTCAGCACCAGCATCTACATCTGCAGCAAGTACAGCACCGGCGCCATTATCAGCGATAAGTGTAGGGGTTTCCAGCAGGATATCATTGAGATCAGAGTTGCTCTGCAACCAGTTCTTGAGCGACATGGCAGGCCAGGCCATCGTGCCGTCGGCATTGACCCGCACGAGATGAATGTCAGGCTGACAAAATCCAAAAATAGAGCCTGCCTGGTAGGCAAAGTACAATCCGCCTGCTCCATCAATGGCTGCGGAAAACATCACACATGCGCCAAGATTCTCCCCGAGAGTGATGCCTCCTGCTCTCCACAGGACATTGCCGCCAGAATCAATGTGCTGCAGTACTATTTTGTCGTCATAAAGAAAGTACCAGATACTGTCAGAATAGAGTTTGCCGCGCTGGCATGCCACAAAGGCCCCATCCGAGCCATCATTGATTATCAACGGGTACCACTCTTTCAGGCTGCTGTCCGTGGATATCAATACAGGATCAGATCCCCAGGGTGTACTCAACACAGGGAGAGAGGGATTGCTGCCGATATTCACCCTCTGAATAGCGACAAGAATATCAGGGTTGTGCCAGGCCACAAAAACTCCGCCATGTCCGTCAGGGGCCACGCTGAGGCTGCAGCCGGATGACGCGCCTCCGCCAAGCGTTATACCGTTCAAGCCGGGGTTAGCCAGGAAACCGGCATAGTCAATATGGGTCACGCAAAGGCCTGATTGGCCTTCAAAGGCGATATAGGCCCCTCCTGAGCCATCGGATGCCATTTCCATTGCCGGAAATTTGGCCACATCAAAGGTAATTGCACTACTGACGGCTTTACCCCCCACATTCCAGACTACAGTACCGCTGCTGTTTATCCGCTGGGCAAAAACCGTCCAGGAACCATAGAAGGATTGTGAAACATCATGAAGCCACCAGGCAATGATTACTCCTCCAGCTCCATCAGAGACGATTCTGGGGTCACACTCTTTGTATGAATCACTGGTAACATTCAACTGCCATACATGATGCCCCTGACTGTCCATATGATGAACAAATACATCAATATCATCACCGTAATGATCATAGTCTAAATAGGTAATAATGGCTCCACCCGCACCATCTGACACCATGTCAATGTCCTGCTGATTACCCTCATCAATAACGACACTGGTGGACCAGAGCCTGTCACCTTCGGCGCCTGCAGCAACAGACACAAAATTACACAAAAACAGGAAAATGAAAAAAAATACTTGTCGGGAAATGGGATTACAGGGCATATTTTTACCTCCCAGGTGATGGCTGAACTGAAGTGGTGATGGTGACAAGAAGGTGGGTGAGAAGAAGTAAAGCTAAAATCATGTCTTCACCATCATGTTTCAGCCTGAAAATATAATTAGACTATGATATTGTCTCTGTCAATAATAAAACGGGGCAAAAACAACAGGTAAGGTAAGCAGCATTATTTGCAAACCGGGAACCCCTTGCATTTTATCACTTCGTTTTGTAATTTTATTTCTATCTAATCGGGAAATTTGTTTCGGGTGTTGCGGACCCTACCCTGTCTGAATGGCAGACAGATTGTCTGGTCGAAAAGAGCTGCCGAAGGCAGCGATGTGGCATCTGCGAATAAGCAGAAATCAGGAAAATCGAATTGACAATTTTAATTCTCATTTGCAGCTGGTTTCTCTTCCAGGCCATGCTGGAGTCAATTCGTACGCTTCAGGCGTATTACAAACTTCTTGAAGGCCTGTAAAAATGGGATTTAAAGCCCGCTATGGAGATTACTACCTTATTAAATGGTCAGAAACATTTTATCGTAGGAGGTGGAGGTGGTGTTTAAAGTATGTAAAATTATTTTTTGCCATTTCCTTACTTTTTATTGTCAATACCAATGTGTTTGCCAAAACAGATAAGGAAATAGCTAAAACATTAGAGAATCCAATTTCGACTTTGGTTAGAGTGCCCATACAATTAGACTACAATAGAAATATTGGTATTAAGGATGAAGGACATAGCATTATCCTAAATATTTACCCCGTAATTCCCTTTTCTATAAATAAAAATTGGACTATTGTCACGAGAACTTCGTTTGCAATAACTCATCAAAAAGAGATCTCCCCTGATTCCGGCATTCAAAATGGATTCGAGGATATCGATTCAAGTATTTTTATAGCCCCTAACAGTGCATTTATTGAAGGAACAAAATTTGGCTTTGGTCCGATAATTTCCATACCTGCTGCAACTGATAAACTTTTAGGAAGCGGAAAATGGGAATTAGGTCCAACAATTATTTTTATAAAACAAGATAAAGCCTGGACTTATGGAATCAGAGCAAATCATCTATGGTCTGTAGCTGGTGATAATGACAGAGAAAAAGTAAGTACCTCGCTGTTACAACCTATGCTTTCATATACAACAAATTCGGCAATATCTTTCTCTTTGAAAAGTGAAACTAAATATAATTGGGTAGCTAAAAACTGGACTGTTCCTATCAATCTTTTAATTTCTAGGGTTTCAAAAATAAATGAAAAAAGAATTAAAGCCAGCATTGGTTTAAGATACTGGGCCAAAACTACTGACACAAGCCCTGAGGGCTTTGGTGTTAGGACTCAAATTACATTTATGTTTGAATAATTTTATTTGGAACAATTTGAGACTTGTGAGACTTGAGGTCGGAGTAGAATTAAATCGAGGCAGCGCGGGCTTTGCCTAGCCAAGGCTGGCTGGCCTGAAAACGCTTATAAAATAAGGAGTTATCTGAAATCTTGGTGATTTTACCCCGTGATTGGTTACGATGTAAACCCCCTGAAATCATTCATTGAGAATTTATTTTGTTGTTTTTCAACTGCGCCGAGAGAATTGAAATAAACGAGGTATCTTTTGAATTGATGCAAAAGGTGTCGAAAATTACCAAGGCACAAGCTTTGGCCTATCTGGAGCTAGCAAAAAAAAAGGCTTTACCCCAGCATTACTGGGATAAAGCCTTAAATGATTGGTGGTGCCGAAGGCGAGAGTCGAACTCGCACATCCGTACGGACACTAGACCCTGAACCTAGCGCGTCTACCAATTCCGCCACTTCGGCATTTGATGAGATGAGCAACATAATTATCTCACAGGGTATTTGTCAAGGATTTTGTAAATATTCGCTAACTAGCACTGCCCTTTATCCACAAGTTTAAGCACACAAGGAAACATTAATGCCTGTTTATACGTTATTTTGCATAAATTGATCCTCTTGGCACATCATCCCCGAATGTAGTTATCGGGGATTCAAAAGATTTTTAACCCTAATGGATCACCGATAAAAGCACTCGGGGATAAAGCCATCAGATTTGACAACGACGCCAGAAGGTCTTAAATTGTTTGAGCCTCAGGGACTGTGCAATCCGTGTCTTCCGTGTTCTCTGAGGTCAAAAAAGTTTTTTACAAATTTAAATTTGTCAATCCACGCAACAACTTGCTGCCGGAGATATCCGAGTCATGAAAATATACAATGATCTTAGCGAAATTACTGAACCGTTTCCGAATGCCCATGTGACAATAGGTAATTTTGACGGCGTCCATGTGGGCCACCAGGTCCTGTTCAGCGAGGTGGTCAGCAGGGCCCATAAGAATAAGGGAACCAGCGTGGCCATCACATTTGAGCCTCATCCGCTCAAAGTTGTCCGTCCTGATATCGGCATCAAACTCATTTCCACCTGCCAACAGAAACAGGAGCTGATCGCGCTCGCTGCAATTGATGTTCTCATCTGCCTGCCTTTTACTAAGGAACTTGCCCAGACTCCAGCGGAGACCTTTGTAGACGACGTCTTAATCAAGACCATTGGCGTCAAGGATCTGGTGGTGGGTTATGATTATGCATTCGGCAAGGGACGGGAAGGAAATATCGACTTTCTCAAAAAACAGGGTGAGCAGAAAGGTTTTCCGGTCACCGTGGTGGAAGCCTATTATGTCGATGATGTCCTGGCCAGCAGCACTGAAGTTAGAAAACTTGTTTCCCAGGGACGGATGCGGGATGTCAGAAAACTGCTTGGCCGCTATTACCAGATCCGGGGTGAGGTCCAGATGGGCAAGCAGCGCGGTGGGGCTGAACTGGGTTTTCCCACGGCCAACCTGCAGATATCGGAAGAAGATCTCTGTCCCAGGCACGGCGTCTATGTCACCCAGGTCATCTATGATGGTAAATGCTACGGTGGAGTGCTGAATATCGGCTACAATCCGACGTTTGACGAGGAGTCTCTGTCGGCCGAAACTCATATTTTTGATTTTAATGAGGATATTTACGGCAAGCCGATCAATGTCAACCTGCTGCAATTTCTACGGGACGAACAAAAATTCTCCGGGCCGGACGAGCTGGTGGCCCAGATCACCAGGGATATTGAAAAGGCAAAGGAGGTACTGCAGGGTGCTCAAAAAGAAATATTACTATCCTGCGAGGAAAAATATAATAAGTAAAGTATTTGGGATCACGTCCGGTAATCGGCATTTATCCTGACATAATCCAGTGAAAAATCGCAGGTATAGATCTCTGAAGACGCGGAACCATTCTTGAGGTCGATCGTGACCGTAAACTCTTTTTGTTTCAGGACATTTGTAGCCTGCTCTTCATTTTCCTTCAAACCAAGCCCTTCACGAACCATCAACACATCATCAAAACCGATATCCACCCGCTCTGAGTCAAAATCAACCCCGCTTCTCCCCAGGGCTGCAATAATCCGGCCCCAGTTGGCATCCTCGCCAAAACAGGCGGTTTTAAAAAGAGCGGAGTTGGCCACGGTCCGAGCTGCCTGTTCCGCCTCTGCCCGATTTGACCCACCATTGACTCTCACCGTGATCAGTTTGGTGGCTCCTTCGCCGTCCGCGACAATCTGCAGGGCAAGATCCTTTAACAGATCATCAAGGGCTTTCTGAAAAACACCGGCTCCATCCTGGCCCGTTCCGGTCAGGAGTGAATTATCAGCCATACCGTTTGCCATGACCAGCACCGTATCATTCGTGCTGGTATCACCATCCACCGTGATCACGTTAAAGGATTGATCCACGCCTTTTTTGAGCATGCACCCGAGAAGATCGGCCGAGACAGCCGCATCGGTAACCACAAAACAGAGCATCGTGGCCATATTGGGCATGATCATGCCGGCGCCCTTGGCCAGGCCGAGCAGTCTGACTTCCCGGCCGTTGATTTCAACTGTGCGGAAAGCGGTTTTTTCCACGGTATCGGTGGTCATCATGGCCCGGGCCACGGCCATGAAATTATCTTCGCTCAACTCCCCGACCAGCCTGTCCATATTCTTTGCAAAACAGGAAATATCAAGCTGTTCTCCGATCACTCCGGTGGAGGAGACCTGGACCAGCTCTGCGGAAATACTTAAAGCTTGGGCCGCAAGCCCGGCAACCCCTCTGGCCAGCTCCATGCCCTGCGCTCCGGTACAGGCATTGGCAATGGAACTGTTGACCACGATAACCTGGGCGTGGCCGGATTTTAACTTTTCCGCTCCCAAAACAACCGGGGCGGCTTTAACTCTGCTTGTGGTAAAGACCGCTGCTGCCGCGGCCGGAACTTCCGAATAGATCAGGCCCAGATCCAGCCGATCTTTACCGCGAATGCCCGCCTTTACGGCAGCGGCCTTAAATCCTTTTACTGTTAGTTTCATTGGTTTAACTGGTTTCATTGGTTAAGCTGGTTGAACTGGTTCTCAACAAATCCAACTAATGGTAAGCGATCACAGGCACCGAAGGTAAGTGAACGAAGTGAGACTCCGCTACCGCGATCAGGGCGTCTGACATAGAGGGGCTATAGTCACCCGCCCTGCTTACGGCAGGTAGCGCAGACTCCGATCTCCGGCACCTGTAAACGCTTATAGAATAAGGAGTTACCTGAAAGCTTGGTGATTTTACCCCGTGATTGGTTACAACTAATGTAACCAGTTCAACCAATCTTACTTCTTCCGCCCGCAGCAACGTTTATACTTCTTGCCGCTGCCGCAGGGACAAGGCGCATTCCGTCCGATCTTCTTTCCGGCCCGTTTGACCGGTTCCGGTTTACGTTTTTCAGCGGCCTGATCACTGCGTCTCATCAGCATGTCCTGTTCCTCACGCCGCCGCCGGCGCTGCTGCTCTTCAAGCCGATCCACCTCCTCTTGCCTGGCCACCTGAATACGCAACAGGGTCGAGACTGTCTGCTCTTTCATCCTGTCGATCATGGCCATGAACATTTCAAAGCCTTCCTTCTTGTACTCCTGGAGCGGATTTTTCTGACCATAACCACGCAGGCCGATTCCCTCTTTAAGATGATCCATTCCCAGCAGATGATCCTTCCAGTGGGTGTCGACAATCTGGAGAAGAATGACCCGTTCCAGATGACGCATAGTCTCGGAACCAAGCTCCTGCTCCCTTGCCGCATAGGCAGTGCGTACCCTTTGCAGGATCAGTTCCACCAGTTTTTTCCGGTCAAGATCAGCCCGCTCCCCTTCATCAAGGTCACTTTCCAGACCAAAGACGGCCAGCATCCGCTCGGCGAACGCTTCCCAGTCCCAATCCACGGAAGGGATTTTAGAGTCATCAAATTCTCCGGCCAGACCGCCGGCCAGATCCACAATCATGTCATCAATGACATCTTTAATATCCTCACCAGCCAAAACCTGACGGCGCTGCTTATAGATGACCTCACGCTGCAGGTTCATGACATCATCATATTCCAACAGATGCTTACGAATGTCAAAGTTGTGCCCTTCCACCTTGCGCTGGGCATTTTCAATGGCCTTGCTGATCATGGAATGTTCAATAGGCTCATCCTCTTCCATGCCGAGCTTATCCATAATGCCGGAAATACGATCGGAGCCGAAGATACGAAGCAGATCATCTTCCAGAGACAAATAAAACCGGGAAGAGCCGGGATCACCCTGGCGGCCGGAACGGCCCCGAAGCTGATTGTCAATGCGTCGTGATTCATGACGGCTGGTGCCGAGAATATGGAGACCGCCAAGATCAGTCACCCCTTCCCCGAGCTTGATATCCGTGCCGCGTCCCGCCATGTTGGTGGCAATGGTCACATGACCGGCCTGGCCGGAATCGGCAATAATCTCGGCCTCCATTTCATGGTGCTTGGCGTTCAAAACCGAATGTTTGATCTTGGCCCTGGTCAGCATTCGGGAAATTTTCTCGGAAATATCAATATTAATGGTACCAACCAGCACTGGCTGGCCTTTCTTGTGCAACTCTGTAATCTCCTTGATCACGGCCCGGTACTTGGCATCCGCATTTTTATAGATAACATCGGCAAAATCGTCACGAATCATGGGATAATGGGTGGGGACAACCGTCACATCAAGATTATAAATTTTCTTAAACTCGGGGGCCTCGGTGTCGGCGGTGCCGGTCATGCCCGCCAACTTGTCGTACATACGGAAATAATTCTGAAACGTAATAGAGGCCATGGTCTGGTTCTCACGCTCGACCTTCACCCCCTCTTTAGCCTCCAATGCCTGATGCAGCCCGTCACTGTAACGCCTGCCGGGCATGGTCCGGCCGGTAAATTCGTCAACAATGACCACCTCGCCGTTCTGAACCAGATAATCCACATCCCGCTGAAAAAGAAAATGGGCCTTTAATGCCTGATTCAGATGATGAAGCCACTCGATGTTGGCCGGATCATACAGATTGTCGACCTCAAGAAGCTTTTCTCCCAAGGCGATCCCATCTTCAGTCATGGCCAGGGATTTTGCCTTCTCATCAACAGTATAGTGAACTTCATTTTTGAAATTAAAAATGATCCGGTTCACCTCGTTGTAAAGTTCCGTGTTCATGTCGGCCGGGCCGGAAATAATCAGCGGCGTTCTGGCTTCATCGATCAGGATACTGTCCACCTCATCGACAATAGCGTAATTGAAATCGCGCTGACAGAAATCCTCCCTGGCAAACTTCATATTGTCCCGGAGATAATCAAAACCAAATTCATTGTTGGTGCCATAGGTGACATCAGCATGATACGCCTCCCGACGGGCCTGATCATCCATATCATGAAGAATCGTGCCAAGTGAAAGGCCCAGAAACTCATAAAGTACTCCCATCCACTCCAAATCTCGACGGGCCAGGTAATCGTTGACAGTCACAACATGAACACCATTGCCGCTCAAGGAATTGAGATACACTGGCATGGTCGCCACCAGAGTCTTGCCCTCACCGGTCTTCATCTCGGCAATTCGCCCCCGGTGGAGAACAATACCGCCGATAAGCTGAACGTCATAAGGCCGCAGCCCAAGCACACGGACCGACGCCTCACGTACCACGGCAAAGGCCTCGGGAAGCAGATCATCAAGAGTTTCTCCTTTCGCCAGGCGTTCCTTGAATTCCACGGTCTTTGCGGCCAGGGCCGTATCGTCAAGCTGCTGCATTTCCGGTTCCAACACGTTAATGGCATTGACCAGAGGCTGCATTTTTTTCAACTCCCTGTCATTCTTGCTGCCAAAAACCTTAGTCAGGATATTTCCTAACATCTATATCTCCTTCAATTCGTAACCGTTCACCGGGGTCTACAAAATTACGAAAACCACGGTCTGTAATCATTTACCAGTGCCTCGGATTTGTCCGTTCGGACGAAGATGAGGCACTGGTGAACGATTACTTCAATTCATCGTCTCTTTATGCCAGATCAAGGCATCTTCATTACAGTCTGGAAACTTGGGACAATTCAGACAGTCACTCCAGACCTTATGAGGAAGTTCTTTTTTATCAATCGGATGAAATCCAAGCCGTTCAAAAAAAATCGGCTGGTATGTCAAAGTAAACACATCGGAAATACCAAGCCGGTCGGCTTCCGCCAGGCACGAAGTCACCAAAGCGGTGCCGATTCCCTGAATACGGACTTCATCGGCAACAGCCAGAGAACGAATCTCGGCTATATTTTCCCAAACAATATGCAAGGCACAAACCCCTGTTACTTTATGAGATTCCGGCTCAATAAACACCTGGAAGTCCCGGAGATGATCATAAATGGAGCTCAAGGAACGGCCCAGCAGCAATCCTTTTTCGGAAAAATGGAGCAGCAGGGCATAAATTGCCTTCACATCTTCCATGCGGGCGTTTCTTATCATAAGAAATTACTTCTTCAATTCTTTTTCCGGCAGTAAGGTAATATAGGGACGGACATTGTGAGAACGCTCCAGGGCGGTCGCGCCGGCGTTGGCATCAGCCAGATTCTCAAAGCGGCCGACAAAAACCTGCCAGTTGGATTTCCCATTTTCATCGACGGAAAAAAAAAAAGCCGTATAGCCCCTCTTTTTCCACTCGTTAACAGCGCTTTCCGCCCGGCCTCGGTCCCGGAAAGAGCCGACCTGAAGAGAGAACAGAGAGGGGTTCTTTTCCTCCGGCTGCGCCGGATCCACGGTAGACTCGATTGAATTAAATGTTAAGCCGCTATCCTGCCAGATATCGGCGGCCAGTCGGGTCAGGGCTGATTTTTTATTTTCAGCAGATGACGGCGACAAAACAGTCTGTCCGGCCCAGACACCCAGCAGAAACATCCACAAAAAAATACAGAAAATCACCACACCCAAACCAAAGAGCGCACCAAATCCCAGCTCAAAACGAACAGCAAACCTTTTTTGCCGTTTTTTTACCGCCATGGGAATCTTACATCTTCTCCGGGGCAGTCATGCCCAGCAGGAGCAAACCGTTACGAAGAACAATCCGCAAGCCATGACCCAGCCAGAGTCTGGCCCTGGTCAGGTCCGCATCATCGGATATGAACCGATATTTATTATAGTAGCTGTGGAAAAGCCCTGCAAGTTCTTGCAGAAAAAAGACGATTCTATGCGGCGCCAGATCATTGGCCGCGTGTATGACCAGGGAAGGATAAGCGGCGATCCCTTTCAGGATTCTCAATTCCTCCGGCTCGACAAGTAAATGCAGGGGAGCGTCATCAAGCGTTCCCTGTTTAGCCCCCTTTTCTTCCGCCATTTTCAAAATACTGGACAACCTTGCATGACCGTACTGGACATAATAGACCGGATTTTCCTGGCTCTGACTGGTGGCCAGATCAAGATCAAACTCAAGTTGACTGTCAGCCTTGCGCATTAAAAAGAAAAAACGCATCACGTCCGGCCCCACCTCGTCAAGAAGCTCATCCACCGTGACAAAATTAGCCTTTCGGGTGGACATCTTAACCTGCCTGCCCTGGCGCATCAGGGTGACAAACTGATGAAGAACAACCGTCACCTTTGAATCATCATATCCCAAAGCCCGGATACCGGCCATGACATCCGGCACAGTGGCAATATGATCGGCTCCAAAAATATCAACCATCCAGTCATAGCCCCGTTTAAACTTCTCGCGATGATAGGCAATATCAGGTAAACGATACGTCGGCTCTCCACTGCTCTTGATAATCACCCGATCCTGCTTTTGACCGAACTTGGTGGTTTTAAACCAGACCGCGCCATCCAGCTCATAAACCAATCCCTTGTCCCGCAGTCTTGCCACCACATCATCAATGTGGCCGTTCTCATAAAGGCTATGTTCGTTATAATACTTATCAAACGTTATTCCGAGCCGAATCAGGGTTCCGTGGATATCCTTAAAAATACATGCTTCCGCCTTGTTCTTGAAGGGAGCAACATCCTCAATATCCCTGAGGCTGTCCCCTTTCTCCTCAATCAGTTCCCTGGCAATGTCATAGATATACTCACCCTGATACCCATCTTCGGGAAACTCAAAAGGAAGGCCCAGAAGCTCAAGATAACGGGAACGAGTGGATTCCCCCAGCACGCGCATCTGCCGACCGGCATCATTGTAATAATATTCCCGATCAACCTCATAACCGGCAGCATCAAGCAGGCGGGCTATACAATCACCAAGAACAGCCTGACGACCATGCCCCACGCTTAAAGGCCCCGTGGGATTGGCGCTGACAAACTCCACCAGCACCCGCTTGCCGTTTTCTTCAGCAGCAAGGCCATACGACTCATCCGCCGGACAGACCAGTTTGACCACGGACTGCCAGACCGAAGGTTTTATAAAAAAATTAACAAAGCCGGGTCCGGCCGTTTCCGCCCGCTCGAGAATATCGCTATGCTGTTCAAGCAGTTTAATGAGATGGCCGGCAATTTCCCTGGGGTTGACCTTTTTACCCGTGGCCTTTTTTTCCCTTCCGGCAATCACCATGGCCATGTTGGTGGAAAAATCACCCTGATTCTCATGTTTGGGTTCTTCTACCGCATAACAATCCGCAGCCGCATCCGACCAGAACCCCTTTTGACATCCTTCGGCAAAACACTGATCCAGCCGTTTCTGTAAACGTTTTTTTATCATTTTAAGTTTGATACTCTCGTAAAAACCATGAAAAAAGACAGAGCAGCAAACGGGCTCTGGTTACGTCGCTTCTAAGGGGTTGTTACGAAATAAAAACAGACTTTATTTACGACGCCGCCACCATTCCCGCCAGATCACCCTGCTTGAAAACAACAACGCCCAGCCCACGGCAGCATACAGCAGACCAACATAGACCGGCGGGCAACCGGAGGAGCGCAGCCAGCGGCCAAGAAGAATCATAAGCAGAACCAGCAACCAGGCTTTAATGGAGAATACCGCGCCAAAACAGGTTCGTCCCTGAAACCGGCTGATACGTTCCATATTTTTCCCGGCGCTGCGCTGAAGGACAAAAACAGCCTTCAGGGTGCCCAGCACCAGGGCAAGAGCCAAAACAGCATACTGGCCGATCTGATGCAAAAGAAGAAAGCCGCGGCTCAAAAGGCCGAGACCCACCAGACTCCAGATCATGGCAGCGAGAAAATAATGGCTGTGGATCGATACTCCGGGTTTATATTTTACCTGGCCGCTTATTTGATTCACCCAACCGGCTAACAGGCTCGCTCAGAAATAAATTCGCGAAATGGAGGCGTACATGTGAGGTTATTTCCGAAGGAACCTTAAGAGGATCGTTCAAAAGAATATGGCCCATCTTTCCAAGAAAGATGGGCCATATGCCTTTGCAGGTCACCCTGCAAAAAAAAACTTAAACCTCGGTTACAACAATAGCGCCTTCCGGACAAACCTCTACACAGGTCTCACAACCCAGGCATTCATCAGGCTCGGCAATGACAGGTTTGCCATCATCACCCTCCTCATAAACTCCAGACGGGCAAGCGTTGATGCATTCCTGATCGGCTGCGCATTTGTCAAGATCAATAGTAATTTCCCACATAATCCATCCTCCATTTTTTTAATAAAAAAATTCCGGAACTCCATGCTCCTGATTTTGTAAACTCTTCCTATAAATAAGTCACAATTCTGATAAATCAAAGACTGTATTTTGTCAACACAAAAGTCATATGCACCAACAATAAAAAAACAAAAGCAGTTACGAATCAAGCACTCTACGACTCACCTCCGCAGAGATTAAAATATTATCTCTAATTTTTTTTAAAATGTTGACCTGGAATGAGTGATATCTTAGATTCCTGGTAACTGTTCAGGAGCACTCCTGAACAGTTACAGAATGGTGGTTAGGACAATTTGCTGACCCATCTGAATAGTTGCGATTCTTGAATATTAAATTTACAAAATACATTTTCTTATTAAAGGTGGTCAAATCCGTTATGAATATCAAACGAAAAATGCAGAAACAGCAGAAAAAAAAACAACTTTCAGCCCAAAAAACCGAAAAAGCAATGATTGTCGGCCTTCTGGAGGGGAGTCCTGACGGAATAGGGGTAGCGGTCGTCCGACTTGACTGCGGCTGCTGTAAAATGGCCTGTATCGACAATGAGGGTGAAGCCGCCAGCAAGGTCGTGATTTTCCGGGATGGAGCGGAGTCGATTTGCGAAAAATGCAAAGCTGACAACGGCGCCTTTATCAGGGTTAAGGAAGAATTTATCTACTGGGTTGAGCCGGAACCGGAGGAAGAGCAGAAACAGTCCATCCTCGAAAAAGTTTTTGGCAGCCACACCACCCATTAAATTCGTACATGACATCTTTTTTTGCCACGAAATCCATGAACTACTCGAAAACAAAAAAATTTCGTACTCTTTCGTGGAATTCGTGGCTTAAAATAACATTTGCCTTCTACCCTGAACCTTTCTTCACTTTAAATTCCCTAGCCCTGGCAATCAATGCCGGGGCCCATTCCGGGGTTCCAACGGCATGAATATGGGTGTAAAGGGCCAAAACATTTTTGTAAACAAGTCCGTCCCGTCTGCCGACAAAACCGACTCCCCGCTTCATGGCCATGGTCAGATCTTCCGGCAAACCGGGCCAGGCATCCACCCTGCTGTAACGGAATTCATGACCCTTGATTTGCGTCCCCGACTCGTAAAACGGGTTCCCTGGTCCGGCCTCAAGAACTGTATAACCGTGGGCCTGGGGCTTTTTCTGTAAACTGAACTCCACTGGAAACAGGTCCACCAGCGGGAATGCCTCACCGTCCAGGATCATTTTTCGACCAAGAAAAATCAACCCCCCGCATTCAGCGTAAACCGGCAACCCCTGCTTTGCCATATCCTTAATCGATTCCCGAAATGAAATATTGGCGGAAAGATATCTGATGCTGGTTTCCGGAAATCCCCCGCCAATATAGAGTCCGTGAATGTCCGGCAACTCCGGCGCAGTCAAGGAGTTAATCTCCACAAGATCGGCCCCGGCCCGCTCCAGTGCCTTGAAATTTTCCGGATAATAAAATTGAAAGGCGGCATCTCTGAGTACTCCTATCCGCACCCTGTCCAGAGAGGTGGCCACGGGTTGCTCAAGACGGAACTCTGCGGGAATTTCGACATGTTGCATGATTTCTTCAATTGTGTCCAGGTCAAGATGTCGTCGGACCACTTCCACCAAAGTGGAGATCGCCTCATCCGCTCCGTCATATTCCTGAAACGGAGTGACGCCCAGATGGCGCATGGGAAAAATATCCCGCTTCATTCTAGGAATTGCGCCCAGCACGGGAACTCCGGTGTATTTTTCCACCGACTGACGGACAATGGACTCATGCCGGGAACCGCCAATCCGATTGAGGACAACGCCACGGATATCTACAAAAGGATCGAGCTTCAAACAGCCAAGAACAAGGGCTGCCACGGTACGAGTGGTTTTGGTGCAGTCCACAACCAGGAGAATAGGCAAATCGAGTTGCCGAGAAAGTTCGGCCGTGCTGAAAGAACCATCAATATCCACTCCATCATAGAGTCCTCTATTACCTTCAATCAGGCAAATCTCCGCAGCGCCCGCCCTGCTGTAAAATGACTGAAGCAAATCCTCTTTCGGCATCAGATAAGGATCAAGATTATAGCAAGGCACTCTCGCGGCTAGCTGAAGCCAGCCGGCATCAATATAATCCGGACCCTTTTTAAATGGATACACTTTTCGATGAGATCCGGCAAAATGAGCGGTCAGCCCGACGGAGACCACGCTTTTTCCTGAACCGCCACTCATCCCGGCCACAATCAGCCCCCGTTGGTTGCTTCTATTTTCACCGGTTTCTAGTAAATTCATGGATATTTTACTTATTTTACAAGTTAATTTTCAGCAGATGATAACCACACCTTGATATTGAAGAAGGTTATGATTAAATTATTTTTTCAAAAATAAAGCAAGAGGGTAAATTAATCAGTAGGTAACCGTTTATCAGTGGTGATGAAGTTTTAAAAGACTGGACAGGCCAAGATACGGATAAGTTACAACAATGAGATCTCGTCCCTTTGACCCTTTGACCCTTTGACCCTTTGACCCTTTGCAACAATTTAACATCA
>JAOZOY010000049.1 GCA_029933005.1 Deltaproteobacteria bacterium
CTATGTCAGACGCCCTGATCGCGGTAGCGGAGTTTCACTTCGTTCACTTACCTTCTCCCGACCTGCTGTTTGATGACATTGCCTTATTCCTGGCACTGGTTGACAAGGTAGGATTGTTTTCCAAAGCCCATATCTATAACATGAGTATCAAGGAGGAGGATATTCATGACTTATCCGGGAATAGAGATGAATTGTAAAAATTATCGCTCATCTCTTCATCAATTGAATCAAAATCAGCAGGCATTTTCACCGTACCATCCCAGCTTCCACCCAATTGGTAATTTGCATGGTAGACTCCCTGTTATAAACTCTTTACAGGAAATATAGTCTGACCTGGCCTGGTTGCCGATAGTTTCTTTTATGCAAATTCGATGAAAAAAATGTTCATGGGGTCAATCCGGTGATACTCCTTAAAAAGGAGATCAAAAAGAGGTCTCATTTTGACCTTAAAAGAGACAAGGAACCCGGCGAATCAGTGCTCTACTCTTTTTTTAAAATTGTTCTCTGTTTAGCGAGTTTATTTTTTAGTGAACAAACCTTTCTCCGTCGTACATTTTTAAAAAAAGGGGATTTGTTTTTTTGATTGCCTCCATTTATTGACTGAAGTTTCCTGGTTATTTTTTGTAGAAAATTATTTCAATCATTGTATGTTGTTGAAAAATTGAACATTTTTCTTGGCGCAGAATTTCTGCGTCAAGGAAGAATAAAATGGGGTTTTGCTATTTCCATGGCAAACACCGCAAAAATTAAATTAACTATCACTGCGGTAGCGCCATTTCAGAGCCTTGGCATTTTTAAAAACTAGGAAACTTCAGTTTGTTGAGAAGTTACTTTTAAAATTATAGTTGACACACTCCTAACGACAGAGTAAGTGTTAGGCTACATAGATATAGGGGTGCAATGGCGTATTTTTACCCCATTGTGATTAAATTTCTGAAAATCAGTTTTCTATCATTTGATTCAGGAGGACTCCTCTATGGATACTCCCTGCAAGATGGACCTTAAATTTCCTGATATAATGAAATTCGATGTTCTATCGGGTGTGAGCAGGTTCCGGAAGAAGTGAAATGTTCCATGAGCCTTGTGGGGAAAACTGATGGTATTAATCTAACAGTATATGAGGAAAAGGGGGAAAATTTGAAATTAAAATTATGGTTGCTTAGTTTAGCTATCGCCTGCTTGCTGATACCCCAATATGCAGGTGCATCAATTGTTTTAGAAGAAACTGATTTTATGTTTGGGGTTTCGGGGGAGAACTACAGCTTTCTTGCCGATCAGACACCACTTGTTTATAAGGTAACCCTTACTGATATGGAATTTCCAGCTGCGTTTGATTTTTTGGGTGTCGCTATAACCACATCAACTGATATAATTGCTCAGCTTTTAACACCAGGTACGACTACATTTGATGTTGAATTCGGAACAACGTATTTTGCCAATGTCCTGGGTAATGCTGCAACTCCCACCGGAGCTGGTTTATTCGGCATTAAGATTGAGCCGGTTCCGATTCCGTCGAGCTTAATCCTACTTGGCTCCAATGTTCTTGGTCTGGTCTTATTAAGGCGCAGAGTACGATAACGGCTGAGATGAATTGAATTTGATAGGAGGTAGCCGAGCAGGCTACCTTTTTTTTGCATAAAAACAAAGGGGTCAAGTCTCATTTTGACCTTTCTATGTTTGATTAATTTCCCACTTTTTTCTCAAAAAAACAACTTCGACATCTATAAAATTTAATAAATTTGAACAGAATGCCGATACGTTGAATAACTGCAGAGAATGTATGGAATAAAGGAAGTGTCGTGATCCAGGGAGGGAGCCATGACCTTGACCATCAGCAAAAGCCAAAATCTTACAAAAGACCCTGAGCAGAGCCCCAATCCCTATCTCCGTCCTCTTCGTAAAAAAAAGAACAAGAGCTTCAAAACGAAAAACAGTCGCGCAACAGATGAGGCTGTTATTGTTCAACTCTCCTGCCGACAGACGCGTAAGGCGGATTAATGAAGCATAAATCCGCCTGTCTTAACTGTCAGGCAATATTTTTAATGTAACTGTTCAGGAGTACACCCCAAGGGCCACTTCCTGCGGAGCGCTCCTGAACAGTTATCTTTTATTTTTAATGGGCATTCACCTGATAGTCATCAAAGTAGACAACGCTGTCAGCCTTGGTCCACAATCCTACTTTTCCTGATACCGGGGCCGGCAGGCGTTCAACCATATATTGTTTGCCATTCACATATCCCTTAACGAGATTGCCGTCTACCGTCATTTTTAAAGTGTGCCATTTATGGCTGGGTGTGTTGACGTTGCGCACCCAGGAGACTGAACTTCTTTTTCCATGTTTATAACGCCAGAGCACCAGATTGTTTTCAAGTGGATTGGCGCGCAGCGCGTAATAGTCGCCATTTGGTTTAAGATCAAACAGAATGCCGGCCCCCTGATCTATCCTGCCGGCAACTCCTTTAAATCGTACACTGATCTCGCCGCCCGCAAAATTTTCAACGTTTGTGGCTACCGCAAAGGGGTAGTAGGCATAGGCCGTAACATTATCAAGAAATTCAGCGTATCGTTCACCATATAAGGCCCGTGCCTTGTCGGCCAGGCCGGCTGATGCTACTCCCTGTTTCCATTTGCGGCCATCCACCACCAGGATTGTATTATTATCATCACTGCCGATTATCCAGTTCCCCACTGCCGGGGTAAAGGTCTTTGGAGACGCTCCGACAGTCTCCGTGGAAAAATCAAAAAGGATTTGGCCTCTTTCATTGATGTCGTTGGCAGTAGGTTTGACGGTCTCTTCGGCCATTGCAGCAGATACCTGGCCAAAGGTTTGTGTTTGATCGTTATTCTGGTAAACAGAGAAACTGAGCAAAGACAGGTTCAGGATTATACCGCTGATAAGTGCTGTTTTACGTTTCATTTTGTTCGCTCCTTTTTGAAAAATTCAGGTTTGTTAGGCTATAGGCTGAAGGCTATTAGGTTTCGAAGTATGCGTTTTAGTTACACCACTTCGTGCTGTAAGAATCTCATCTCTTCTACAGTCTCAATGCCTACAGACTACAGGCAATTGCCTTACACGGTTACCATTTCCCTTTGCGACCATAGACTCCGGCACATACAAAAAGCAATGGCAGAAGGATATAAAACCACCATCTGCTTCCTGTTGCGTCCGCAATCAGGGGATGACCGCCGTATGTCGGCATGGAATCGGCAACGACCTGTAACCCGGCCAGATTATAAATAATCGGCAGAATTTCGTTTTCACTGTTTGAGTAACTTTGATCACGTTGGCCGTCATACTCATATTGTATGAGTCCATAGTTGTCACTTTCCGTCGCGCCGAATAAACCTGTTGATTTTGTCTGGCCGTATTTTATGTTTAATTTTGGTACGCTGCGACGTAATTTGCCCAGCACGTCTCGTTCCAGGTCAAGTAAACGGCTGTCCTGGGGATCCAGCTGAATTGTGATTGTCAGTGGTTCGCTTAATGTGTGTAAGGCGCGGCTGTCCGCCGGATTGAATGAATGTCGCTGGTTTTCGGTCACGTCCATGTATGTTGGCACCAGGAGCGCGCTCGAAACAGCAAAACACAATAAAATCATACTGATAAATGATTTGCCAAGTTTCAAGAACAGGCGTTGGCCGGGATGCAACCAGATTACGGTCAAGAGAAAAAATAACAGCGCCAGGGACAGGAAAGAGGCGACATGAGCCGATGACAAAAGTCCATTTTCAAATTGTCGTAGCATACCGGTCAGAGATAAACTGCCAAGTGTGCCCAGTAAGCCGTTTTGACCGGAGGCGGCAAAATCAAGAACCCATGATCCCAGTGTAGCCGCCAGGCAGAACATGGCCGCTGTGGGCAGGGAATCGCTGATTGCGGCAGCGAACATGGCAATGGAAATAACAGTTAAAGAGTAGAGGCCATGCCCTGCGAGTAAAAGAGCCATTTCCGGAGGATAAATATGACCGCCCAGGTTGTGCCATAGTATCAGAACCGAGGCTGCCGGCAGCAGGCTGACCAGCCAGACAAACCACATGGCCGTTAGTTTTAAACCACACAGGGTCAGGGATGACAGCGGCAGTTGCAATGTGAGTTTGAGAGCTCCGCTTTGTTTATCCAGACCGATCAAGCGGATGGCGACAAAGGGCAAAAGTAATGTCTGGCTCAGGTAATAGGCGCCGAATGTGGGCACGAATATTCCTTCCAGAGGATTCATGCCCGAGGCCAGTTCAGGAAAAGATAATGCTGTCCGGCTGGCCTGGCTGAAGAGATCCACAGCCTGAAAAAAACTGTACCCGACCAGCAGCGAGACAATGATGAGCATGATCCATAGGGCGGGAGATACCAGCAGGCTGCGTATTTCCTGGATCAGAACCAGCCGTGCCACTGCCGCATGATGTTTGGGTGGACCCTCAAGTAATGGCAAGAAAAACCTCTTCAAGGGTTGCGTCAGTGGTGAGGCTGGATTGCCTGCGCAGCTCGTCAAGCGTACCGATGCCCAGTACCCGGCCCTGGTCCAGCAGCAGGAAACGATCACAGATTTTTTCCGCTTCGGTCAACTGATGAATGGAAAGGATCATGGTACGTCCTGCCCTGCATTCACGCAGCAGACCCATAACCGACAGAGACTGGCGAAGGTCGAATCCGTCAAATGGTTCATCGAGCATCAGCAAAGGTTGTCTGCTGAGCAGAGCAAGAGCGAGAAGCACTCGGCGTCTATATCCTTTTGAAAGGGACTGCAGCGGCTTGTGCAGCATGGGAGCAAGTTCCAGTTTGTTGACAAGTTGCTCAAGATCTATCTTGCCCACGCCATGAATACGCTGGAAGAATGACAGCGTGGTCGCAACCTGTTGCTCGGCGAACGGCAGGATGTTATCCGGCTGATACCAGAGAACCTGCTTTCGTTTTTCAAGTGAAAGCTGTCTGCCCTGCCGGCTGATCGTACCTGATTCCACGGGTAACAGGCCGGTAATACACTCCAGCAGAGTTGATTTGCCTGAGCCGTTGGGGCCGATAAGCCCCAGGATTTCACCGGGTATGACGTCAAAAGAAACATCGGCTAAAGCCTGGTAGGCGCCAAATTTTTTGTTAATTCCGCTGACGGTTAATTCGGGAATTCTTCGTTTGATTCCGTCTTTATTCATGCTTTTCTGCAATTTATTTAATTTCATTTAAAAACATGTTGTTGCAACAAAAAGGCGATTGAGAATTTATCTCAACCGCTTTTTTGTTTTTCGATCGGTAGTGGGATGGATTGCCCACTCATCTCATTATTTCTTGTCCATCTTCGCCTTCAGGAGATCTCCCAGGGTACCCATGGAGCCGGATAGCTTTTTTTTCTTTTTATCGACAAAGCGCTGATAGTCCGCCTTGTTGTCATCTCTTTCCTGCCCGCCTTTTTTCTTTGTGAACTGTTCTTTTCTTTTGGCTTTTTCTTTGTCAATATGAGGCACTGACAGGGAGATACGTTTTTCCTCCGGATCAATGGAATCGATGCGGACTTCCAATTCTTCACCCTGCTGGACAACCTCACGAGGGTGATTAATCCGCCGGCCACCTCCCAGGTTCGAAATATGAACCAGGCCGTCAATGCCTGGCGCCAGGGTGACAAAGGCGCCGAAATCAGCAAGCCGGGCCACGGTTCCCGTATAATTGGTGCCTTCCTCAAATTTTTCACTGACAGTCTGCCACGGGTCGGGCAAGGTCTCTTTCAGGCTGAAGGAAAAACGGTCGTTGTCCCAGTCCAGTTTTATGGCCGCCACCTCGACCTGCTGACCGGGCTCAAGGATGGCATGGATATCTTCAACCCGGCCCCAACTGATTTCCGAGACGGGAATGAGTCCTTCAATACCGCCGATATCGACAAAGGCGCCGAATGGTTGAATGGATGTAATCGTTCCAGTGACCGTCATGCCCTCCTGCAGAGTGGTTTTCAACTCTTCCTTCTTTTCCTGCCGTTCTTCCTCAAGGATGACTCGATGGGAAACAATAATATTTTTACCGTTTTCCTTGTATTCAATAATTTTAAAGGCAAGTTGCAGGTCGACAAATTGTGACGTATCTTCGACTCTGCGCAGGCTCATTTGCGAAAAAGGACAAAAGGCGCGGACCGCGCCGATTTTGACATCAAAGCCGCCTTTAATCTCCTTGGTCACCGTGCCTTCAAGCGGAATTTGACTGCGAAAGGCTTCTGCAAGATGGGCCTGGGCTGCGGCTCCCGACATTTTGGTGGTGAAAATTTTCTCATTTCGTTCAACAGTAAGGAAATAGGCTTCAACAGTATCGCCCTCCTTAACGGTCGGATTGCCGTCTTCGCCAAGAAGCTCGCTCGCGGCCAGAACCCCCTCGCTCTTACCGCCAAGATCAAGAAAAATAAAATCTTTAGAGATTCTGACAACAACAGCGCTTACCTTTTCTCCGGGTTCGTGAAAATCAAGTTCCACCGGGGTCTCGTCCATCATTTCAGCAAAGCTCATTTCATTGGAGGTTTCCGGGGAATCGCTGATGGTATCGTTTTTTTCTTGCTGATCGGAAGTCATACTGTACCTTTATTGGGTTGTTGGTTTGTTTTATAGTAATTCGGGATTTCGTAATTGTTGATGCACAGCCTACTTTTTCAAGTCAAAGGGTTCGCCAATCTCAACCTGTTCCACCTCCCGGCTGTGGCTGTCCAGAATGGCAAAGGTGGGTCGGCCGTCCTTGCCCAGCAGTTCCCCCGGATTAATCAGCAGGCAGTCGCCGATTTTTTCAACCTTGTAGCAGTGATTGTGACCGCAGCAGACCACATCAAACTGGCCCATTTCCACAATTCCCCTGGCAAGGTTGGGATAATGCTGAAAGGCGATTTTGAGGCCTCCCGCTTCAATTGCGCCGAGAATCCCATGGTGGGTGATGGACGGAAAACGGGTTCCGCACCAGCTGGAAATAAGATGCTGGTCTCCCGGGTTGTTGCCGTAAATCAGATGAACCGCACCGCCGAATGCGGCCAGTTCTTCAAGCATGAAGGGTGAGATCAGGTCTCCGCAATGGATCAGCAGATGAACGGAATAGGCATTGCAATAGGTGACCGCAGCCCGCAGGTTCGGGATATGGTCATGACTGTCGGATAGAATAGCGATTCTCATAGGTTGTCTCCCATTATTTGCTTCAGGGCTTCCAGACATCTTCTGTTTCCCGCTTCATCCTTGAGAGAGATGCGGAAATATCGATCATCAAGGCCGGTAAAAGAGTCGCAGTTGCGGATCATGATTCGTTTTTGCAGCATTTTTTCCGCAAGCTCCGGGGCCCGCATCCTGCCGCCAAGATAGCAGAGAATAAAATTAGCCGCACCCTCAATGACTTCGACTTGTGGCAGTTGCATAAGCGCCTGGATAACTTTGGGTCGCTGTTCTGCGATATAAGATCGGACTTCATGGACATACGGGTCTGCATTTTGGAGAAGAAATTCACCACCGATCTGCGCCATGCTGTTCACGCCCCAAGGTTTGTTCCGGTCGGAAAAACGGGCCAGGTTTTTTTTCCGGGCAACGAGAAATCCGAGCCTCAGGCCCGGAATACCATAAATTTTGGAAGAAGAACAGAGGAGAAACAGATTTTCCGGCAGATCCAGGTCAAGAAGCGACGGTTCACTGGTAAAGGGCAGGTAGGATTCATCCACGATAAAAATCGATTTTGGCTGCTGCCTTATAAAATCATGGAGCCGGGCCGTAGGAATCAAGACCGAAGTGGGGTTGTTGGGATTGCAGATAAAAACAAGCTCCCCGCCGGTAAGCCTTGTGGCAAGTCTTTCAAAATTAAGTTGAAAACCCTCTTCCCTGGTGAGGAAAAAATCTTCGCTATCTACCCCGGCCCAGGAACAGGCGACCTGGTAATCGGAATAGGTCGGATTCACCAGCAGCGCTTTTTTTGTATGAAAGGCTGTGGGAAGAGCAAAGATAAACTCGGTGGTACCGTTTCCAGCCAGAACCTCATCAGGCTGCAGGCCATATTTTTCGGCAAAGACCCGACACAAGGTTTCGCTGCCCGCCTCCGGCAGAAAGGAAATTTGCTCCAGATTTGAAATCAGCATCTCTTTCAGGCCCGGCGCCATGCCGAACGGAGTAAGATTGCTGCTTAAGTCCAGCAGATCCGCAGTATTGCAGCCCAGCGTCCTGGCCACGCTGACGATATTACCGCCGTGTATTGATTTCATAAGTGCAAACCTCGTTAAATCATCGTGTAAGGTTCAAAGGTTGAAAGGTTCAAGGTTCAGCGTTAAGATTGTACCCTTTATTTCAAAGGTACCGGCAACTTTGAACCTAGAATCCAGAACCTTGAACCTTGAATTTTTAACCTTTATTTCAAGAGTATCGGCAGCCCGGCCGCCACAAAATAAACCGTTTCACAAGCCGTTGCCACCTGCTGGTTCGTCCAGCCGGCCAGGTCTCGGAAACGTCGGCCCAGAAAGGATTCCGGCACAATACCCAGGCCTACTTCGTTTGCCACCAGAACCAGGGGGACGGGACAAGCGCGCACGGCCGAGGTCAGTTTGTGAACCTCTTTTTCAATGGTTTTATCATCTCGACCCGCCAGAATGAGATTGGTCAGCCACATGGTCAGGCAATCAATCAGGATGACATCCGATTTTCCCGGCGATTTTTCTGGATAGTTAAGCAAAACATCAGCCAGTTGCAACGGCTCTTCAATGACAGACCAGCCGTCTCCCCGGCTTGTTCTGTGCATTGCCACCCGTTTGGCCATCTCCTTGTCATTTTTCACATCAAGAGTGGCGATAAAACATTTGCGTTGAAAGCGGGATGTTACCCATTGTTCAGCAAAACGGCTTTTGCCGCTGCGGCAGCCACCGAGAACAAAAATTTTTTTCGTCTCATTTGTTTTTTTCATCGCTGCCGGATTGCCAGAGCAAGAAATTTTTCATTCTGACGGAACATCACTTTTTTTCGGACCAGATCATTTAAAAAATTGTAAAGAGCAGCCTCGCTGATGGTTGGAAAAAGGGCGAGGAGATTTTGCACCTCACAGATTTCTTCACAGGCCAGGTAAATTTTTCGGGAAAGGCCGCGCAGTCGGTGATGAAGGATGCTCTGGCCGGGAAGTTCCTGACGGATGACGATAAAATCACCTCCATCCCTGTAGCTAAGCAGAGGATTTTCAAAAAGGGTATTACCATGACGATGAAATTCCTGCCACTTCTTCACCTTGCGGGCAACCGGAGCCCATCTGCGGCGCTGGACAGATCGATCGCCGCGATACTCTTTAATGAGCAGGACCAGATTTTTTAAAATCTTTTCGGGAAAAAGTTTTTTGTTCTGCGGATGATGGAGTTTGGCCAGGATGCCGAAATGTTGTGGCTGCAAGTCCACCGGACTGCCATGGCCGAGGAAAAATGATGCCGTGGTCAGCGGCCTGAACGGTAGGACAAAGTCAAGATTTGCCAGGGTTTCCTCAACCTCCTCCTGGCTGCTTTCCGGAAATTCAATGATGAGGTTGCCGTCAAGTTCAATTCGGTTGGCCACAGCGCTTTTCATGACAGCCAGATTGTCAATCACGGTTGTTCCCTTGGCCATTTTTTTCAGCAGACTGTCACTTAACGATTCAATTCCGGCCTGAACCGAGGTGAGCCCTCCCCGGCGGGCCACGGTCATGAATTTGACGCGCTGATTGGCGCGGATCTCGCCGAAAAAACGAATATCACGACCCAGACCGGCCATTTGGGAAAAGAAGACGTCTGCTTCCTTGACCGGCAGAACATTGTCGGTAAAGGAAAGATCAAGACAACCGTATTTTTCCGAAAGGGAAATTACCTCGTCAACCATTCGTTCAGGGGATTTTGACCGGTAACCATGCCACTGCAGGTTCAGGTTACAAAAGTTGCATTTCCCCCACCAGCAGCCCCGGGAAAACTCCACGGGCAGCACCGGGATAAAAGGATTTTCAGCAAACAATTTTTCCTTTTCCCTGAAATAATCATCATAATTCGGTATGGGCAGACGGGTCAGGCTCGTAACTTGACGGTTTTTTTGTTGATCTTTTGAAATCGGTTGCAGGCTTGAAAAAATATTCGGTCCGAGTTGAGTGGATTTACCGGCAAGATATCGGCAGAGATCAAGCAAAGGTTGTTCTCCCTCGCCACTGATCATGAAATCAACTGGAAAATGATGAAAAAGTGGTTCGGCAAAATCCGGGAAACAGGATGAGCCGCCGAAAAGAATGGGAATGTCAGGATACTTCTGTCTAACAAAGCGGGCCGCGGTGAGTGAGGCCAGCAGCTGATTCAGGCAGACGGAAAAGCCTGCCATCCGGTATTGGCTCCAGTCGATACTCTCGGCCCAACGGTCAAGATGATCCTTCAGGATTTGCCGAACCTGATTGAAGTCAAAGCGGACTGAAGGTTTTGCCTTGCGCCGGGCCTGGTTAACGATCCGGCAACATTCGTCACGCTGCTCCGGAAAGAGAATGGAGCTGTACAGGGCCTCGCAGATCCAGACGTCTTGAGAAATCCAGTGATACGTCTCCGTGCCGATCAGTTTGGCGGTTTCAAGATAAGGATGGAAGGTGTTAACCCGGATCGAGTCGTCATGTTTTTCAAGATAAGCCTTGAGGCTTCCCAGTTGTACCGAAGGCCGGTTAAACAGCGGCCACGGCATGGAAACAAGGGCGACGTGAAAAGGGTTTTCCATGGGTCTGACAGAACTGGATGAATCCGAATCCATTTATTGCCTGATGATTTCGGTTCCCGGCGGCGGGGTAAAGGAGAAAAAACTGGCTGGTTTGTGCTCGTTGATTTTGAGATTGACAAAGAGCAGGTCGGTAACCGAGTCAAAATGGTCGACAATGACCAGCCGCTTAATTAGAAAAGATTCCCTGTCTACCCTGACTGTCAGAGAATCGACCTGGGGATGGTTTTTTCTGGGAATAAGCTTGATTTGGTGAAAATGCGGGTCAAGATCAGTTTTTTCTGGAGGTAATATCTCGAAATCTCGCAGAATGTCACCAGTGCCGGAAAAAAAGGCATAGGTGATGTCCGATTTGAGATAATCCTTGGCCGGCATGACGATCATCTGTTTGTTTTCAGCAAAATACATGGAGATGGTTGTGCCGTCACTGACCAGGACCTGCTTTTCCGGTGTCCGGTAGTCCCAGCGCATCAGGCCCGGTTTCTGGATCACCAGGCTTCCCGAGCCTTTCCGCTGCCGGCGGCTCATGGGGATTGATGAGGTCTGTTTAAAATCTGCAACAATACTTGTTGTCTGTTCATAGGTTTTTTGCAGTTTTCTGGCGATTTCCAGAGGGGACAGCTCCCCGGCATGGACGAGTCCGCCTGAAAGCAGCAGCGTAGTTATAATCAAAAGATAAAATAAATTTTTAATCATTGCCTGTCTATTGGCTGAGTTTTGGGATTGGAGCATAAATAATTTGAATATTATTGCGCTTAGATTCAGGTCAGGTTCGGAGTCTGCGCTTACCTGGTCGATCTGATTGAACGAAACCGCAAGCGTAGCTGGGCTGCGGTGAGGATTTCGTGATTGAAGAGCGATCAAAGATGGCCTGAAGATGAGATGCGAGATGTTCAAGTTATTCATGCTCCAATCCTTAGTTCAATCTTGCGGCCGAAGATACGTTCTGCGGTTTCCATGGCAGCCTGGGTCACATCGGACACATAATACTTACTTTCGCCGCCCGAAGATAATATTTTTGCCACTTCTGGGTTTTCAGCCAGGAAAGATTGAAGGTCAGCGGCGATTGCCTGCGATGAATCAATCACCCTGACACGTTTGCCGATGCGTGGCCCAATCAGTTTTTTTAACAGGGGATAGTGGGTGCAGCCAAGAACCAGGGTGTCGATGTTTTTCATCTTCAAGGGGTGCAGATAACGGCGAACAATCATCTTTGTTTCCCGCTTGTTGAGCCAACCCTCTTCGACCAGGGGAACCAGCAGGGGACACGAGGACGCAAACACCTTGAAGCCAGGCCGCAGATCCTGAATTTTCTGTTCATAAATACGGCTTTTGATCGTTGCCCTGGTACCGATGACGCCAATCCTGCCATTTTTTGTATTGGCAACGGCTTTTTTGACTGCCGGAGTGATGACCTCAAAGATTGGCACGGAGAATTCTTCGCGCAATGAATCGGAAGCAACACTTGCCGCGGAATTACAGGCAATGAGAATGATTTTTGCGCCCCGGGACAGGAGAAACTCTGTATTCTGCCGGGCATATTTCCGGATGGTCTCCGGACTTTTTGACCCATAAGGAGTTCTGGCCAGGTCCCCGAAATAGATGAGGCGGTAATGGGGCAGTTTTTTTTCTATGGCGCGGGCCACGGTCATACCGCCAACCCCGGAATCGAAAATGCCGATCATATCAGAAAATGAGGCTCTTTATTAAATTCAAAGGGGCAAAGGTTCAAAGGGGCAGATAGCGAGTTTGCGAGATCTGCGAAGGGGGCCGAAGGTGAAATCTGAGAACCTTCAATCTTATTTTTTGGCAGCAGCCGCCTTTTTTTTACGTTTTGCGTCAATAGATTTTTGCAGGTTTTTCGGTATTCCTCTTTTCTTGCCGGCTTTTTTGCGTTTTTCAGTAATCGATCTGGCGCAGAGGGCCTGACGAAGCGGTAAACCATATTTTTTCCGGTATGACCTGCCATCCAGACTATGGGAGCGCAGATGTTTGGGTGACAGGGATCTGAAAGATTCACCACACTCAAGACAGATGATTTTGTTTTTCAGGATGGATTTTTTGGGATCAATATCAACGGTTGTCCCCGCCTCTTCGGAAGTCTGCGGATCTGCAACTGTTTTTGCTTCATCGGCCTGCAGGTTCTGCAGCACCTTGAAGGTCATTTGCAGAGCATTGGTGACTTCCTCAGCAGACATATTGTTTGCCGCACACTGAGATTGAACAATACCGGCAGCCATCTCAGTCAAAGATTTGTTCATTGATTTGTCCTCATATGTAGCTTGATGTTGTGATTGTTCAGGCTAAGGGCTATTCATTTTTAAAGTCAGTCCATGCCCTGATTTTATGACTGTAACAAGTTCATCTCCCCTACAGTCCATTGACCTGAACAGTGAGCGATGCTGTAAAATTTAAAGTAACCGTTCACCGGGAACTTGTAATTTTACGAAAACCTCTATCCTGCAAGCGTTCATCAGTGCCTCAGATTCGGAGTCCCGTTCCTCGCTTACCTGTTCGTTTGAGTCTTGACGCTATAGCCCCTCTATGCGACAATGCTTAAACGGGCGAAGAGGTAAGCACCCTTGAAACCAGGGTATAAACTCCGACTCCATGAGGTGCCGGTGAACGTTTACAATTTAAATATACAATTTTCCCTGGGGAGAGAGTTCTCATACCAGAACGAAATAACATATTACAGCAATGCTAAAAAATCAATCGTTATGATTTCTTCGGTCAATCATACTTTGGATCCGCTCAAAAAATAAATTCACATTTTAGAGGTGACACTGTAACTGTATTTTGCAGCGGTTTTATTCAGTCAAAATCATCACGTAGCCATGACACCGCTTCTCTGTTACGCTGTGGTTTTGCCAGTACAGACCTGCTGTAATCTGCGGAGCCCGTGACCACTTACGAACCATGCCCTCCAGCCTTCTATAAACATCGGTGAAAAGAAAAGACACCATTGACAGATAAGAACGGCAGCATTAGATTTATTTGCGTAAATTATTGAGGAGCCCTAATGTTGTAGGGCAAGCTATTTTATTAATTTTCGGAGTAAAGAAATGCCAATATACGAATACGAGTGTGAAGAATGCAATGAAGTTGTTGAGGCTTGGCAGAGCATCTCGGATGAGCCTCTCTCTACCTGTGAAAAATGTGGAGGATCTCTCCATAAACTGATTTCCATAAGTTCATTTCAACTCAAGGGCGGCGGTTGGTATGCCGACGGCTATGGCAGCTCAGGCAACGCAAAAAACACTAAAAGTAAAGCCGGCAAAATTTCCAGCAAGACAACTCCTTCCTGTCCCAGAGAATCCAAGGGAACAACCTGCTGCGCGCAAGGGAAGCCCTGTAAGTGTGCCGCCTGATAGATTATCTTTACAATTTATTGGTCTTAGCACGGATTTAAACTCCAACCCGAATATTTACCCCTCTTGTGTCATGATCAACATTGCATCCCCATAACTGAAGAAACGATAGCCTGATTCCACCGCATGACGGTAGCCGTCAAGTATCCATTCCCGTCCCGCCAGTCCGCTGACCATGAAAAGCAGGGATGAGCGGGGCAGATGGAAGTTGGTAATCAGGTTTCTTACCACTTTGAATCGATAACCGGGATAGATATAGAGATCGCACCATCCCCGGCACTGATTGATCCGGCCGCTGTCGTCTGCGGCAAACTCCAGAGCCCGTACCGTTGTCGTGCCCACGACAAAGACCCTGTGGCCCGCCTTTCTTGTTTCATTGATCAGACGGGCCGTGTCGTCCGTGACGCTGAGAAATTCTGAATGAATTTGGTGTTCGCGGATGTCCTGCACCCTGACCGGTGCAAAGGTGCCATATCCGACATGGAGAGTCACCGTGCAAAAGCCGACCTGTTTCTTCTCAAGTGTGTCCAGGAGTTCTTCCGTTAAATGAAGTCCGGCCGTTGGCGCGGCAACCGCCCCGGTTTCCTTGGCAAAAACAGTCTGGTATCGGCTGCGGTCAGTGGGCTGATCTCCCGATTTTCGCCGAATATAGGGCGGCAGCGGAGTTTGACCGAATTTTTTCAGTACGTTTTCGAGATTTCCCTGAAAGAGGAGCCGCACTTTAACTTTGCCATCCGGGAAAATTTCTTCAATAATCCCTTCCAGATTCGGAGAAAAAATCAGTCGGCTTTTCAATCCGGGTCGTTTGGAACTTTTCACCAGACCGATAACCAGCGCTTCCCGACACAAATGATTTCCGCTTTGAATGGTGTTTTTGATTATTGTCTCGGGATATTCCAGGATCAACAGCTCCATCTTGCCGCCGGTTTCCTTTTTGCCCAGGAGTCTCGCCGGAAATACTTTTGTATTGTTGGCCACCAGCAGATCTCCGGGCCGCAGAAAATCAACAAGATCACAAAACCGATGATCGCTCATCTGTTTTGTCCGGCAATCCATGACCAGCAGGCGTGACCTGTCCCGTCTGTCCACCGGGGATTGGGCAATCATTTTCTCCGGCAGGTCGTAGTCATAGGAGTCAATGTCGTATGGAGGGGGGATGTGGGAATTCATTTTTGATCCGGCAACTGTGAAGGCTGACGCTAAATCCAGTCGGTTCGCTGGGTAATATAACAGAGTAAAAGGCCGAGTCCCATGGCCACCAGGCCGAAAATTCTCAGCATGGCCGGATTCATTTCAGAAAGCTGCTTGAGCCAGTCCTGCATCGCCTCTGGAAAAGCGACATAAGGAAGTGCTTCCAGGATCAGAACCAGGCCGATTAAGGTCATCAGGTAATTCATGTAAAAGAAGATCTCCGTGAAAATTCAAGCCGATCCACTGCCGGCATCATTTTAAAAATCGGTGCCAATAGTAGCAGGAGAATGGTGGAATTTCAACAGGCATGTCATGGCTTGCCCAGACAAAAGGCAGGAATCGGCCGGCAGGATGAATCGATTGACAGGTTTGTTTTGATTTGACTGGATTTTTTGGTTTGAAAACGGAGGTGTGAAGAGATTGTTGATAGTCATATTTCTGACAAGATTCTTGTTAATTCAACAAAAAGAATGATAGGATAATATTATCCGATGGGGAAGGTAATTGCCTGATGTCTCGTGAATAAACCTGTCCACCCATGATAAATGAACGTAACTGTTCAGGAGCATCCCATATTGTCCCATATCGGAGTCTACGCTTACCTGTCCTTCTCGAATAGCACAAGTATGCTTCGAAGGCCCAGGTAAGTGAGGAACGAGACTCCGAATGAACCAGGTAAGCGCAGACCCCGATATGGAGCACTCCTGAACAGTTATAGAATGGTGGTTAGGCCAATTTTGTGACCCACCTGAATAGTTACAAATGAACAAAAAGAACGCGTATTTTTTACAGACCAAAAGGATCAAATGGTTCCATGGAGAAAATACCACTGCACATATTATTGAAAAAAGGGCTGGGTCGATTTCTAGTCATTATTTTTTTATTGCTATCTCTTGTTCCCATGACCGTTGTCAGTCTGTTCAGTTATCGAAGCAGTATTCATACTCTGCACCAGCAAACTAATGACAAACTGAATGCCGTCAGCTCTCAAGAGGTAAAGAAAATTAAGAGCTACTTTCGGAATTTGACCGTCAATCTCAATATGCTGGCAGAACTGCGGCAGAATACATTTTTTCTGGAAAAACTGATTGCGTTCAGGCAGGCAAGCGGTCTTGCCGCCCCAGAGTTTGTCCACAGCCCTGAATGGGCAGTAATTGCCGAAGAAATGGGGCCTGATCTTGCTTTGTACCGGAGAACTTATGGCTACCATGATATTTTTCTTATCGATAACAAAGGAAATATTCTTTTTACTGTAACCCGCGAAGAAGATCTGGGTACGAATATCTGGCTGGATAAGAGTATGGATTTCCCTTTCAGCCTGGCTTGTCGAAAGAGCATTGACAGCGGTGAAATTTCTTTTTCCGATTTTCAGCGTTATAAGCATTCCGATGATGCAGGGGTTTTCGGTTTTCTGGCAGCCCCGGTGATTAATGAGAGGGAAGAGCGAATTGGAATCATGGTTCTTCAGTTTGCCATCGACTCAGTGGATGAAATGGTGAGTAGCACGGCCGGTCTGGGAAACCGGGCGGAAATGTATCTCGTAGGAGAAGATTTGCGTCTGCGATCTCATTTAAAACTCGATCCGGATAGACCTTTGCTTGATAAGCCTGTGGAAACGGAACAGACCTTGCTCTGGCAGCAGCATATCCGTGCTGAAATGGAGCCCCTCCCTAAAATCCATAATAAAACTTTTCTTTATACCGGCCCCCACGGAAAGCAGGTCCTGGGTCTCCATGACTGTATTAAGATCGGGGGGCGTGATCTTGGAATTATTGTTGAAATAGAAGCTGATGAGGCCTTTGCTCCGGCCCGCAGGCTGGGCCGGCTTGTTATCGTGTTTTTTATGATAACAGCTCTCGTGGTTCTGGTTCTGGCCCTTTTTCTTGCCCGGCGAATGTTGCGGCCGGTTCTTCTTCTGACAGATGGGGTCAGGCTTGCAGCGGAAGGCGATCTTGATCATGGGGTTAAGATTCGGAAGAGTTATGAACTGGGCGTATTGGCTGATGGCTTTAATACTATGCTTGTCAATCTGCGCGAGACCATGGCGGTCAATGCCAGGCAGAACAGGCTCAAAACGGGCCAGGCCCACTTGGCTGATCTGCTTCTTTCCACCAGGGGGATTGAAAAGTTTACGACTGAGGCGATTCACTACATAGCCGGGTTTGTTGATGCCGGTGTCGGGCTTTTTTATGTGGCGGAAGAAGATGGCAGCCTGCGGGTGGCCGGCAGTTATGCCTGCGCGCTGCCGGAAAATGAAGCAGGGGTATGCCGCCTTGGTGAAGGTCTGGTGGGACAGGCCGCTCTTGATAAAAAATATATCGTCCTGGACCATTGCCCGCCTGGATCACTGCGGGTTGAATCAGGTCTGCTTTCTACACAACCGGATATGGTTCTGGTTTATCCTCTTTTGTTCGGTGACCGGGTTATGGGGGTATTGGAGCTTGGTCTGCTTCACGAGTTTTCTGTACATGATTTTGAATTTCTGGAGGCCATTGCCGAACAGACAGCCATGGCCATTGATAGAATTCAGGCAATAAAACGGACAAGGAAGTTGCTGCGGCAGACACAGGAGCAGGCTGACGAGTTGCAGGCCCGCGAAGAGGATCTCAAGGCCAGCAATGAGGAACTGGAACAGTCGAACACTGAGCTTGAAAAAAATGCCGTCGAGCTCAAGGGGAAAACCGCGCAACTGGAGAAGCAGCAGACCGAGATTGAGCAGAAGGCCCGTGATCTTGAACTTGCCAGCAGGTACAAATCACAATTTTTGGCCAATATGAGCCACGAGCTGCGTACCCCGCTTAACGCGATACTGCTGCTTTCGCGTCTGATGGCCGATAACAGAGACAACAACCTGTCCGCTGATGATGTTCAATCGCTTGAAACAATCTACTCCTCGGGTAGCGATCTGCTCGAATTGATCAATGATGTACTGGATATTGCCAAGGTTGAGTCCGGCCGTATGATGTTATCCATGGAGTATGTTGAACTCGCCCGGGTCACAGAAAATATGCAGCGCATTTTTCAGCCAATAGCTGACATGAAGGGTCTTGATTTGTCATTTTCCGTTGTCGGCGGATTACCGAAAATGATTAGAACCGACCGGCAGCGTCTTGAACAGATATTGAAGAATTTTCTTTCCAATGGTTGTAAATTTACCAAACAGGGCAGTGTCATGGTGCAATTCTGTCGGCCGGCCGACCTTGGAGGAAAAGCCGCTGCTCTATTGCCGCCGGAACTATATCCTGAGAAATCGATTGCCATGGCAGTTACTGATACCGGTATCGGTATTGCCGAAGAAAAGCAGCAGTTTATTTTTGAGCCGTTCAGGCAGGCCGATGGCAGCACCAGTCGTCAATATGGAGGGACTGGTCTGGGATTATCGATCAGCAGGGAACTTGCCCATATGCTTGGCGGTGAAATTGCCATGACAAGCGAACCCGGTCGCGGTAGCACGTTTATCCTCTTTCTTCCCGAACAGAGCGGCGGCGGGGATTCATTGACGCGTCTTGACTCTCGGGGGGAGTCGAGCGGGGATGTCTCTCCGTCATTGAGCCCGTCGGGACCTTCAGATATTGAAACAAAAGATGATGATGTGGAGGATGAACATCAAGGGCGGCGTCCTGAAGACAAATCATTACCTGTCATCGATAACGGACAGGATGCGGGTGCGGAAATTCGTCCTGTTCGTCAGCCGGAAATCATGAAATGTTTGCACGATCAGGAGGGAATACTTGCCGGTAGAAAAATCCTGCTTGTTGATGATGATATGCGCAACGTCTTTGCCCTGAAGAAATTCCTTAATGATGAATCCATGCAGGTTGTTGTCGCCAAAGACGGACTTGAAGCCCTCAGACGGATCGAGGAGCATGCCGATATCGATCTGATCCTGATGGATATTATGATGCCCAATATGGACGGTTATGAGGCCATGGCTGAAATCAGAAAGAGGCAACATTTTAATGAATTGCCCATTGTCGCTCTGACAGCCAAGGCCATGAAAGGCGACCGGGCAAAATGCATCAAGGCGGGCGCCAGTGATTATCTGGCTAAACCGGTGGACAGTGAGCGT
This sequence comes from Deltaproteobacteria bacterium, assembly GCA_029933005.1. GTDB lineage: Bacteria > Desulfobacterota > Desulfobulbia > Desulfobulbales > SURF-16 > JAGHCC01. The sequence continues at coordinate 19,309 of JAOZOY010000049.1, forward strand.
CTGTTTTCCATGCTGAGAGTTTGGCTGTGTAAGCGTAAGTGATAAGGGCACCGAATCTAGTGACTATGCAACATAAGAAGAAACATAAGGCAAAAATCCTTCTGGTGGATGATCGACCGGAAAATTTACTCGCCATGAAACGGTTATTAAGCGATGTCCGAGCTGAGGTTCTTACGGCCGATTCCGGCAATGAGGCTCTTGGTCTGGCTCTTGAGCATGAATTTGCCCTGATCCTCCTTGACGTGCAGATGCCTGATATGGATGGCTTTGAAACGGCCGAGCTGCTTCGTCTGGATAAGACGCATCGTGCTATTCCGATCATTTTTGTCACAGCCATCAGTAAAGAGGAATATCATGTTTTCAAGGGATATGAATCAGGGGCCATTGATTATCTTTGTAAGCCGATACAACCGAAAATCCTGTTGAGTAAGGTTGATTTTTTTCTTGAGATGTATTTCCAGAAAGAGTCCCTGGCTCAGCTCTACCGACAGAACCAGCTGTTATTAAACAGCACGGCTGAAGGCATTGTCGGCATTGATTCAACAGGGGTGATTACCTACGCCAATCCTGCCGCCTGTCAACGTTTAAATATGCGAAAAAATCAACTTGTCGGCCAGCATCTTCATATTATCATGTACCCGACGAATGGCGGGACACCGTATCCGGCCTGGGAGGATTCAGCAATATATAAGATGATCATTGCCAGAACCACGGTACGGGAAGACGATGTGATTTTCTGGCAGCCGGCAACAGGAGAAAGCTTTCCGGTTGAATACACATGTTCCGCTTTCCAGGAAGACAACGATCGTTTTCAGGGTGGCGTGCTTATTTTTCAGGATATCAGTGAAAAGAAAAAATTTGAAAAACGTTTTTACGAACTTGCCAAATTCGACCATCTGACTGGTCTTTCCAACCGCACATCCTTCATGGAGTTTCTTAAAAGAGCGATTGAACAGTCTAAAAGACAACAGCGCAAACTGGCTGTTCTTTTTATTGACCTTGATAATTTCAAGCAGGTTAACGACACCAAGGGGCATGAAATTGGAGATCTGCTTGTAAAAAGTGTGGCGCAGCGTCTGAAAGCGTCAACTCGCGTCGAAGATATGCTGGCCCGTCTTGGTGGAGATGATTTTGCCCTGGTCTGTTTAGATATCGGTTCCGAGGAAGATGCGGCCAGGATTGCCTCTCATATTCTTGCCACCCTGGCTGTTGATCATGAAGTGGCGGGTTATACCCTTTCCGTGCGTTGCAGCATCGGTATAGTTGTGTATCCCGGTGGAGGCGACACGGCTAACGCCTTGATTCGTTCGGCTGATATTGCCATGTATGCGGCAAAGGAAAAGGGGAGGAACAGATATTGTTATTACAGCAGAAAAATGCAGGAACAAATCCACAGCCGGCTGCAGATGGAGGAGGATCTGCGTAACTGTGTCGGACTCGATGAGCTGCAACTTTTATATCAGCCCCAGGTGAACTGTAATAACAGCACTTTGTCAGGCATGGAGGCGCTGATTCGCTGGCGCAAGGATGAAGATAACGTGATCAGCCCGGCGGATTTCATTCCATTGGCGGAAGAGAAAGGCATGATTGTCGATATCGGCAAATGGGCTCTTGAAACAGCCTGCGTTAATGCGGTTTCGTTCGCCGGGCCTGGCGGAAAAGGGCCTCTCATGGCGGTTAA
>JAOZOY010000050.1 GCA_029933005.1 Deltaproteobacteria bacterium
TGTAAATCGTTTATCCTTGATTCAAGATTTGGTGTGACTTGCGGTGTTTGCCCCTCAGTTCTTGCCTGAAGCATCTCTTCTTCCTCTTCCTCCTGCTCAACCTGCCGTTGCACTAAAGGGGTAATCTGATCAATGATGGGTTTGGCTTGAACCAACTCTTCTTCCTCTTCGAGAGGTTGACGTTGAAGATAGGGCTGCAGAAGCTCTTCTTCCTCCTCTATGGGCTGTGTCTGCAGGTTGCCGTGAGCAAGAGGGGAAATTTCAGGGATGGGCAGACCGGCCACAACCCTGTCAGCAACTGTGTCCGCCTCCTGCTCGTAGCGGTCGCTCTGACGACCAATAGTGAGTTTAGGCTGCAGGCCGTGAGGCCGGAGGATGTCACGTACCTGTGCCCGGGTTGCAGCATTCATGGGACGCACGGATGATGTACGCTGCGTGCCGGTTTTTTTAGTGCCGGAAGTCGAGGATTTTGTTTTTGTTGCCAGTGACTTCATATGCAGGTCTCATGTTTTGTGGATGAACTGATAGCTCAAACCTTGCTCCCCATTGATTTTAGGAGTATATCCTATTTGAATTTCTCCTTGCTGTGTGGCGATTGCCACCACTTATTGAGGTTACCGTGTCTGCCCTTAACTCATTCAGACCCCAACTATATTCAGACCAAGAGTCGCTGCCTCTGTCGCCTGCTGTGTGAGATTGAACAGGCGAAAATCGTCCGGCGCATAGCTGCCAACGTAAACGGCGTTCTCACCAAGGACGAAACCTGCATCGCCACTTATTTGTCCAAAATCAAAGCGCGTCGAGGTCAAGCTGTGACCCTTGGCTACAAAGTGGTTGTCAGCAAGCTCAATAATGTTGTCGGTAAGGAGAGCTGTATCGAAAATGCCTCGTAGCTCGTCCCCATCTTGGTTGATAAAAAACCTGATTGTATCAATCATCTTCTGGCTTACGACCACACGAGTCAGTCTGTTATTACTCAATTGCAGGTTGTTTTGCGAGGGCACAAATCGCAGGGCCTTCACTTGTTCTTGAATTGCAGAGAGTTCTTCTCCCGTCAGTGAATTTTCGGCAGGCAAACCATAAAAGCTGAGAAAACCCTCAATGTCATTATTCTCCAAGATTGTTGCCGCGTGCGCAGTCAGGATCGCCACGGCCGTGGCAGGCCGGGTTGCGGTAGCGAACAGGCGAACCCTGTACAGGGCACTCGCCAGCAATTCAGCATCAGGTTTTTTTTGACTCAAAGTCTCGATGAACATCTCATAACTCGCCAGCTCCAACTCGCTAAGGTCGGTTGCATGCGCTTGCACCATTCCAACGAGCCTTTCGACCAGTTTTTTTCTGGCATTCACGTTCAGAGCAGCGAGGTCGTTGGCGACACTCCGGGTTTGTGTGATAAAAGCAGTACGTTCTATAATTCCGAAAATGGCACGAATATTTTCAAATGGTTCAAAAATCGTACTGGGCATTTTAAGGGCATTTATGTTGTAAGCCTCAATGATGTTGTCGGCCAGGTGGATACGGCTGGATGCATCCAGGGTCACCAGAGCGGATTCCTCTGTGAATCCGATTAGGTGGTTCGATTCCAGAGTCAATTCCTGGCAACCGGTAAATGAGAGTCTGGCCGCCGGAGTCTCCACATGCACTTCGACGGCGCTGAGACTGAATGAATGAACTTCCGTTAGTAAATTATTTCTGAGACCGATCCTTGTGGTGTTGGATCCGCACCCGCAGATATTGATGCACAGCCCGGCGTCCTTGATCTCTAAGCCATCAGGAATTTCATGGTCGCCGGGAAGCAGGCAGAGGCAAATATCCCTCATCCCTTCTTCCAATAAAACCTTCAGAGCCTCTTCCAGAGTTAGAAATTGTCCACCATTACCCACTGTGACCCTGCATCCTCCCCCAGAAGAACGCAGGCAAAGTTTATCAATCGCGTCTTGAACGGTATTGATGCCAGGCTGGTTGAGCAAGGTGCAGTCCGGTTTGGCCGTAAACGAGATGTGATCAGCCCGGATGTTGCACAACAGGGCCAGGGCATCCTGCACGGTGGATACAGTCTGGTCTTGATAGAGACTGGTATTGCAAGGCTTTGTGAAGCCTACGTGCTGGGCCTGGATTTTGCAAATTTGGTCCAGTGCCAGTTTCACCGTGCCGATGAAGTCCTTGAATAGGCCGTCGGCGCAATCCGCCTGGTAGGCAATATGCTCGGCCGTGATATCACAGAGGGCTGTCAGGGCGTCATCCACCGTGCGGGTTGCGGGCGGATAGAGATCATTGGCGCATTTTGAGCGAAATGGCAAAAGCGAGGCATCCATATCACAGAGAAAGGTGTTGAGAATGTCCCGTACTGAAGGGTTGATATCGCCGGGATCAGGCCAGTCAGCCCCGAACTTCTCTTTAAGCAGGGTGTTGACCGATACCTGCTTTATAGGGCAGTTCGGCATGGTATAGCCTACCTCGACAGCGTTCACGTCGGTGAGCGGTGGAAAGGCAAAACGCCGCGCCTCCTCACCCGGCAATGAAGTCAGGGTCCAGATGTCGTCTGCTCGTCTCGCCTCAACGAGCTTGAGGTAGCGATGCTCAATGCCCCGGGGACGTTCTCCGGTCAGGATGACATCACCGGAAGAATCGACGGATTCACGTACCTGGGCCAGCCAGTAGTCCCCGGCTACAAACATGTCAACGCCCAAGGTCAACTGAAGCTCGATATGTTCAAGGAAAATACGCATCACACCGCTGTTAAAATGGACAGAACCATGGGCAGTGGCATCGGGATTTCCAGCCAGAATAAGTGGGCTCATCCTGTCCTTTCCCTCGATAAGCTCCCAATCTCCACCGCTTTTCTGCAAAATGCAGTAGCCGTCCCAGCGCCGAGCCCATGGATGGTTAGGGAAGGTCGCCTCCGGGTCTTCCGGGAAACTACCCGGCAAGAGATCAGGACGGTCTGGAAAACCAGGACTTGTGGCAATATTCCAGCCCAGGTGGTGTTCGGTTGTCCTGTTAAAAAATTCATAGACCCAGTGTTCTTCGGCAAAATCAGCAGGAACCGATGCGGCCAGATGCTGTTCGGCTCCGTTTTCCCTTGACCATTTCAAAACCAGCCGGGATGGATTGCCAAACTTATCCAGAGCTGTCGCATGCACCTCAACCCGGAAGAGATAATTGCCTACCCGTTCTTCAAGATCAACTTGACTTGCGCAGGGATCGCAGGGATCGGTTTCCGCTGTTTCCCGGCGCAGGGTCAGGGTCAGTGCGGCGCTTCCTTTAGCCGGAGCGGAAGCAAGCAGGGCCTCCTGTCCTTTTGTGCACCATTTTATCTGACCGATCTGCCTGGCCCTGGTGCAGGTGTCGGCGCCATGCAGTCCCGGATCGAGCAGCTCTACATCCTCAAGGTGGGTTACGGTTCGCTGCCACTGGTCGGCAAAAAAGATATAGTCCCCGTCATCCTTCGGCAAAGGAGGAGGATCCGGAAAATCAAGCTGATGGTCATATTCAAAGATGATAGGTGAAGGAGCAGTATCATCCGGCAGAATCTCCACCCCGGTTCCCTCGATGTAGAGTATCCCTCTTTTCAACAGAATTTCTTTGCTGGTGGTATCAGGATGTTTATCAAGCAGAGCAAAGCCGCGTTCCCGCGGCGCACCGCCGGCAACAACATCACGCAGGGCCTCTTTCAGGCGGTGTTTGACAATGTCCGTCAATTCGTTCCAGTCGGCGTCAGTCAGCATCCTGCCCTGCTGCTGGTACACCCCCGAATAGCGTTTTTTTGCATCAAAATTTTCTTTTGATATCTGTGTCTTCATATCGTTTCCTTATTATTGTTCCTTCGGAGGCAAGACATGCAGTATGCTGTCATACACCCACACAACTTCCATGCCAACCGGCAGAAATCCCTTCAGTTTCTCCAGGGCCGACTGCACCCGCAGAACGTGATGGCGGCTGTGATAGGCCCCCATCTCACCTCCGTCTTCAGCGCCGAAACGTATGGCACCCGATGAGGCCGGATGCAGCACCCCGCATCCTACCTCTGAAAATGTGTCTGCAAAAAATACCGGAACAGTCGCAGTAAGCGTTTCTTTGGCTAGATAAAGTTTTTCTCCGCCAAAGCCTGACAGTGCTTCAGGAATACGGGAAAACCGAATACATCCTGTTGACGGCGGCAGGTTGCTGACAAGGTCCTTATGGATGTTTCCCATGAAGATGCAGTCACTGGCCTGTAGATGTGCGGCAACCGTGCCATTTAGAACAGTGCAGTATTCAAGCCGGACAAGGCCGTTTTCAGCCTGTAAATGGTGAAACAGGACATTATCGCCTGTAAGAACAGCTGGTTCGGTATCAGCCCTCTGCACCTTAACTACTTGTACGGCGCATTCAAACAATTCAAGACTGCCGTTTTGCACGACCAGGGTGTTGTCAATCCTCACCCTTTCAAAACGAAATATTTTATCTTCAGTCAGTTCGGTAAGGCCCTCGATGCGAAGAGGTTTGTCCGTCAAAGCCCGGAATGTCAAGTTGCTTTCCGTATCCTCAAATTCAAACAGGCCGCTGTTTTTCTCATCCTCGCGTTCCGACCAGACAATGCTCTGCACATCTTCACCGAAAAATTCGTCCGGCAGCGGAGCAAAGAGCAGAATCCGTTTGGGATGAAAATATCCCCGTTTTTCATCAGGGGTTCGCAGGTCTACGGTGCGTTTTGACACATCATTATAGCTTGCCGGAAAACAGGGAGCCCCATGCAGGTTGGCCTGCCTCCAAGACTCGGTCTGACCGGAAAAACTGCTTTGATGGGCGGCAGGGTTATTGTCATCGGTCTGCACTGAACGTGACGGAAAACGGAAATCCACCGTAACAGCAGGAAGGCCCGGATGACGGGCAGCTTGCTGGGGGATCTTTATGTTTGGCTCTTCGTCTACCCCATAAACCCTGGAGGGCAGCAGAGGCATGCCAATCCTTGCTGTGGTGGCCACTCTTTTCCAGCCCTCCTGGATTTCCACCTCGGTCAGGGCCACTGCCTGGGCAAGCTCTTCGATACAGGCCAGGGTGCCTTTACGCTGACGCCAGCTCACTGCATTTGCTACCTCTTGCCTGCGCCCGTCGCTTTCCGGGGAGACAAGCTGTACATCAAGCAGATCTGCAAAATAGGGCAGAATCCAATCCTGGCAGCGGCTTTCAACTATTTCGTCGTTTTTTAACTGCTTCCTGCCGATGTCGGGAAAACAGTCAGCCAGACGCTGCTGCAGGGTAAAATACATCCTGTCGAGAAGCTCGCCGCAACTGTCCAGCACCCCGGCCATATCACCGTTGTCGCGGGTACGGTACACCTCTGGCAGTAGACGATAGAGTTGGTCGCCCAGGTATGTAGAGGGCTTTGTACTCATAGCTGGTATTCCTCATGGTTGACAATCAAGCTGCTCTCAGCAAGGGAAATCAGCTGGCGCTTTCCGGCACGCAGCACCCGGATGGTATTGTCTCGCCCATGGATAGGCAGAGGTGGCGGATCGCTTGCCGGAGGCACAAGCAGGGGTTGCAGTTTGCAACGGGAATTTTCAACCCCGGTTGTTGCTTCCACCACCTGATAGACTTCACTGAGATACAGCGGTTGGCTGATTTGTCTCTGATTTAGAGAAAAAGACGTACCCAGCCTGCTGCGCACCTCGTCTTTCACTGTGTCAGGCTTGTATTCATCACTTTTGACGCGGATGAGAACATTCAGGACAAAATACAAGGGCTGATACTGTTCGATCTGCAGATCGATACCCGGAATGGCGTTACCAACTAAAAAATTTTGCAAGCTTTTTTTGAGATCATTTGACAGTGTAGAGCCTGCCGGCACGACCACCACCCTGATACGTTCGTTGCGTCCCATTGGCGGCAAGGCAAAGGCACGGGCCTGTATCACACTGCTGTGGCTGACGGCAAGATTGGCAAAATCATTGAGTGAAACGGCACGCTCAAGGGTCAGCACCGTTGCCGGGGCATTGTCGCGCATGGAGCGGCTGCCCTCCATGTCATTGCCGCCGGTTGAATCCGTATAATGATGTACTGCCTTGACAAGGGGATGCGGTTTGACGATCTTCTCCAGGCTGCCTGCCTGAAGATTGCCCCGGCTGCCGGTGCCGGTGCGGTAGGAAATCCGTACATTGTTTGTGCCGCCGGGCAGCCTTCGGCCATGGTTGCCGTCGCCAAAAAACACCTTGAGATAGCCTTCTTCTGTCATCTGTACCGTATAATGGTGATTGGTAGGTTCGGAATCGTTCAGGTTGCCCACCTGTTCCCAGATCCTGCCGGCCACACTGATTTTAATATCGGCTCGCACACCTGTCGGCTGGGTAGCATCGGCAACAAAGGAAACTTCCCCCACCTTAAGAACAAAGGACTGGTTGGATCGGGTGGCATCACCACTGCCCAGCACCTTGGAAGGCTTGCCTTCGCCGTGCCCTGCAGCAACAACATTGGCCCGCAACAGGGTGTTGTCCACCGTGTACTCCCCTCCCCAGGGCAGAGCGGGGTTTAATGTCATCTTGGTGCCTTCTATTTTACTGAGAACCGTTTTAAGAAAAACATTCCCTTCTCTTTCCACAAGCAGTCTGCGGCCCACCACAAGCTTTGCCGCAATGGATGGATCCTGCAGGATAAGTGATGCACCGCCTATACTGCTGTGATTGATGTCCCAGCCTTTAAGACGTTTCTCCTCCTTGAAATGGCCATAGATAGAGGTTTCTTTCAGGTAAAAACGACCACCGCCGCGATGCTGCCAGGAAATCACGGTAAAATCGGCAATACCCGCATCCTCGTCAACGGCCACATTGGCAAGATAAGCCCAGGCAAGCTGTTTGCCGCTTACCACGGCGGCAAGATCTCCGGCGCTTGTTTTCTTGGGCATTTCAGCGGTAATTGTTTTGGGCAGCAGGCTTTCATCGCCCCGGTCAAGATAGGTGTCCACATTCCAGCTGCGCCCCTGGGGCATGACCCACAGGGTCTGGGGGTTGGCAAGCAAACCCTTCTGGTCGATCAACTTCAGATAGGTGTAGCCGCCACCGTCCGGATTATCTGTATCAACCGGAATATAGACAGCTGAAAAGATTTCAAAATGAACCAGTACGCCTCCTTTATCAATGATTTTCGCTGCCCATGTTTTAGCCAAAGATGACAGGTCACCGCTGGTCCGCACGACATACAGTTTTTTCCCCGAGTCAGTGAAACTGCGCTCCGCCACATCCAGCACGGACACCAGCCTTGCCTTGGTGGCCCAGGCTCTTTTAAGGGAAAGGCTGCCCAGGGCCTGATCAAAATAAATCATGCGGCCGCTGGTTTTCAGTACCCGACGGAAGTACATGCGCTTACCGTCGGAGACAAAAAGAATTTCCTCTGAGCGTAAATCAGCCCCTTCCTCCTGCAGATGGAGGATCGTGCCGATCATGTCTGTAGTTTCTCCTCCTTTTCCCGGTTCCTTTGGCGCTAGCCGGTCGGTCGGATTAAGAAACACAAGGGTGTCACCCAGAACAAAACCGGAGTCTTTTGACAGAGGCTGATGCAGTTGGATGGTTGTTTTTTCTTTAGTGACATCTAATCCGGCGATAAGTCTTCCCTGCAGGGTCCCTTTTGACTCGTTTTTGACCAGCACGGGCTGGCCGATTTTTAACCCTTTAATCTTTTCGTCAAAAACAAGAATTTTGCCATACAGTTTTTCAGGCGATGAGCCGTAACCCGCAAGTCGTATTTCATTAAAATCCGCATCCGCTTCCAGGTCTTCACGGCTTTCAAAAATAACGGGTGTTCCGTCAGCCGGTGCATGTTTGACCTGGAAACCCTTTGCAAGGGTGCCACTTTTTCCTTCCTTAATCTCCACAGTGAGGAAGGTTGATGCCGAAGCCGGAGGCGCCGGTCGGTAATCGAGCATTTGTACCAGGCGGCGCACATTGTCCCACTGACTGGCTGTCTGCAGATACCCCTCATTTGCGTAAACATCCACATGTTCAGCCAGAATGTGGCTTGACCGGGCGAGGCTGCGCAGGATCTCCCACAGCACGTCGCCCACCGGACCGTGATACTGCTTGAGTAGAGCCTCTGTCCTGGCGAGGCTCTCTGCAGGGGTTTCATCGGCAGGAGGAGCAGTACCTATGGCTTTCCATTGTGGAAAATGGTCGCTTAATGTCTCACGCAGTATCTCGAGAAAGGTGACCGCATTACCGTCAATATAGCGAAAGCGGTCAAGACCGGCCCTGTTCCAGCGGGTGAGATCCCTTGCCTGGCTCATCCTTTTCGTCCTCCATTCAGGGTAAGGCGGTAATAACCTCGCTTGGGCTTCTCAGGATTGTTGTCACAGACGGCTATTTCCAGCCCTTCAAAAACAATGGTGCCGCTGTCGGATGCGTCGGCAAACTGTTGGCCGATTTTTTTGAAACGGTTAAGGCATACGTTTTCAACGCCCTCCAGAGCCATGAGGGTTTCAATGATGTCGCTGGCATGCAGATCCTCACCAAAACGGAGACGGCCAGGTTCAAAAAATCCCCCAGGCCTGGTTGCCAGGGCCTGGGCAACGGCAAGGCGCACTTCGGACTGGAAATAATTTTTCCGTACACGCAATGAAAGAGACATGCTGATGCCCATTGGTATGGCATCTTCCATGATGACCTCGCGGCCAACCATCCTGTAAGCCTCCAGATAGGGACGAATAACGGTACGCAGAACAGGCGGGGCCTCCGGATCGTCAACTTCGCCCAGATGGGGCAGGTAAATGTCCCGTTCTGTGTGAAAGGTAAAAAGTTCCTTCTTCAGCTCCTCTTCATAACCTTTAATGCTGGCGGGAACCTTAATAACCGGCACTTCATCAAGCAGGGTGTTGCCCCATCCAATGACAGCAACACGCAGGGTTGACCAGGATCCGCTCCATTCAACCCAGGAATGGGCCCGCAAAACCAGGGGATGATCTTCAAGCCTCTCGGCGTAATCCTCCACCGTTACCATGCGCTGTTGGGTATGGATTTCCCGGGGTCCGGCCTGACGGGCTTTATCCATGAGATTCGGCTCACGCAACCAGAGGCTGTCCAGCTTTTCTTCAGCCTCAAGGCTCGATAGACCGGCAGTAATGTCACCCCTGGATATGGCCTTGTCCACCGCACTATAGCCGATTAATTTCAACAGTCTGCGCACCGATTCCGGCCGACGGGCCGTCTCGAGATAGGCCTCTCCTGCCACCCGGTCAGCCATGTCGGAAAGCTGGTCCAGCACCGCAGATAAGACTTCCACCATGACCACTTCCAGGTCAGCGGCAGTCCATTTGCGCCGACCCGGAAAACGGGCTGCCAGTTCATCCAGCATGAATGCCCGGAACCCTTCATAATCTCGCACCAGCCAGTCAAAATCATCCCCTGTATCAGGCAGATACTGGGGAAATGGGAAGCGTCGTTCACCACAGTCCGGGCAGGTTCCTTCAAATATCAGTTTGGGACGGGGTGTCTCAACCATACTCAGCTCCCATTGCCGTCTAGAATAAATTCAAGACTTTCAGACTGGTTGATGGCGGCAAGTTGGTAGGATATAATAATACGAAGTCGTTCCCCATCAACTGTGCTTTCAATATCAAGGGTTTTGGGATCAACCTCGCCCTGCAGAACTTCAGCCAGAGAGTCAACCAGCCTCTTTCTTGTCATTTCCCGCAAAGATGAAGAGTTCGGTTCAAAAACAAGACGCCTCACCCCCACGCCGAACTGTGGTCGGAAGACCCGCTCTCGGGGATTGGTAAAGAGCGCCTGTTCAATCTGTTGTCGCACATGGTCCGACCTCTTAACGGTAGCCGGACCGCTGCTGCCAATTTTCAAGGGAAAGTTGAGATAATCCGGAGAAGCAAGTTGCTGCATATTTTCACCTTAACTAGTCATGACCTTTGTTGACAGGCTGCTCACCTCACCCTGAGGGATGGGCGGCGTTGTCGGACCGCCTAAGGGCGGAGCCGTATGGATATGGGTAGCAAAAAGGCTGAGAAAGGAGCTGCCCTTGATAATCGGCTCTCCCCCCATTCCTCCGAGGGCCACCATGCTGCCCTCAATCACCACCTGCTGCCCCTTTACCGTGATGCCCGAGGCGGCCATTTCAATCTTGTTGCCGTTGCTGTCCACCAACACGGTGCCTGTGGAACTCATAGTCAGCGTGTTGCCGTTGTTGTCTTCAAGTATTGCTTTGTCCGCCTGGGCGTCCAGGGTCAGAGTGCTTCCCGAGGCATCGACCAGCTTGATAACGCCGTTTTCGTCAATGGTCAGCTCTGCTTCTGATGGATGATGCAGACGGAATACCTCCTTACCGGACTCATCGTCAAACTGCAGAACATGACCGGACGGGGTTTTCAGCAGACGTGTGGTAGGCTCATCCTTTGTCGCTTCCACGGGTACGTCGGCTTCCTGCTGCCAGAATGTGCCCGTCCAGATAGGCCTGCTGATGTCGCCCTCCTCAAATTCCATCCACACCTGGGCGCCGATCTCCGGCACAGTGAAAAGTCCCTGGTCGGCCAGCCCCCCGAAAGGTAAACACGGCAGGGCCCAGTCCGACTCCTGGTCGGCCAGCACAGAGGGAACCTGCAGCTTGAGCCGCCCACGCTTCTGTGGGTCGCAGTTATCAACCACTGTGGCGCGAAATTTCCCGTATCGCCGTCCTTCCAGTTGTCTCGCCAGATTGATGATGGTTTCCTGTATATCGTTTTCCAGCATATTTTTTTAACCTTCCCCTGTTGCATTCCTCAACAAACGAAACTCCTGGCGATATCCCGTTCCAGTAAAAAGATGCTTCACCTCATCCACATAGTAAATGCCGTCATGGGTCTCACCGACGCCGTCAACCGCAACCGTGGCGTTATTCAGCAGCACATGGCCGTAGAGAGCACCGTCCAGTTCTCCGCTGGCTTTTATTTTCCAGGCATTTTCATTGGCCTTTGCCTGGGCCCGGGCCCGAGCCTCTTCCTGTGTCGCTCCTTGGGGCTGTTCCATGCGCCAGACAAAGGGAGTCAGCCCGGCATCTTCACTGTTTGCCGCCGTTGCACCAAGAAGAGCCAGGTTGGAGGAAAAAGATTCCTCCTCTATAATTATGCCCGTATCAGCTGCCCGGGTGACGCTGACCTGGTCTGGCATGTGTCCTTCATGCTGCAGGGAAAAACGAAGGCAATTTGTCTGCGGACCCGCATACACCCTGATCGTTTCCTGGGGCTCGCTTTCAAGATCAGGAGGATGAAAATGCAACGTTCCTTCCCGCACGAACCACTCAAAGCCGTTGGCCTCGGCCCGATCGGCAAGAAGCCTGACATAGGTTCCGTCTATGTTAAGGGACTGGTTATCCAGCCCTGTCTCCACCTGGGTTTCCAGGCCGTTTTCCTGGGCGATTCCAGTTATTATATCTCCGTCCGTAACCGGATTTTCCTCGGTGGACATCACCTGTCTGACGTGATCACGGTCAAGGAGGATTGATTCGTCCTGGCCAGTGATAACCACCTTTGCCGCCCCCATATTCTGTGGACAGTCAACTAGTATCTCGCGGATATAACCGCGCATGACTTCTTCCGTGTAGGAGGCGAAAGCCGCTTCGATGCTTATTTTCTTCCATGGAGCGAAAATGCCGCTGTCCTGTACGGTCCATGCACCATTCTCCATACGGATGGTATCAAAAGTAATGGTACAGACCGCCGCAGCTCCCCTGGTCATCACAATCCGCACTTCACTGATGAATGGATAAAGGTCTGTAATCTCCTCATCATCAACTCTGATGAGTGCCTCTCCCGGGTCACGGAAGCTTTGCGAGGATGTTTGCGGCATATGTCTGCTTTTTTTCGTTTTTTACATTTTGGCGCGCAGAGCGTGCCACGCACTATAAAAGTTATTTGTAACTATTCAGGTGATGTCACCAGATTGCCCCAACCACTGTTCTGTAACTGTTTAGGAGTGCCCCTGAGTAGTTACAGTTATTTTATTTCACTCACCCGAGGAATAAGAATCACACTGCCCACCAGACTCTCAAGGGGATTTTCATCCTCCTTTGAACCGCTTGCGAAGAAGAGATCCCCGCCATTTAAAATTTCAGGGTTTGCGTCAAGTATGCGCCACCATTTACGCGGATCGTTGTAATAATACAAAGCAAGCAGATCGAGTCTTTCGTCTTCTTTCACCACATGCTCAAGCACCCCTGTTGCCGATCCGATCTCCCGTGGTCGAATTCCCTCAAACTGAAAGGATCGGCTTAAGTTCGAGATAAATGTTCGAGCTGTGGCATATCGTGAACTTTTGGTTATCATTTTTGTCTCCGCTGCATCTATGCGTCGCTGGAATCAAAGCCCTGAGCGCTACCGCTGATGGATTCTGCGGCAGCAAACTGCCGCCGCAGTTCCTCTCTGTAAAAAGGATTGTTGCTTTCAATAATCTGCAGGGTCAGGGTCGCCTCTGCTCGATAGGGAACAAGATTGGGCAGCCATGCCTTGACGTCAAACCGGGCCTGGGTCATGAACACCGGCAGCACCTGCACGCCCCATTTGAAAAGCAGTACCGAGGCGTACTGCTGGGTGGAAAAAGCTCTGTCCTCTCCCTCCCCAAGCGCCGCCAATGTGCGGGCCCCCTTATTATCTTGGGATTTGGGCTCAATCATAGATCGGAGGAGATCAAGCTCCGGCTGCACCCCCTTTACAATGGCATCATTATCGCCGCTGTTCATTCGGTCGGTGGCGTCCAGCATGATTTTTACCCTAAAACTCTCGGCATTAACGGTGACACCCTGTGCTACCCGGTGGATCTCGCTCTTATCGGCAAAATCGTAACCGCCCCGGGAGCCGGGCGCCCCGCCTGTCTGCACAGTCACACTGCGAGTGCGGGTGATGGTGGCGGGGTTAAACTCAAAATATAGTTCCAGCGGATTATCCACATTTGCGTATTCCACTAAGGCTCCGCGCTGTATTTTCAGTTTTGACATATTGCCTGTGTTAACCGACGGACTCATAATCGTTTCTCCATTTGTCCGATGAGATTTTCTCCAACCATTGCGGCAATGTCCCTATCACTGCTGCCGTGAAGTATAGTCAGCGGGCCGATTGTCATGTTGTCAATCCTGCCGTCCCTTGCGGGCATCTTCATGTCTGCCAGACATTTACCGATGAGACGGGCAATTGATTCTGCCCGACCCTCAAATCCCGGCGGCAAACGGAATGTTATTTTGTCAATATGCATCATCATTTTCCCTCAGGAAGATATGTTTCCAGCATGCCAAGACTTTGGCGGCGCACCTCCTGTCCTTCTTTGGACAGCTCCAGCCAGACGGCCCGGGCAATGTGGGACGGTTCAATGACGCTTTTTTCTCCTGCTGCCAGAAATGCCGCATGCAGGGCCGCGTTGCGAATCTGGCCACCCGTCAGGGTCATTTCAGCACCAAGATTGATCTGGCCGATCTTTTTTGCAAGAGGAGCCCGGGGCGGCAAATGGCATTGCCAGAGCCTTGTGCGGGCCTCTTTGTCAGGCCGGGGAAACTCGATAACTGAATGAAATCTTCTGGCAAAGGCTGGATCCAGATGCCAGCGCATATTGCTGGTCAGAATGCACGGTCCCTGGTGCCGCTCCATACGGGCCAGCAGATGACTCACCTCCATATTGGCATAACGGTCACGGGCTTCCCTGATTTCGCCCCTCTTGCCGAAAAGGCTGTCCGCCTCGTCAAACAGCAACACCATGTTACGGGCATGGGCCGAATCGAACAGGGCGTTAAGGTTCTTTTCTGTTTCCCCCACGTATTTGCTGATCAGAAAACCAAGATCCACCCGAAACAGCGGCCAGCCTATGGCATTTGCCAGCACCTCGGCGGAAAAGGTTTTGCCTGTACCTGAAGGCCCGGCAAAAAGGGCAACTGGTCCACCACAGAGCCTGGCTCCCCATTCATCAACAACTTTAACCCGCTGGGTGATCCACAGGAGAAATTCCCGCAGGGCCTGCATGCATGCTTCGGGCAGAACCAGATCGTCCCAAGTGGCGTTTGTTTCCAGTAAAACGGTGCCGGGTGGGGCTTCCATCACCTGGCTCCAGCCCAGCAGTTCGGCACTGGTTTTTGACGTGGGCTGCAGGGGTCGGTAAAGGCGGCTGCCACCCTGCTCCAGCAAGCCGTGGTGGAAAAGCGGCGCCGTGGCGCTCAGGGACCGCTGGAAAAGTTTCGCCTCCTCCTCGTCAAGGACAAAAATCTCTCGCATGAGGGCAGGGCATGGATAAGGCGATGACAGTCCGGGCTGTAACTCCTGAAACATCCAGCCAAGGCGTGGTTCCGCTTCCGGCGCCAGGGCACAGACCAGAATTTCCTGATCAAGATGTGAAAGACCATATTTATGAATAACCTCACGCCAGGGTGACTGTCCCCGCAAAATATGCACTTTTTTCTGCTCGGCGCGTAGTTGTTCCTGCACGGATGGTCCTATTTTTTCTCCGCGTCGGCCGGCAGCCAGACAGAAAACCAGCAGATCAAGACGGTTCCATTCCGGGACAAGGGAGACAGTCTCCATCAGGCCCCCTCCTTGTAGACGATGAGCAGCAGTGGGTTGCTTCGCAGCACGACTTGGCTGCCGTCAGGCCTGGTCCAGGTCCTTTCCGCAGACAGAACAGCCTGCCCGGCAACTTTAATTTTCGGGCTGATTGGAGTTGCAAGCGAGGCAAGGGAAGGCTCTGTCTGCTCCTGATCCACACTGTCGGCTGTAGCGGGCAAATTTTGTTGGATTCCCACGTCTTGCCATGGCACAGGATTTTTGCCGGCATTCCACTCCTGCCAGCCCAGGGTCACAGTCTCGCCTTGCTGTCCGAGGATGATGATATTAAGTGAGACAGGAAGCGTTACCAGAGAAAAAGAAAGAACAGATTGCAACCTCCTGCTTTCATCAAGAAAAACAAGCTGGGGAGCCCAGTCCGGTCGGCTTGTATTCACCGACATGGATGTGATCTGAGGAACAGCTGTCTGCATGGCGAAACCTTCAGCCGGCAGGGGGGCCACCGTCATTGTGCCCTCCGAGCCGGTGGCGATGGAACCGGTCAGCGGGCTGCGCTCTTTAGCTACGCCCAGGGGAATCGGCAGCAGGGAAAGCTGATAGGCGACCGAGAGGCGGTAGGCAACTTCGCCCTGGTTGGACCAGAGGTGGTTGATGTCATCCAGGCTCAGTGGATACATCACCACTTGCAGATGCGCCATTTCGCCTCCCTCCTCGACCATGAGAAGGGGCTGTTCGTGCAACAGGCGCAAAACCTCCCCCATGAGGCGCAGATCGTTTTCCCCGGCGCTGACACTGCTGTGCGGCGGACCGGGCTCTTTTGTGCCCAGAGGAGTGATCAGACAGTTCACCCGCAGGTAAAACGGGTCGTCGCTGCGACCGTCAGCAGGATAACCTCCGTGTTCGACCTGGTAGAAGAAGAGGTTCAGATACTGTTTACCCTCGCTGTTTGCCTGCTCCGCCGCTTCCTTGGGATGGCTGATAAAGATGCCGTCCAGATCTGCGATATTGGCTGCAAGATACGAGCGTAGCGTATTGGCTGCAACTGAAAGAGACGTGGTGGCAAGCATCAGAGTCTCCTCAGGTAACGTCGGCTTGATAAGGAAGGAGATGATGCCCGCTGCTCAACCGTATTCGACGGAACAGTCGGAGCCTCAATGATGACCTCAATGCTGCCGATGGTGACCTTCGGGCCTTCAGGGCGGCTTTTTTTCTGCTTAACTGTAAAAACGGGACTCTCCCCTGTTATCATATCTTGCGTCATTACCCACAGCCGCTCAGGTATATCCTTATTAAGAACGATATCTTGCTGGACAGATCTTTCTCTATCAATTTGTTTGACGAACTTTTTTTCTTCCTGGTCCTGCATACGCAATTTTTCCAGCCCGGGGATCTCTTCTTTTCTCTTCTCACGCCGTACTTCAGAATTAATGGGAGAAACAGGAGAATCTTCTCGTTCCCTATTCTCTTCCTGGTGAGCAGCCGGTTCAGCCCTGTCATTTTCTTTATGCAAATAATTGACTGAACTATCAGTTTGTTGCCTTGTCACACCAGGATGTTTGAAAGACTGTTCATGATTCCCGGCGCCTTCTTCCTCTTCTCCTGGATCGGCAACTTCCCGGCTGTGGCTCTCCATGAAAGAAACGGTGGAAGCCTCATCCTTATCAGATGAAAAAAATAATGGTGGGGAGGCGGAAAAGCCTCCCGATGGTTTGTTTCCACTTTGTTTCCGTAAAAACACACCGTTTTCCCCCCTGCCGTTGCTACTTGACGTTCTCGTTTCCGATTCTTCCGTTGCACCAGAAATCTCCTGCCTGGTCATAACCGATTCCAAAAAATTTGATGTGCTTTCCGAAAAATGCGATACTACGCTCGAAATTGCTTCATCTCCAATTTCAGTTACGTGAATACGACTTCCGCTTGGACGACTTGCCGATGTTTCAGTTTCTTCTTTCTCGTTACTTGCTGTTCGACTTGACTGGGAATAAACATACTGCTCTGTTTCCGAATGATCTTCGAAAGGCGGGACAGCTTTCCTGCGGTCAGACGCGCCTGCTCCTTCCTCCCCACCAAAGACTTGATTTTTTTCTGAAACCTCCTGGCTGTTATCTGTAACGGATGACGCCAGGGACGATCTCTCCTCCAATGTTTTATTGACAGTGCTGTTCTCGTTTGTATTTAATTCAGGACTCATAGCTGCAGAAACGGGTTTGTCTATAAGCTGATGATCCATAGCAGAAAATGCGCTATCCACAGAAGGTATCGCAAGCGTTGGTGCCGTCGTTTCTGCCACTATGGCTGCCTGTCTTGGCCGGGCATCAGTGATTATGTTACGTAGGTATCCCATGTATATCCCGTTAATGAAATTTTTCCCGTAGCGCGCCGGAATTATAGAAAACAAACGCTGTTTATTTGATGCGCAATAGGTACCCTACAAGTTGAAAGCTTCTTTCATTCATACATTCCCCGCGAACGGTCAATCAGGTCCAAATACGTTCTGCGCCTGCTGCGGGGAAGGGCCATAATGTCCTGTTCACTCCAGTGATAGGCCATGGCCAGAGTATGGATTTCCTGGTAAAAATTGCCTGTTTCCGTTCCAGTCAATGTGTAGGGGTCAAGCTCGACAACCTGTTCAGCATCGCATTCCGGGCAATGGGTCAACAAACTCGTTGTTACAGAGGGAGAAATATCCTCCAGAACGTCTTCAATGCAACCGATATCAGCTGCGGTCAGACTATCGATAAAACCTTCTTGCGGCGCATTGCCATTCACCTCTTCGATGCAGTTTTCCAATAAAAGATGCAATGCATCATCATCGGCAAGAGGCTCTATTTTTTCCTGATCTTCCCCAACTGGAATGCGGCAGGTAAGCTCTGCTTCGTCCAGTTTGACTGTGGCGAAAGGATAGCCAAGGCCTGCCTTTTTAACAGGCAAATCGGATCGTTTCACGCATATATCAAAATCGCTTTTACAGGAAGAACAGGAAGATAAAATCCAGAACACATCTCCCTCAAGCATGGATGCGAGCTGCAACATGAGGTATTGACGGTCTGCAACACAGAGCTGGCTAACGACGAAAGGATTCGCATGAATACCTCCAATTTTGTCAAGTGCCGCGGCCAGTATCCCTGTCACGTAACAGGGGATGGAATCCTTTTTTCGATTTGACTCCTGGAAAAAGAGTTCCGTTTCTCCGCAGATCGGTCGAAAAATCGCTTGTCGATGGATCCTGTTTTCATGCAGAAAACCGCCGGGAAGCTGTACACTGAATTCCGCCATTAATCCTCCATTTGACGAATCATAAAAAACGATTTCACAGAGGCACAGGGTTCACAAAGCGTATCTGTTTTTCTGTGTGACTTCGCGCTTTGCCAGAGACTTTAAAGCCCATTCTGGGCGTATAGAGCTTACGATTCAGTCGGCTCTGAAGTGGACGTGTCCCGCTCCCATCCTTCATGCTCCAGTTTGATGGTCTGGATGCCCACCGTGTTTGTGCTGCCGGCGTCAAAGTCCGGCAAGGCCTGGAACTCCGAGACCCAGGCCCGGAAAACTTTGTAGGACATTACCACCTGGCCCTGCAGGTTGAGAATATTGAGAACAATGTCTTTACGGAAATTTTTTAACGACATTCCCGCATCTCCCTGGATGCTGTTCACCAGGCCGGCCCAGTTCTCGAAAACAGGATCATGGGTCAGCCCCTGTTCCAGAGTAATAGGATCGTAGGACGTGCCTCCTGGCAGTTTACGTTCATGGGTGGGATCGCCACCGGTTCGCCAACCTACTGCTTCGGTGGTTTTCTTCAGGGCCGTCATTTTGCGTAGGCCGGCTACAGGCTTGCCGTCTATAAGAATCTGAAATTTAAAGGTTCGATATGGGTCATGTCTGTGTGCATTGACCGGGAAAAGTGGTGCCGCCATTTTAGCTCTCCTTTATTGCTGACCAACTTTCTGTTGGATGCGTACGATGACAAATTCGGCCGGCTTCAGGGGAGCAAAGCCGACAATAACAATGACCTGACCACGATCAATGTCTCCCTGAGTCATGGTGTCACCTAGACCGCATCGCACAAAATAGGCATCCGATGCCTTCTCGCCCTGGAAAGCTCCGGCGCGAAACAGGCCGTTCATGAACGAATCAATATTGAGCCGCAGGGAAGCCCACAGGCGATGATCGTTAGGTTCAAAAACAGCCCACTGGATGCCGTTGTAGATGCTTTGCTCCATGAAAATGGCAGTGCGTCGAACCGACACATAGCGCCATTCAGGATCGGCCTTGGTGGCCATGGTACGCGTACCCCAGATAACAGGACCATAACCGGGCAACTTGCGGATACAGTTGATTCCCATGGGGTTGAGCTGGTCTTGTTCGCCGTCTTCGACAATATATTGCTGACCGGCAACGCCAAGCAAGGATGTTTCCACTCCTGCCGGAGCCTTCCAGACGCCTCTGCGTCCGTCCGTCTTTGCCCATATTC
Source organism: Deltaproteobacteria bacterium (assembly GCA_029933005.1). Classification (GTDB taxonomy): domain Bacteria; phylum Desulfobacterota; class Desulfobulbia; order Desulfobulbales; family SURF-16; genus JAGHCC01. Next base: position 18,960 of record JAOZOY010000050.1, read on the forward strand.
CGGCGGCATAGCCGCTGGGAGCAACAAGCACGGTCTGGGGCACTCCGGGCTTTGATTCGGCGTTGTAATGGGTGTTGGCCACCTTGATCCAGGGGTAATAAACCACCGAATAGGTCTTTGGTTTTAAATTAAGATCGGTTACATCCTTCTCCGTTGTCAGTTCGTTGTTCACCGGCGGATCAATTATAACCATACGGCTTTTCATCTTTTCCGCATGGGCCACAGCCGCATCAATGATTGCCTGTTCAGCGGAAGACTCATATGTCTGACCGGGAAGGCAGATGATATTGATGTCGCGGATCTTCTTGAACTGAGCAAAAATGTCACTGTACTCATCAAGGCTTGGCTTGGAGCCGTTTGTTCCGTCATCGAGTGTTACCTCGCCGGAGGAGGAGGAAAGAATGGCATTGAGTGATTCCTGGCCGGTCAGTTCCGTGCCGTCATTTGCCAGGCCAAGCAGAAGGTCAATGGAAGCGTCTCCGGGGCCTGAAACAACAACCGATGAAGAGGCCTGGCGGCTGCCGGATACGAGAAAGAGCTGATCGCTTTCCGCATCACAGGTGAAATCACGCACTGCAGGGTTCGCAACGACGGCCCCCCGCACAAGCTCCTGGATGCGATCGGCAACATCGGACAGGGTACTGGCAGAGGTAAAATCAGCAGCGTCAAAGGTGGCGGCGCGTGCGGTACCATCCACTGTCACAGTCATGCTTTTCGTGTTGAGCATGGAAAAGTCGGTAACACCGCTGAGATTCTGGCTTATACTTTTTCCCAGCAGATATTGATCAACATCCTGCATTTCCACCTGGACGAGATCAGAGGCATCATTGACCTTGCTCTCGATGTAATCATCCGCCGTGTCATCGGCAACCGTGAGATCGGTGAACAGCTCCAGTACTTTAAAGTCATCACCCTCGCCGGTGCCGACCTCAAGCTTGAAAAAATTGCTGCCAACGGCTTTCTGTTTAAATTTTAACAGCAGTTTGTTTCCCCACTCACCTGGATTAGCCGCCGTGAATTTAATGATCTGGGTGGCATCGTCAGGATGTTCGATAAAGCCCTCGGCACTTTCCGCCGAATCCTCCTCAACGATACGGACAATGTAGGCGGCTGTTCCTCCGTTGAGAAAAAAGTTGTAAACGTCATAGCCCATTGGGTCTCCTACGGTATCCATTCCCGTGTCGATGATACCGCCAAAATTCTGATCATAGGTGTCCCACTTGAAGATCAGTGTGGGATCGGCAACCGGCCCTTTTTCCGTATAACCGACAAAGGCCGCTGTTGATGTTCCCACACCCTCGATGGGCTTGGAGCCGCTGGGGATCTCCTCTACATAGACCCCGGGATGAAGATACGCTGGCATGATTGTTCTCCTTTTTTCTATTGCATTCAGATATGCATTTTGGAGTCGAGGGGGTAACGCGAGGCGGATGAGTTACTTCTCCACCTTAGACAGGAAAAGACCACCCCTTCGTACCTGTTCTCAAAAGAGACTTGCTAACAAAACAGGTACTTATTTTACTTGTATATAGAAAGACACGCTCTTCGGACGTGATCAGTGTTCAACTGTTTTGCCAGTTGAACAAAAAAGCTTATAAATTACTTCATGGTTTGTTGGCCCCACAACTTAGCTGAAAGATTCATTGTGGGATGTTTTAGAAAACCATCACATTCAATTTGGCATGGCTGATCCCGCATAATAAGGAGAGGTAGACAATAAAGTAGTGAGTTGCGGAAGGCATTTAGTGAGCAAAAAAGAATGTGAAAAAGTAGAGATAAATATTCGAAGTGACGATGTGCGCATGATAGATCTCGTTTCGTCTGAATTGTCGGTAGCCTAACT
>JAOZOY010000114.1 GCA_029933005.1 Deltaproteobacteria bacterium
AACTGATTCAACCAACTTAACCAATAAAACCAAAATTCAAACCGACAATAATCGATCCAAAACTATGGCAGCAGCCGACCTGACAGACAAATGATTGTAGTCGCTCACACCGCATATCGGCGGCAGCATTCCGTCCATCATGTACAGGGCCTCTCTGGTCAGGCCCCAGCCAGTACCAAAAATAATTAAAAAATGTTCACCACTGAAAATTCTTTTCCGAACCTCATCATACGACCATGAATTATGCTGTTCTTTTGCACACGTCGCAAGAAGCACAGGCTGACTGCCATCACCGCTAACCCGGTCAAACAACGATTCCAGGCTATCACAGATACGCACCGATGCAAGCGCCTCTTGCCTGTCAGGATTATATCGGGCCCCGTATCCGACCAGCCAGTGATCAAGAATTTCACGAACCAGATTCCGTTGATCCTGATAAGGAGTCACTATGTAAAAATTCGTGACTCCAAATGTTTTTCCAGCCCGGGCAATATCATGGATATCAAGATTGGTCACCGCAGAGCCGATGGTCTCCTGATTTTTATTGCAAACCGGATAATGAACCAGGGCAAGATCAACTTTTATTTCCAAATTTTTCAGCTGCAAAATCTGACTCAGAGTAACCCGTTTTTTTTCAAAAGCTTGATTTCCGACCCACTGAAACGTAAGCTCTTAAAAAGATCCGGGCGTTTGTCCCTGGTCAATCCGGCCGCGGCCAGAAAACGATATTGGGCGATTGCCGCATGATCACCGGACAGCAGCACTTCCGGCACGCAATGATCTTCAAATTCCCTTGGTCTGGTATACTGAGGATATTTCAATCCTCCACGGCTGAAGGTGTCACATCGCGCCGAGTCTTCACAACCAAGCACTCCGGGCAACAATCTGGTAATGGAATCAATGATCACCATGGCCGCCAGCTCACCTCCGGTCAGGATATAGTCGCCGATGGAAATTTCATCATCAACGTAAAACTCCCTGACCCGCTCATCCACGCCTTCGTAACGACCGCAAAGAAGAATAAGATGATCGCAGCCGGCTAAATCCTCGGCTTCTTTCTGCCGGTACTGCCGTCCCCGGGGACTGAGCAATATGACACGACCACCACCTTTTTCCTGTTTTGCCTGTCTGATTGCCGCAACAATAGGTTCCGGCTTCATCACCATGCCTTCGCCACCACCAAAAGGGCGGTCGTCGGTCATGGAATGTTTATCAAGAGCAAAGGAACGAATATCGGTCAGAACAACTTCAATCCTGTTCTCCTGGATCGCCCGCCTGATCATGCCCTCTTTCAGAGGAGAAGTCAGGAGTTCAGGGAAAATAGTGAGGACATTGAATCTCATGAACCTAACTATTGTCGGTCTCGCAAAAAACAACGAGACGGACATGCAGTGCCAGATAAGTCATTTATTCACCGTCTCGTAAATCCCGGGTTATACTTTATACGAAGCCATCAACTATTCATTTCCAGCAATCCCGGTGGCAAATCAACAACCACCGTGCCGGACTCTTCATCCTGGGAGATCAAAAATTCTTGACGGGCCGGAATCATGTATTCATGGCCTTTTCCACTGACAATCAAGATATCATGACCGCCGCCGGCCATCAATGAGGTAATAACGCCAAGTTCGCGGCCGTCAGAGCAAACCACTTTTTTGCCAACCATCTCATGCCAGTAAAACTCATTTTCAGCCAGGAGCGGCAGATCATCTTCCCGAGCCCACACCTCAAAGCCGGCTATATTCTCAGATTCATTCCGGCCAGTCACCCCCTCAAGCAGGAGCACGGCTAAATTTCCCTGAACCCTCGACTTGAGAATCCGACGTTTCACTCTCTGACTACTTTCCGGATCAATCAAAATCAGGTGGCTGAACAACCTGAAATTAGCCGGCTCCCCGGAATAGGGAAAAATCTTCACCTCACCCCTGATCCCGTGGGGTTTGGTCACCCGACCGACCCGGACATAGCCGGATTCACTTTCTCCCGCCGCCATGGCCCCGATGGTTACTCAACAATTTCCAATCTGGCCTGCTTGTTCCGTTTCCCGGCAGCAGCGGACAAAAGAGATCGCATGGCCCGGGCTGTTCTACCCTGCCTGCCTATCACCTTACCAAGATCCTCCTTGGCCACCCGTAACTCAAACATCAGGGTATCATCCTTGACCGACTCACTGACCTTAACAGCATCGGGTTGATCGACAAGTCTTCCGGCTACATACTCAACCAGCTCTTTCATGATAATTTATTCAGCAACAACCGGAGTTTCAACTTTTGCCATAAGGGTTCTGACCGTGTCAGTTAGTTTTGCCCCCTTGTCAAGCCAGGCCTGAATTTTATCCTGCTTGAGATTAACCTCAGAAGGATCCTTCAGGGGATCATATGTACCGACAATCTCGATAAATTTACCATCACGGGGGGCCTCGGAATTAGCAACAACAACACGGTAGAAAGGTTTTTTCTTTCTGCCATAGCGAGCTAGACGAATATGTACTGCCATATTTTCTATTTTCCTTTTGAGTAACTATTCAGGTAGGCCACCAAATTGGCCTAACCACCGTTTTGTAACTGTTCAGGAGTGCTCCATATTGGTTCATTTGGGCCTTTGAAGCATACTTGTGCTACCCGAGAAGGCCAAAATAGACAAGATGGGGTGCTCCTGAATAGTTACCCTTTTGAATAAAAATTAATTTGGCCTTGAAAGACCTGCGAAAAACATATATCCCCATACAAACCACAGGGGGTTCAACCCGGATTATCTAAAAAGTCCTTTGGGTCTCTTGCGTTTTTTTCTGCCGTGAGCAAAACCGCCGCCGATCTTGCCCCGCCCTTTCATCTTCTTCATCATCTTAAGCATTTCAGAATAGCTTTTAATCACTTTATTGACATCCTGAACCGTTGTGCCGCTACCCTTGGCAATGCGTTTTCTGCGGCTGGCATTGATCATTCGATGCTTACTTCGTTCCTTCAGGGTCATGGATAGAATGACCGCCTCGATTTTGACCAGTTCACGATCGTCCGGTTTAGGCATATTCCTCAACTGCTTCATCTTGTTCAGGCCTGGAATCATGCCCATAATCTGCTCAAGACTGCCCATTTTCTTGATCTGCCGAATCTGATCAAGAAAATCATCCAAGGTAAAAAGATTCTTGTGAATTTTCTTGACCAGCTTATCCGCTTTTTTCTTATCAACAACCTCTTCGGCTTTCTCAATCAGAGTGAGAATATCACCCATTCCCAGAATCCGGGAAGCAAGCCGGTCCGGATGAAAAACATCAATGGCATCAAGACTCTCGCCAGTACCAACAAATTTAATCGGCCGCTTGGTGACCTTCTTGATCGAAAGCGCCGCACCGCCTCGGGCATCACCTTCAATCTTGGTGAGAACAACACCGGTGATAGCAAGATCCTGATTAAATTTATCAGCAACCGTCACCGCATCCTGACCGGTCATGGCGTCTGCCACAAAAAGAATCTCTGTCGGATTGACTGCAGCCCTTATATTAGCCAGTTCCCCCATGAGCAATTCATCAACATGAAGGCGACCCGCCGTATCCACCAGCAGAGTATCATAATGATGCGCCCTGGCGGCGACAACCGCGTTCTGACAGATGGTCACCGGATCCTGATCGGACTGGGACGGATGTACCGGCACATCAATACCCTTGCCAAGCACATTCAACTGCTCAATGGCTGCCGGTCGATAAACGTCCGCCGGCACCAGGTAAACCTTACGGCCCTGCTTCTTCAGCATCCTGGCCAATTTTCCCGAGGTGGTCGTCTTGCCGGAACCCTGCAGACCGACCATCATGATAACGGCTGGCGAACCTTGCAGATTCAAGGGCTCGGTCACACCACCCAGCAGATCAATCAACTCCTCATGGACAATCTTGATCACCTGCTGGCCGGGCGAGAGACTCTGTAGCACCTCCTGGCCAATGGCACGCTCGCTGACGGAAGCGACAAAATCCTTAACCACCTTGAAATTGACATCCGCCTCCAGCAATGCCATGCGGACTTCACGCATGGCTTCGTGGATATTGGCCTCCGAGAGTTTCCCGTGGCCGCGCAGATCCTTAAATATTTTTTCCAGGCGATCTGAAAGATTATCAAACATGATGGTTTTCTTAAAATATCAATAAAAACAAATCGAATTATTCCATAAAATCAAGACAAGAAACGCGTAAGGATAATTTGATATGATCGCAATGTCAAGAAATAGAGGGAGAGTAAAAGAAAAACCTCCGCTGAGATGGTGGCTCAAAATAAAAAAGCCGACCGGATTTGAACGCCGGCCAGCTCTCTATTCTTTTTTATAAACCAAAAAAACCGCTTTTTGTTACCTCTGGTACTTAAATGACACGGCTACCCTGGCACGATATGTAGTGACCTTGCCATCCTCAATCTGCATGTCGAGCTTAGATATTTCGGCGATACGCAGGTCTTTCAGGCTTTCACCAGCCATCTCAACGGCATTTTTCGCTGCCTCTTCCCATGATGTATCACTGGTGCCGACCAATTCAATAATTTTATAAACGCTTCCAGCCATAGCAGACCTCCTTCCGCAGTAGTTAAATAAAATGTATGCCTTGCGGCATACCCCTTTTACATCACTGTCATGATAACGAATTACCTGAATTATGCATTATGTTTCTCAAGATTTGTCGATCTGTCCCTTTGCCCCTTTGTCCTTCTATATCACAGCCAGACACTTTTCCAGGGTCTCGGGACTGTCAACCTGCAGGCATTGGCAGTCATGCCCCTTGGGAAGAATCTTTTTCATTAAACCGGTCAACACGGTTTTTGGGCCAACCTCAATAAAGGTGCGTGTACCCTGATCATACATGGCCAGAATAATATCGTACCATTTGACCATGGAGGAAATCTGACGGGTCATGAGTGACCTGATCCGGTCAGGATCTGTTTCCGGCCGGGCCGTAATATTAAAAAAAACAGTTCCCTCAGGTCTTTGAAAATCCGCTTTTGCCACGGCCTTTTCAAAATCCGCAACCGCCCCGGCGATCAAGGGACTGTGCCAGGCACCGCTCACCGGTAAAGGAATTGCCCGGCCTTTTTTTTCGGTTACCACCTCGGCCGCCGCTTCCAAGGCGGGCGATTCACCGGAGATGACGATCTGTTTCTCAGAATTATGATTAGCCGACGTGATAACGCCTTTGCCAACAATGGAGGCGACAATTTTCTCAACCTGGTTAATGTTCAATTTGAGAATGGCATGCATGGTTCCGGGATTTGCCTGACTCTCCCTCTCCATCAACCTTCCCCTTTCCGTTACCAGGGCGATGGTATCTTTCGGACTCAGAACTCCGGAAGCGCATAAGGCACCGTACTCCCCCAGGCTGTGACCGGCAAAATAGTCTCCCGAAATACCGGCATTTTTCACCATCCGCCAGCAGATCAGGTTGAGCACCGTCATGGCCGGCTGCAGATGCAGCGTCCGGGTCAAATCTTCCATGGGGCCGTCAAGACAGAGCTTTTGCAAGGGCATACCGCTGACATCCTCCGCCATTTCCATCAATTCACGACACTCCCGGTCCGATTCAATAAACTCTTTTCCCATGCCCACATATTGCGATCCCTGACCGGGAAACAAAAAAGCGGTTTTAGCCATTATTTCACTCCTTTTCAGTGTGGATGAAACTCCCCAGAAGAAACATCCCCACTCCGACACAAATGGCTGAATCAGCCACATTAAATGCAGGCCAGTGATGGCCTTTAATATAAAAATCAAAAAAATCAATCACCGAACCGAATCGCAGCCGGTCAATGAGATTCCCCACGGCCCCACCGCCGATCAATCCGAGGCCATAGACAAAGAGCAGGCCCTGCTTGCGAAAATGAAAAAAGGCCGTAAACATAAAAATCAAGGCAACAACGGCAATACCAATAAACAGAAGATGGCGCCACATCCCATGATCTCCGGCAAGAAAACCAAAGGCTGCCCCGGTGTTACGCAGATAGGTCAAGTTGAAAAAGCCGGGCAGCACCTCCCGGCTCTCATACAACATAAAGGTTGAAATTACCCGCCATTTACTGAGCTGATCAAGAACCACCACCAGAAACATGATGAACAGGGGGGTGAAAATCGT
>JAOZOY010000115.1 GCA_029933005.1 Deltaproteobacteria bacterium
AACAGCGTTTTAAACGTCCATAATAATATCATGGTTCTGGACAATAACTTGTTCACCAACATAATCTGAATCAATCTCATGAATATAAGTCTTTATAGCAATAGAAATTCTCATCGCGATTTTATTCAAAATGCGATCAATACGCTGATTACAAAAGCAAATAATATAAATATCGCTGTTGCATTTCTTACAGATACTGACGTTTTAGAGAACCTTAGTAAACAAGGCTGCATGGTAAGAATAGTGGTAAGACTTGGATTCCCTACCTCCCCCAACGCGCTAGAGTCACTATTAAAAATGACCAATATTGAAGCTCGTTTTTTCTCCGATAAATCCTTCCATCCGAAACTATATATTTTCGGTTCATCAGGTGCTTTGGTAGGCTCTGCAAATTTGACACATTCAGCCATGACTACAAACCAGGAAATCATGGTTCATATAGATGCGGAAGATAATATTTTCACTGAACTTGTTGACCTGTTTTCAGAATATTGGGAAGAATCGAAAGTTTTGACACAACAAACTGTCGAAGAATACCAAAAAATCTATGATAGTTTTAAATCGTTATCATCCAATGTTTCAAAACTGGAGAGAGATATCCATAAAAAAATTGGGAAAGTTGTTGGCTTTAATATTGGTAGAGAAAAAAAGAAGCAATCAAAAAAAAATATATTTATTGAGGACTACCGAAAAACCTACCAAGAATCGGTTAACGCATTTAATACCATTCGCCAAATTTATAAGGAAGTAGGAAAAAGGAAAATACCGGAATCAGATATACCTTTACGGTTGGAAATCGATTCTTTCATTAGTTTTGTACGTGATAAACACGCAAAAAAAGACATCTGGAAAACCACGCCTATTATTTCAGGAGAAGCACAAAATAATAAAATTAGGGAGTTGGTAGAAGAATGGCACCAGACGCCATGGCCGTACTTTGAAGAAACAATAGTGCATGAGACATACCCGAGGCTTAAAAAAGTTTTTGCATCAAAAAATTCTATTTCAAAGGCTAGTATTGAAGAAATAGTACACGCTCTTTGTACACTGCATTCATTTCACGATCGTCTAAGATTTTATTCTGGTGGATTGGATACATTGATACAGGAATTTATTGGTAAAAATCATAGCAAACAAATCAAAGAAAGCCTAACTTATCTGATTCACGGTGATTCTGAAATAATTGAAAGAATGGCAAATTTAATCTTCAACAAGAAATACAAATTGAATGTTTTCGGGCAGTCCAATGTACAAGAACTTATAGGATGGAAAAACCAAGAAGAATTGCCGGTCATTAATGGACGAACAACAAAAATATTGCGCTACTTTGGGTTTGATGTCCGACAATTATAAACGTGAAGGCGAATCGATTAAGGGAATCTTTCAATCCTCATCCCCACGTCATCCGGCATGCGGGTCTGCCTACACTCATATATTGAATGTATGGGAGAAACGGATGAAAGATTTTTTGTTTTCCGTTTTATGATAAGCAACAAATCAGCTTCCAGAAATTCACTCGGATTCAAAGAACCATATCATTTGGCTTCCAAAATAGTAATCAACTATCGAGCAAGAAAGAAAAATGCCCCAGGCACTCCTTAGTGGAAGGTGAGCTTTGTTATCAGAAAAAAATGTCACAGGCATGAAGACTTTCACGACAAATGATGGGAAAATTATAGAGAATGTGCGATGCGAAATAAATAAGGAAAGGGCAGGAGCCCCTCACCACACCATATTAGCGTACGGGTCCTAAATTAGCGATTAACTATGACGAAGCAAATGCAATATTATCGTATCAATCCTCGCTGTATAGAACCTCCAGAAAAAATGCTATTATTTTGAAATCACTCGCATCTTCCTCTGGTATTACAATATCTGAAAATTCCGGATTGCTGGGCTTCAAGATTATTGATTCATGTTTCCAGCCTGTTTCCGGGTCCTGCCTGATCGTTGAATGATACCTTTTGATAGTATAGGCCGCCCCTGTTTCAGGGTCGGCAAAGTTGATTTGCTGTGCAAGAACAATGCGCCCATTGCGGCTTCCTCCCACCTCAAAACTGAACAGGCACCATGCTCCATCCGGAATATCCGGCTCCATTGACTTACCCTGCACCTGGGCCACAAACATGGCAGGTGAGAAGGTTCTCCGTGAAGAAAGCCCCTCAACCTGAAACCACGTTTCAGGCTCTAAAGGGACATCAGAATCTATGAATCCACCTGCTGCGATATCAAGAGAATACAGCGGCAGGACACTTTTGAATTTTTGCTCTTCCTGGGGATTATCCACGAACAGAGATTGGTCATCACTTTGCTGTAAAAGGAAAGCATAATCTGACTCTGACAGCTCAATATCAATCTTTTGATAATAATCTTTGAGGTCCTCAATCATCTGATGAGCTATTACCCTGAAGTTATCCTGCGTCAACTTTTCGGCAAGTACAGGGTCCAGAGCAATATAATTCAAATCCTTGCAGTGGTAGAAAAAACGTTTTCTCTCAAATTTTTCAAAGGGATTTTCAAGAACGCTCCTCTGTATCTTTTTTTCATCCGTAACATAATCCCGCCTGTTGTAGGGACTTTTGGTACGCTCATTCTTTGCGTATCTCTGGAGAATGCCGGTATAGAAACGCTGATACAGGTTCGACAGATCTGAGAGGCTGGCTTCAAAACGTTCATTCCTGATCTTTAAAAATGCCAGCATGAAAATAATCTTGTATGAAAAGGTATAATCACGTTTTTCAATGAACTGCATGAAATCGGCAACCCTGGTTTCCTCGGTATGCCTTTCCAGTTTCATCTGGCGCCTGATATTTTCCACGTTGTCAGGATTGAAAAAATGGAGCAGCCTGCGCCCAAAAGGATAATTAACGTCTGAGGAAATTTTGTTTTTTCTGATCCACTGCTTCACAGTTCCTGTAGAAACGAACAGCTCTCTGGCAAGCTGCTCCTCGTTGAGGAAGTTACCGTACATCTCTTCAAAGCTCAAAATATCAACAGGCTCAATGCGGCGCTCATGTTCAAACAGGCCATCGAGAATTATTATTTCACTGTCTTCTCGATGCCTTTCAGGATTGATAAGATTTTCAAAAGGCCGGTAGTCAGGTATTTTGAACAGTGCGTGAAGTGACATAGGTCCCAAGCGTGCCCCGTAATTATCCACCACATCTATTACATAAAGTGCTTCTTTACCTGGATAGTGCCGCAGCCCCCTGCCAAGCTGCTGAGTATAGAGCACTTTGGAAAATGTGGGACGGGCCATGACCAGTATTGATGTCTGGGGAGCGTCCCAACCCTCGGAAAGCAAATCACACGCGCACAGGAATCTTACTGAACTGTCATTGTAAGCCCTGAGCGCCCTGGCCGATGCTTTGCGGTTCTTTCCGTCCACTGCTGATGCGGAAATCCCCTCTTTGTTCAGCAAGTCAGCCATGCGGTGGGCATGCTTGATGTCCACACAGAATATCACTCCCTGCTTTTGCCGGAATTCAGCGCCAAAATATTTATTCAGTACATCCACAATCAACTGGTCGCGTGACGGAACAAGTAATGTTTTCTGAAGATCGCTCTTTACATATTCCTTCCCGTTGAACCTGACTTCTGACAAATCTATGTTGGATTTAATGCGGTAACAGCGCACAGGCGGTACCAGTCCCTGTTTTATGGCATCTTCGAGAGTAAGCTGCGGTTCGTATTCACCAAAAATCTTTTCCAGAGATTGCTGATCGGTTCTGTCAGGAGTTGCAGTGACTCCGAGTAAATGCGTGGGTGTGAAATGCTGGAGAATGCTCCTCAGGCCGGCAGCAGGCGCATGGTGTGCTTCGTCCACCACGATATAATCAAAATAATCAGCAGGGATTTTGTAATAATGCCGCTGCATCCACGCGGAGGTCTGGATAAAAAAGTCTGCCTTTGTGTCAAACAGAAGTTGATCGGAAACAGATGCTTTGAGTTGCGGAGGTAGACGTAATTTGAGCCGGGCTATTGTTTGTTTCCTGAGCCTGCGGGTGGGAACGATTATCAGTGCTCTGAGGTCAGGCTGAACTTTTTTGAGCCTGACAATATCCTCAATAAATATTTCCGTCTTCCCCGTGGCTGTAGGAAGGACCAGCAAAAAATTCCTTCTACCCTGCCGCCTGGCATCCATAAGCCAGTTAAGCGAATCTTCCTGGTGCCTGCGCAGTTTGAATGATTCGATTTTGCGCTGAAGCTTCAATACCGGCTTGTCACAGAAAAGATGAGCAGGGCCGAGAAAACGTTTCAGTTCCAGGATAAAACGTTCTCTGTCTCGCATACCCCTCAGTGACCAGCGGTAAACCTTGAAACCGTCAGATATCAATGAGTTCTGTTTGAATAGCTGGGAGCGATATCTTTTCGGCCCGATTACCGCAGGATGATGGAAACTTTCACCATTCAGTTCTATCGCGATCTTTTGTACCTTTGAAAAGATGGCATAATCCACATACCGCGTTACACCGTCCAGGTCAGCGTAAGGGAATTCCCGGTGAAGTGCCATCCTGGCCCGGTCACCGAATGCCTCAATGAAACAGTCTTCAAACACGGCCTCAGGCAAAGTGGGATCGGGTTCCTGTTCCGACCTGTTACGCCCCCGGCGTTTTATCTTTTCAGGATCACTCTCACCGTTCAGAAAAAAGACGATCTCATCAATAATGGCTTCAGGCGGCGTATCTTCACCAATGAGAAACCGGAAGGTTCGGGAGTATGAAGCCATCAACTCATTCTGGTTTGTGGTATAATCAACGTATGGATAGTCTTTAAAACCGTGGATTCCTGTGTCAGTTATAAGGCAGGTATCGTCATCCGATCTGTGAAAAACAAAACCGGTTCTGTCTCTTTGGATTTGAATAAAACCTTGCTGGCGTAACCACTTGTGGAGGTCAGAATGGGAGGAGGCGTACCTGTCACGCATGACTCTGCCGTAACAGGAAACTCATCCAGATATCATCTGGCCGCAGTGCGGAGACTGATTCTGAAAACGTGATGACTTTGAGTTTCTGCCGTGTAAATATTCTTTCCAGCTCATCTTTTGACCATAATACAAAAACTCTTCCGTCATCAGCAATGCGGCTGCCGCTCCCCTTTTTCAGGGTAATCAAAATATACCCTCCAGGCTCAAGAGCTTTACATATTCTTTCAAAAACACGAGGGAAGTCATCCCTGGCAACATGCACCATGGAGCCCACAAAAACCAGGGCTGAAACGCTGATACTGGAAAAATCAAAGGTAAAAAAATCACCTTCGATCACTGGGCATCCTGAATGCTGACGCGCGAGGGCGGCAAGGCCGGGGGAGTGCTCAAAACCTGTGGGTTGAAAACCGTGTTCCCTGAACCAGCGCAGGTCGCGCCCTGAACCGCATCCAACATCGAGGATTGATGCCCCTGGAGTGAGCCTGCCGGCAAGAGGCTCAAGAAAGCCTGACGGGTCGATATTTACGGTATCCTGAAAATATTGTTTGTGATTTTCCTGATAAAAATTCGTCAAAATGGAACCTTGTCTTCCATGGAAACGTAGCGCCGGTATCTCACCCCATCTCATCCACTGGCATGCTGCGTTGTGACGCCTGCGATTTGCATTTTTCGTTTAACCAGCGTCCAATATTATTGATGAATTCCCCTGTGGTCCTGTCAGTGGCGGATATGACCCGGTCGAAACGGAATGTTCTGTAATCTTTTCTCAAATGGCAGTAGGCGTACATGCTGCCGCCATATATCTCGTTTCCAAATTGTGTAACATCTATATCCCTTCGCGTAACTTGCCCGTTTCTGTCTTTATATCTGATGCGCAGGTACGCATTGCACGCTGTAATGCCTGATTCCTGCAGATAGTTTTTCTGACGGAAAAAATAACGTTTACGGTAATATTTAGGCTTGGGGTGCCGGGCATTAAAATAAACCCAGAAGTCGGCAATGATTCTCAGCAAATTTACAGCGATCAGAATCAAAAAAACGATGAGAAGTGCTGATTCAAGAAAAGTTTTCAAGTTTTTCCCTAAAAATTTAAATGCATTGCCTGCTTACCATTGTAATTTCCAGACGCATTTTTCTTATCGGATTCTAACCCATTGCAATGCATTCATCCACACT
>JAOZOY010000051.1 GCA_029933005.1 Deltaproteobacteria bacterium
GCGTCATAATTTCATGATAATTTGTTTTTCGTAACTATTCAGCAGCACCCCACGGGGTCTTCGCTTACCTCTTCGCCCGTTCGGAGTCTGCGCTTACCTGAGCCTTGTCACATAGATAGTCCTATGTGAATCAGCCTGATCGTGTGCAGAGGTAAACGAAGACTCCGTGGGGTGCTGCTGAACGATTACACTCTTTTGACCATGGAGATGGCCTCGACAGGACAGACATTGCGGCATAATCCGCAACCAAAACAGGCCAAGGGCTGGATGCGGGATTTATGCTCGCCCGATACCTCCACACTGGTGATCGCCTTGAAATGACAGGCTTCCTCGCAATCACCACAACCTATGCACAGCTCTTCATCTACTGCAGCCATCTGTTCACCACGAAACATGGTCTCCACGTCTATGGACAGAGTACGAAGTCCCAGACAATCTTCGGGCTGACAATTACAGATAGCACCGATAAAAGGAGTCATCATGGTCCAGATGGTATGGACGGCCCCATCCTTTTCCAGTTTTTCCATCTGTTGGATCGCCTCTTCCGGGGTTAATGATTCCAAGCCCTGGTCCTGGGCAAGGCCAAAATAGCCCATATCAAGATCTTTGTACCAGGCATCCGGGGAGTAGCTGACCGAATAGCAACAGCGATTTTCCTTTTTCATGGAGGCCCAGCGGCAGGCACAGGGCAGCCTGACCACAGTGGCGGCTTTGCCCACCAATTCCCGAATATCCTCAATGGTCACAACCTGGCCGAAATGCTCCACCTTGGCCTTGTCAACCATGGCTTTCACAAGCCGGTCGGGTAGCCGCTTTTTTTTGCTGAATAGGGTTTCCAGACGACCAATGGTCACCACCCCCTCTTCGATGGTGGAGGTGAAAAAATCATTGATATATTTCCGACGGGCAAGATCGCTCACGAGATCATTGCTGTAGTTTTCAGCATTTTTAAACCACACCTTGCCGTCGCCATGTTCACTGCAGAATTCACACATACTTATTTCCTCTGGTCAAAATGATATTTGTTCCAGAGCCAGGTGGAGCCTGCGCCCCACCCAGGCGTCGGTGGCCGCATACTGAATCTGCTGCGGGGTAAGCACATTCCTGGCCCAGTTGGAGACCTGCATCCCCTTGGAGATGCGAAAACCCAGCAGCACGGCGGCTAAGCCCCGCAGTCCGTGGTTTCTGATGCCAGCCTTCCTGGCAAGGTTGCCCTGGTCTGCAAATCCGGCCGCTTTGAAGCCGGACATTTTTTTGAGCTCCCGGATGTCGTAGTCCAGGCCCACCCCGGCCTTGATGATGGCCGGATCAGCCAGTATCTCGCGCAGTGGTCTGGTCAAACCCAGATGTTTGAGTTGGAAGATGAAAACTTCGTCATCGCTGCCAAGCTGCAGGAGTGACGGCGGATAGCTCTCCCCCTTTTTGAAGGCAGGCCGCGTTTCCGTATCAAAGCCGAGCAGCGTCTGGCCGCCAAGTTTGCCCATTGCAGCAGTTAACTCGTCCCTGGTCTGGATCACGCTCACCGGCCCGGTCCAGCGCTCCATGGGGCATTCGTTTATCTCATCTTTGCTCATCCGCCTGTCAAAACCGGGTCGGTCTGTATCATTAGTCATGTATTTCTCGTTTATCCTCATCACCCACCGGCACGTTTTACTTTGTAGCCAAGCCCGCCTAATTCTTTTTCCAGCACATCCCTGTGGTCACCCTGAATTTCAATCACACCATTCTTTAAACTCCCACCACACCCACATTTTTGCTTAAGGGATTTCGCAAGTTTTTTTAGTCCCACATTATCCAGAGGCAGGCCGGTTATCAATGTGACGCCTTTTCCCTTTCGTCCCTTTGTTTCCCTCATTAACCTGACAATACCATCCCTTTTAGGGATCGATTGTTTTTTTCGGCAAATACATTTAGCTGTAGGTTTATTGCAACCGGGACACATTTTGCCAAATGCGGTCGAGTAAACTATGCCGGCATTTTTATTTTTAGCTTTCATGGCCATATTGATTACCTGATTTTTTTGTTTTTCTCAATCACGGGTTAACGTTAACTCATCCGAACATCCTGGCAAAGCGCTCATTGAGAGCGTTATCGAAGAATAGCTGAGGGAAACAAAAAAAGGAAAAATTTGTCTCGATTTTCGTGGGCTCCATTTCCGTGCAAAGAACGCGTACGCCTCCGGTATTGCAACACTCCCATTATTGTTAGTATTATTGGATGATACAGTATTGGAAGTGGAAAAAATTGGAAACCAGCAGGTTTCTCCATCCAGGGCATTAATCCCATAACAGAAAAAGGTTATACCGGCATGAAAGAAAATAAAACAGATAAAAATATCGCTTACACTCCCGATCCTGGTGAAGAAGAGCTTGCCAAACTGATAAAAGAAGCAGGAGAAACAGTTCGGGCACGAAAAAAAAGCAATGGTGCCACTTCCAGCAGGATACTGAAGGACGGAATGTGGAGCTGCGTTATTTTCGGGATGTTGAACGTCGGGAAGTGGATTTTGTGATAATGGAGGACGACAATCCGCTGCAATTCATTGAGTGCAAGTCATCGCGGCGCAGTTCCTGTCGATCAATTAAATATCTGAAAGAGCGCTTTCCCCAAGCTGAAGCATTGCAAATCGACCTTACGGGTAAAGACGATATTCTGGACAAAAAAATATCCGCATCCAACCGGCAGCACAATTTCTTGCCGATCCGGTCTGATTATCCAGCTTTTTCCGGCGGCCCGTCCTGGTTCTCTTGAAGAAATCTACAACGTCTGTTTGAAAAAATTATTTTAATGGCTGAGGTAAAGCTCAACTTGTGGAATTGTACTTTGAAATCACCTTCAATTCATTATGGCTGGTATGTTGTTGCTGCCGGCACCCTTTGTATCTTTTCCTGTCTGGGGCTCGGCCGTTTTGCTCTGGGTATGTTGCTGCCATCCATGGGAGAGGCATTGGATTTGTCATATGGACAGATGGGGCTTATCAGTACCTGCAATTTTGTCGGATATCTGGTTGCTGTTTTGTTGGCCGGGGCTTTTGCAAAACGATTTGGTGCCAGGGGGGTTATCAGCTCCGCTCTTTTACTCATCGGTTTTTCCATGGGTCTTATTGGACTGGCTGAGAATTTTTACATCATTATTTTTCTTTATATTGTGACCGGCATGGGCAGCGCACTGGCCAATGTGCTGATTATGGGACTGGTGTCAGTGTGGTTTTCCAGTCATAAGAGGGGGAAGGCTGCCGGGTTTGTGGTCATCGGCAGCGGGTTTGCCATTATTTTATCTGGTAAATTGGTTCCTTATTTAAATAGTATCAGCGAAAATGGCTGGCGTATGAGTTGGAGTGTTCTTGGCTCTCTCGTTTTGGCTGTAGCTGTTGTTTGTTTTCTGGTACTTCGGGACACTCCTCAGGATAAAGGTTTGTTGCCGGTGGGCAGCGGAGAGACCGTGGCTGGCAGGTCATCTTCTTGTGTGACAGAAGCAGTGGAAGTTCGTCCTGCTGTTTTGTATCATTGTGCTGCTCTCTATTTTCTTTTTGGTTTTACCTATGTCATTTATGTAACCTTTGTGGTTACCTTCATGGTACAGGAAAGGGGCTTTTCTGAGGCTGTGGCAGGTAATTTCTGGGCGTGGGTCGGCTTTTTGAGTTTGTTTTCCGGGCCGGTATTCGGCGCGCTTTCAGATCGATTTGGCCGGAAAGCTGGTTTGATCACGGTGTTTTGTTTTCAGACCCTGGCCTATTTATTTGTCGGATTTGATTTGCCCGATGTCTTTCTCTACCTCTCCATCGGATGTTTTGGCATCGTTGCCTGGAGCATACCATCGATCATGGCTGCCCTTGTGGGGGATTTAGTTGGCCCGCAAAAGGCAGTGGCTGTTTTTGGTTTTGTCACCTTTGTTTTTGGACTTGGCCAAATCCTCGGCCCCTCTCTGGCCGGAATACTTGCCGAGAGAAGCGGAGGTTTTTCTCTAAGCTTTTTGATGGCAGCGGCGTTGGCCGCTCTGGCAGTGGTGCTTTCCGCATTTTTGCCAGTTTCTGGAACGCGTTTATCCAGGTAGTGGTGATTTATTTTAAGCGGATGTCCACTTGTCTGTCCGGACTTTGTTCAGAAGGCGTTGCCGGACTGATGCTGATCTGTTGGCAGGTTTTTTTGGTCAAAGTGCTTCAAGATAAGGTTGCATAATTTTTTCAACCCGGCAGATGCGGGCATATTTTATGATTTTTCCGACATTAAATGCTTTTCCAGCCTTGTAAAATTTCAGCACTTCCAACACAACATCCATTGCCTTTCATCATTCTTCTACCTTCATAGGATCAGGGCCGATACAACAGCCCCTATTACAACGACCCAGAGGATGTCAACCTTCAGTCGGAATGCCAGAAAGGCAAGTGATGCTATGAGCACCTGGTAGACACTCCAATGAATGGATAGAGCAAACTGTACTGTCACGGCCAAAAGCAATCCCACGAAGGAGACCAGTACACCGCGAATCCCTCTCTGAAAGAGAGCATTATTCTGCAAACGGTCAAAATAAGGAACCACCGCCGTAAGGATGATCAGTGATGGGGTAAGAATACTTATGGTTCCGATCAGTGCTCCCGGTACTCCGGCAAGGAGATATCCGACAAAAGTGGCAGTGATAACAATGGGGCCGGGAGTTACCTGGCCAAGAGCAATCCCGTCCATAAACGTTTTGCTGTCCATCCAGTGTCTTGCAGCCACCACTTCATGGAGCATGAGGGGCACGGAGGCGTAGCCACCTCCAAAAGCGAAAAGATCTATTTTCACCATCAAGGCAGACAATACAAAAAGTTGACGATCAAGACAAAAAAGAGCGAGCAGCCCGAGCGCCAGGGCCAAAGTTAAGAACAACGGCACTCCCAGGTTTTTCAACAAGGGGCCATGGGTGGAGCTGATATGGTCATTTTGTTTGACAACTTCTTTCTTGTAAAGGATCAGACCTAGAAGGGCTGAAACGATGATTGCGATAATCGGGCTGCCGTGTGTTGCAAGAAATGCTGCAACCCCAAGCCCCAGAAGCAGATCTTGTTGTTTTTTAATGGTGCTGCGACCAAAACTCACGGTTGCGTTTGCCACCAGGGCAACTACAATTACCTGTAGGCCTTTAAATGCCGAAACAACTGTTGCGAGGTCGTGCGTCCCCTCATACAAAGCCGCCAGCGCTACCATTAACAGGAAGGCGGGAAACCCAAAACCTAGATATGTTGCCACAGCTCCAAGGCCCCCGCCGGCTCGCAACCCTACATACGCTGCAACCTGCATAGCCGTTGCGCCTGGTATGGATTGACACACAGCGACACCATGCCGAAAGGATTCTTCAGTGAGCCATCCGTTTTTTTTGACAGCGAGAACCCGAATGTAGGCTACCATTGCAGGACCGCCGAAGGCAGTGAGACCTAACCTTAAAAAAGCAAGGAAGAGTTTGCCGATGGTAATAGCAGTAGTTTTATGTGCGGGAAGTTCGGGGGACACCATATTTAATTAAAGCAAGACGAAATGAACAATTTGCTCCTTTTTGTGGAGCAATAATGGCAATATCAATATCGCTCCATTTGTCAGCTTTTCCACTGGGATAAGAACCAAAAATATACGCTTTGATGATTAATATTCCGGTATTACGGAGTTTATCGAGGGGAGTTCGGTGGACACCATACCTAATTAAGGTGAAATAAGATGAATAATTAGGTATGGTGTCCACCCAAACTCGTATCAGGGCAAAACCATTAACCGTTCACTCCTCCAGATTCTTATGATTCGAACTTTATTTTTGTCTCGGCGATAAACAATTCTAAAAGGTGGCCGAATTAATTCTCGAAGATATTTCAGATCAAATTCAGGGACTATGCGGCCCATGTCCGGTTGTTCATCAAGCAGTTCAATATCTTTGATGACGCTGCGGACAAGACTCTCCCCAACACGCGGAACCTGCTGTATTTTGTAATATTCGAGAATATCATCCAAATCGTTGAGTGCGGATTTGGCAAAAGAAATTTTTATTTTGGCAGACATCCTACTTGATTTTCAGATGTTTTTTGACTTCAGCAAGGCTTAGTTCCCGATCTTTTTCTAAATCTATCATCCCCTTGACCACCGCTTTCATAAAAGATTGCTGTTCAATATTTGTTTCATAATCATGCAGGGCCTGAACCACTGCAACTCCTTTACCCCTGATGGTCAAGACTACTGGCCGATGTGCTTCTTGAACCTGTTTTACTATTTTCCCCGGGTTCACTTTGAGCACACTGATTGGGACAATGTCTTCTGAAAATTTGACATTCATGACAGCTCCTCTTTGTTAACTTGTTAGTAGGTCTTACGATAGCACCTGTTAATAGGTCTGTCAACTTTAGGTGCTCAGTCCCTATTGCGAGTTCGGGGGACACCATACTCAATTAAGGCAAGACGAGATGAATAATTCGTTCCTTTCAGGAAGAAGACTATCCAGAGGCAACAGGCTCTTGATTGGTACTGACAACATGACTGATATAAAAAATATTTCGGTATTTGTTGATATGAAGACAACTCCACCTATGGGCCTGATTTTTAAACAAGAGATTCCAGATTTTATCAGTGACGGAAAGCGTATAATCAAATCTTGCCAGTTTTTTGAGAAATTCGTAGGTATGTTTTTCTATGGACAGCATAAAATTTTCCTCCGTTTAACATTTTTGAGGCCAATGGATGATTCATGGTTCCAAGGATAAAGTGGGGTATTAAATTTTTGTACTTGCCCATTTCAAAAAGTGCAAGGGCGGCAACCAGGGATTCATTCGCGTACAGTTTATGAAGAAAAGTAGCAAAATCAACAGCAGCAGTTTAAATATTGATTTCGCCTTCTCATATTCACCCTTGTGATAATATTCTTCGGCCAGTTCCTCCGTTTCCGGAGGGACCCTGCTGCCTTGAATAGCTTGACGCCAATAGAAATTGATTATCCACGTTCCACTCACTATCAGAATGCCGTAGAACGGAGGGAAAGGTGGGGGCATGAAAGGTAGGCAAAGGACATTGTTGAAAAAGGGGCCAGTTCGTATTGTAGACCTACTTTATTTCCATGGTACTTCCTGTAACAATCAATAAAATGCCATTTGGTTTTGGAATATCCGAATCTCCTTGTACACGCCTTCAGTATGTGATATTTTGCGCTTGAGATGCAAAAAAACAAGTTCGGGGGACACCATACCTAATTGTTCATCTCGTCTGGCTTTAATTAAGTATGGTGTCCCCCGAACTTGCCATACAGGGAGTACTCTATGAATTGTTTCCGTTTTTCTTTTTTGTTGGTCGTGATGATTCTGCTACCATTTCTTTCAACGTCCGCTCAAGCCGACAGTTATACAAAAACAATTGAGGTGTTTCAAAAATCTCCGCAGTCCCAGTCATTTTTCAAAAATTCTTATGGCTATGCTGTTTTTCCTACGGTTGGCAAAGGTGGCCTTGTTGTTGGCGGGGCCTACGGCAAGGGGCAGGTATATCGAAAAGGAAAGGTCACCGGTACAGTATCATTGTTTAAAGCAACCATCGGCTTTCAACTGGGTGGTCAAGCATTCAGCGAGATTATTTTCTTTCAGGACAAACGGGCCTTTGATGAGTTCACCAGCGGTCAATTCGAGTTTGACGCCGCAGTGTCTGCAGTGGTCATCACTGCCGGAGTACAGGCAAAAGCCGGGACTGAGGGAACAACTGCCGGAGCAAGTTCCGGCCCTGCTACAGGTGTACAGGCTGAAACAAAATACTGCAAAGGAATGGCTATTTTTATCCACGCAAAAGGCGGCTTAATGTACGAGGCAGCTGTTGGCGGGCAGAAGTTTACTTTTACATCTAAGTAGTGTTTTTATTCTGAAGTTCGGGGGACACCATACCTAATTGTTCATTTCGCTCTCCCACGGACTCAAGATTTATCTTAATCAGGTATGATATCCCTGAACTGTGAACTAGATGATGAACAATTAGGTATGGTGTCCCCCGAACTTTGTTTCAGGCATTTTTGTCCTGTCTGCCTTTCGTCTCTATTCCGGACAGCCTGTTCTGCCGAATGTGGGGGCGAATTTTCCCAGATCAGATTCACTAACCTGGCAGTCACCGTCCAGATTACCCTGGCAATATAAGGCCGTGAAGTCACAGCAGTCGTGTCTGCCATAGTCCCTGATCAGTTGCAGGAGATCAAATCCGTCCACGTCCAGATCATAATCTATGTCGCCATGGCACAGGTTTTCATCATTGCGCCAGCCCTGGGCAGGTTCGCTGTAATCACTGTCACTAAAGCCGTTGAAAGCTCTGACGCTGTAATTGTATTTTGAGCCAAGGATGGCGGTGGTGTCATCATATTCCGTAGCACTGGTCTGTGCTATCAGGCCATAGAAGGTGATATAGTTACCGACAGGGGCCCGGTAAACCTTGTATGAAGCCCCAGCCACCGGATTCCAGGTAAGATGAACCCGGTCTACAAAATCACCGGAACTTGCCGTCAGTCCCGTGGGAGTGTCCGGGGCAATTACCATTGCCGCATGGCCTTCGTCTCCTTCACTAAAATCACTTTCCCCAAAATAGTTCCCGGCCTTTACCTTGTAAATGTAAAACTGGCCGGGTTGCGCGTCCGTATCGTCAAATTCTGTATTGTTTGTATCGCCAACAGGAGTTAATATTGTTATTTCGTCACTTTTGGGAGCCCGATAAACAGTGTACACGGCAGCGGCCACGGCCGGGTTCCAGGTTATATGAACCCTGTCCGTAAATGTTCCGTCGCTGGCCGCAACGCCGTCCGGAACAGCTGGATATATGGGCCAGGAGCGATAGCCCTGATCGGAAGCGCTGGGACTGCCCTCGCCGAATTCGTTCCAGCCGGTTACCCGGTAGAAATATTTTTGGCCGAGTTCTGCTGAATAATCATCGTAGAACTTTGATGATGTGCGGGCCAGTTCAGAAAACATGGTAATTCCACCGGTGTCAGGCGCCCGGTAAACCACATAGCTTACCGACCCTGATGCCTCATTCCACCAGACCCGAACCATGTCCTGGTAATTTCCCTTTGTCGCAGTGAGTTCCGTCGGCGCATCAGGCGGGTTTATGACCAAATTGACAAAACCACTGTCGGAAGCGCTGGCCCCGCTGTTACCGAAATCATTTTCCGCTATAACATAATAGTCATAAAACGTATTGTCAGCCGCAGTCATATCGTCCAGAAACAGTTCTTCGGTATTGCCGATAAACGTAGGCATGGCCGGCGGTGGCCCATGCCTCCTAAGCACTTGATATGAATCAGCTCCGGCCGCCTCATACCAGGAAATCCTGATCCGGTCTGAAAAGCCGCCGTCAGTGGCGGTAACCCCGGAGGGCGTTTCCGGAGGGAGTCCTGCCTGGTGGATAAAATAAAGTTCGTTGACCACTTTTATGGTGGCTATTCTTTCTTTAAAAGTGGGATTGGGATCAACAGTATAGTTAAAATGCATGTTCCCGGCACCTTCCGGCCCTTCAGACAGATGTACCCAGTCATGGTCAGTTTTGACCTCCCAAGTGCATGCCTCAGGATACGTGGGGTACCCGGTGACATAAAGATCAACCGATTCGTTGTCTCCTGACGCATCCAGCAACCGGCTTGTCAAAGGTGGGGATACACCATCACTTAGCTCAAAGTAGCACTCGGCGTCGAACTCCACGTTCAGAGTCGAAAACCTGAATCTCTGAATTGAAGGATAGGAGGTGCTGAGATAGTCAAGGTGCATGGGAATTCGAAACAGACCGTTTGGCCGTCTATTTGTGGTGCCCCAGCTGTTAAGGGCTATCCAGCAGTGTCTGTCAGGATCAGGATCAGATTCGTCATATCCCACTATAAGAACACCGTGGCCACCATATCCGTCATCAATCCATTGCGCTATATTAAGAGTATGATCTACGTCCCATATATCGGTTTCGCTACCATTGTCCCAGTAGTTCAGAAAGTCTGCCCACCGCGTACTGTTTTCAAGAGTCCATCCCAAATAGACGCCTTTTCCCTGCAGGAGAACATTCTTGATATTGGCAATAGCCTGTGAGTCCTCCATATAAGGAAAAACAGTAGGTATGCTAACAGCTTCGATGTGTGTAATGGGATAGTGGGTCTGTTTGTCGATACAGTCACACTCTATTGACTCTCTGGTGCGGCATTGTCTGTTGCTAAAACCATCCCTCCAAAATGCATTGGTATTGGCCCAGGGGATTGCAAGACCAGTGGAACCGTACCACTGTGCGAATTTTTGCAGATTGGCCCCGCAGCAGGCATTTTCTCCCCTGCATGAATTAAGATACTGTATGGAAAGTCTGTTCTTGATAAAGTTTTGAGAACTGAGGGCGATTTCAAGTATCCCTGTCCCGGCCCAGACCCAGCAGTTCCCACACCAATACTGAGCTCGTTGCAGCGGGTTATATTTTAGATAGGGAAGCAGATCAAAGTAGTCGCTGCCTTTGGCCCTGGCATTTAGAATAACATTCTGAATATCAGGGTCAATATAGACTTCCGGCAAAGCGTCATACTCATCCTGCCATTCAAGCAGAGTGGCCTCGCCAGGCCGCATGATGGAGTGGTAATATGGTTCCATTTCCGCAGGCAGAGGCTTAATTTCTTCTGCTGCGGCATTGGACAGAACAGGAGGAGATACGGAAATGAACCAGAGTTCCACAAAGAACAGGACGAAAAACAGGGCCTTGGGATGAGATTTCATACTTCCTCCTTCCCGCGATGAGTGGAAAACGTTTTTCAGCAGAATGCTGAAAAAGCATAACAGTTACTTCTCGGTTTCGTAAAAATGAACCTAATGGCTGCTTTTCAGAATGTCAACAATAATCTTATGTGAGGTAATTGATTGAATTATGGCGGGAAACGATATGTTCTCGCAGAGCATGGCGATTTACCTCGGGGGGAAGTATCATCCACGCATCAGAGGTATCAGTCATTGACCGCATTCCCATGACACTCCAGCCCGGTTAAGTTCGGGGGACACCATACCTAATTGTTCATCTCGTTCTCCCACGGACTCAAGCTTTACCTTAATCAGGTATGATATCCCTGAACTGCGAACTGGATGAAGAACAATTAGGTATGGTGTCCCCCGAACTTGATCACCAGCATTTTCTCCCATCTGCCCGCCCGATAGCGTCGGGAAATTAAAAGACAGAGGGTGGCGATAAATACAACAATGCAGGACCAGGCCGCATAGATCCCCATTCCCATAAAATTAATTCCAAAATAGAGGGGAATAATCATACAAACCAGGGATGCCCCGGCAATGGCCAAAAGGAGAAAACGGGTGTCCCCGGCTCCCTTGAGCACTCCTGCAAAAATCATGTAAAAGATATCCAGGAGGATATAGGCGGCCACCAGGCCCAGAATTTTTGCAGCCATTTGTGAAATTTCTTTATATTGCCCACTGGCACCATTGGAGTGAATAAAAATGGAAACAATATGATCCGGGGTGAAAATAAAGAAAATATCCAGGATCAGGGTATAGGCCAGAAGGATGTGAATTGCGCTCCAGGCTGCAGTCCGTGCCTCTGCCGGCCTGCCCCTGCCCAGGGCATGTCCAGCCATGCTGCTGATTCCGTAAGAAAAGCCAAGGGCCGGCATAAAGGCTAAGGAACTGATTGAGATAACAATATTGGTGGCGGCAAGGGGCACTGTGCCCATCCGCCCGACCATGAGGATAAAGAAAGTGAAGGCAAAGATATCCATGCTGTACTGCAGGGCGCCGGGAACACCATATCTGAGTAGACGAAAAAAGATCTCCCGGTCCAATCCTATGGTTTCAAACAGCCGGTATTCTTTTCTTTGATCAAGTGAAAAAGTACACAGGGTTAGAAATACGGCTGTTGCACCCCAGGAAATAACAGTGGCAATTCCGGCGCCTCTGATCCCTAACTCAGGCAAGCCCCAAAGTCCGTTGATGAGTGCGTAATCCAGAGGGATGTTAATCGCCATTCCCAGGATATTCGCGAGCATCACCGGCCTGGTCTGACCTTTTCCTGTAAAAAATCCAGACAAGGTCTGAATGGCCACATAGAGTAAGCCTCCCTGGCAGAGTATTTTGAAATAGATCTCTTCCAGGTTACGAATTCCAGGACTGTGCCCGACCATGGTAAACAGAGGAACTGTGGCAACAGTAGAGAATAACAGGAGAAAAAATCCGGAGAAGAGGGTGAAAAAGATCCCCTGCCAGAGAACAGCTCCAATTTTTTCTGGCCTCCCCGAGCCATGATACTGAGCAATAAAAACCGATACATAGCCTGAAATTCCACCAAGAAGACAGAGAAGGAGAAAGGCCGTGAGTCCGGCCGGAACCACGGCGGAAATGGCCTCAACACTGTAATTGGAGAGGAAAATTCGATCGGTAAATTCCATCACTGTGGTGGCGGCCATGCCTGTCACAAGGGGCACACAGACCCTGGAAACCTCCCAGTACCGGCTTTTGCGGCGCCAGTCACTCCATAGCCTTGATAAAATAGCCATCATGAACGATTCATGAGTTATGATGGCTGGCGGCTATCTGCTCGAACATTTTCACCAGACCGGCACACAGAGTGTAAATTGATTTGATATGAAGATTTGCGCCGCAACATTCATCAAAAAAGATGGTGAGTTCTGAGCCGAGATCTTCATCGGCTGCCTGGTAACAGATGAGGATGGGGATATGGGGAAGAGGGTGGAGGATCAGGGCAATGTCCGCCTCATACCAATTGGTTTCCTTGCCCATGAACAGGTCAATGAGGTTCGTAAGGAGATCCGGATTGGCATCGGCCAGGCTGCGCAAAGGTTTTTCGCAACGGCTGGTAAACAGGCCCTGCCAGTCGATGCCTCCCTTCAGTTCCCGGAAGGAGATCCAGTTTTCTGTGATATCCATATGGGTTTGATGGGTGACATAGCTTAAGATAGGTGCTTGAACCCAAGAGATAATGTGGCATTCCGAGTGGATCTCCCCCTGTTTATCCACTGTGAATTTTTTACCGAGACAATTGACGTTGAGCTGGTTGTTCTGGTCGGAAGTGCAGCCCAGGATTGGCGCGGCTCTTCGAAAATCAATGTCGGCGACTTTTTTTTCAAGTTTTTCAAAAAATTCAGGACGTACGCTGTCCCGGTTTTCACGGTTTTGAATAATCGGACCCAGGGAGGCAATGTCTTCGTTGCGGAGGTGGGGACAGTCGGCAAATGTCTTTTGGCCGGCCACCACCGCAGCGCAGAAGGCCAGACAGGAGGGAAGAAAACACTGACCGCAGTTGGTCTTAGGGGTAATTTTGTAGAGATTAAGCGGAGTTAGTTTAGGGTTGGACATTGAGATCATCCGGCAGCCAGTTTTCCTGCTCCAGCCAGCCATGCTTGAGGGGGATTTGTTTATATGAGAAACGAGACTCCGAATCTGTGGCACTGGTAAACGATTACAGATCGTGGTTTTCGTAATCTTGTAGACCCCGGTGAACGGTTACGAGGTTACCATGGTCGTAACGACTCAAGTTTTGCCCCGTGAAATGGAATCTAAGCTCTCCAGCAGCATTTTTTTTAATGCATTAGCCGCCTGTTCCAGCGTATTCTGATCATCACCCTGGATCGCCTGAAAAAAGGTTTCGCATGTTTTTCGCCCGGTTCTGTCCAACCCTGTTGAGTAGCCCTGCTTTGTCCCCGGCTCTTCAAGCATGGATGTATTGTCCGGATAATCGCGGCGTCCGTGGGCCCAGTTGATGATGTGGCTGTAGAATATCAACGTCCTGTCCAGCAGGATATAAAGAAATTGAATATTATTGACCGGTCCGACCTGCAGTTTCTGGTGATCAAGCGTTATACCCAGCAGGCGAACGCCTGATAAAAACTCTTTGCCCTTCAGAGCGGTTCCGGCAGCGCCAATCACTCCGCCAAGGGTGGAAAAAAGACCAAAGGTAATACCGTGGGCCGCAACATCTAATCCGGCTCCAAGGGCAGCGCCACTCAACGCTCCGGCCATCACCAGTTGTGTTTTGCTCAGACCGAGGAACTGCCAGGTTCTCTCACTGAAAAGATTTTCCTGCAGGATGGAGTGGTCCGGCAGGTCATAGTTGAAAATATTATGCTTAAAAACCGAGCGGATTTGCCGATACGTCTTCTGTTCTTCTTTGGCTACAAAACGGACGTATTTTTTATGCAGTTTTTCTCTCAACGCAGATTCATGCGTTTCATCCGGGCATGGCTCAGCCCTGCGATAAGAAAGAATGTCCGTCAGCATGGATACTATAGCATCGGCTGTTTGTTGGTTGCGGGTTGCCCAGTCCTGTTTAAAGGCCGATATCACAATTTCCAGCACATCCTGCAGGTTCTGATCTATGCTTTTTAAGCTCTCCAGCAACGAGATCCGCTCGGCATAGGTTGCCCTGTTTGAATTAAAGATGCGGATTGAATTGAAATGTTTCCTGAATTCATTCTGCCACTGTTGGCGATAGGCGGTATCGTCTTCCTTGCTGTTAATGATGGCCATGCGCGGCCGACCGGTCAGCCGCAGGATCTCCATTTCCGCCCGGTCCATATTGCGCACCGGCCGTGAACCATCGATAACAAAAATAATTCCTGCCCCGTCAAGTAGAGGCGTCAGCAGCTCGCAGTCATCGCGAAAGGCCGGATCCTTTTCATGAGCGCGGATAAACTCCTTTACCAGGTCTTCATCCGGACCTTCGTAGTTTTGCATCCAACGCAAGGTATTTCGCGGGTTCTGAAAACCGGGTGTGTCGACAAAGCGTATAATCTCCCGCCCGTCTATAACAACTGGAAAGCTGCGACACTCGGTGGTTTCACCGGGAATGGGGCTGATGCGAACGGAATCGTCTTCAGCAAGCGTGGAGAGCACTGAAGACTTTCCCTCATTGGGATGACCGACTACAGCAAACTCGGGAACAACTGGTTTTATCATGCTGCCACCAACTCTGAGACCTGAAGATCGGGATATCCAAGAGCCCTGATATTATCCCGCCAGATCTTCAGATCTTCTTTTTTAACCGGTGTGAAAATAGTATTTGAATCAGGTTTGCCCACCAGGGCCACGACAAGAGGAACATCCGAACCTAACAGGGTCCGCAATTTTTCGAGAAAGGAAAAAAACTCCTGAATAGGCGGTTGCCATGCCTCCTGCAGTATAATAATGTTTTTTATTGTTGATTTCCTGTTTTTTTTCGCAAGCTGATCAAAAACAAGCTGATCATCAGCATACTCTTCACCTGTGCGCAGTGTTTCATGAACAGCGACACCTAACCGTTCCTGCACCAATCCTTGCAGGGTATTCAGGGGGCACTGGTCGTAGAGTTCATCAGGAATCAGGGTGATAGTGGCATGTCGGGCAACTTGGTTCTTCGGGACAACGACTTGTGGTTTTTTCTTTATTTTCGGTTCATTCTGATGCGGCGGATTCGGGGAAAAGGGTTGCTCGACATGGACTGTCCTAAGTGCCTGGGAGGAGACCCGAGGAGTTGTCATTCGCTGCAGGAGTTGCCTGTGGGCAGTCCCTCGAAACTGTAATCGTGCCAGGTTGCGCCGTTCTCCAATCAGGCCGACAAAAAATAACGCCAGCCTGGGAAGCAGTCCATAAAACAGAACAGCCAGACAGAGAAATGGCCACCATGAAACAAGGTTTTGAGTAGCCAGATGATAGATGCCTTCCTTCAACACCATCTGGCTGCCTTCAATCTGGGCAAGACTTGGGTAGGCAATACTCACCGGGACAAACCAGGACCAAGGCAGGGCAATGGATTGAACCAGAGTAAAGACAAACTGTTCGCTGACTTGCAGGGTTGATTGCCAGCCAAAGGCAATATCCGCCCCTATCACCTTGAGCAGCGTGGCGGCAAGAACGCCTATGTTAAAGCTGAGGGCAAGGATCTGGACCAGAGAAAACATCGGCCAGAGGAAAAGAGAACCATGGGTGTGTGCTTTTTCCCGGATAAGTCCCATGGCAGAGGCCATCTGAAGACGCTGTCGGCCATTTAATTTGTTCCCGGCATATTTTCTGAGCCTCAGTACGATCCGAACAATCAGCCTGCTCAGCAGCACATAGAGCACTGATGAATGGAGATCAAGGCGCAACAGCAGACGGTACAGTGATGCAGCTCCAAACAAAGCAAGCAGTAAAACTTGTACTCCGACGAATAACCCCAGGTATACGGAAACATTCACAGGCTCTGAACCGGAGTAGGTAAGAAAGGAAAAGGCCAGTCCGGTTCCGGAAAGCAGACCAAGCAGCAGCAATCCCCACCGAAAAATCCTGTACAGTTCACTCCACAGTTTTCCCGGCAGGGGAGCTCCATCATCCTGCTCCATCAGCTTTTTTTGCCGACTTTTGAGCCATTTGTTGAGCAGCAGTGCCGGGTTTGACTTTCCCTCCTCCTCGCCCTCTGATTCAATCAGGTGCAGATAAATATCACGATCACGTCGTCTGAGCGCATCTTGCCCCTTTTCCTCGATCACATCATCATCAAGGTGAAGCAGATATTCAAGATCAATAAGATCGGCTATACGCCAGAGGGGTTTCATGAATCAACTTCCTATAATTGAGAGTAGTTCTAACCTCTTGGGATTATAGAGTAAAGAGTTGCTTTAGGATTGAACCCCGAATCCCGAACGGGGTCGAACAAAGCTAACACACCGATACAATAAACAAAAGATTAAAAAATCCTTGGTAAATCAATCTGTTCAAGGTAGATATCAATAAATTTATTTCCTTACAGGCCCTTAGACAAGAACTTGTTATGTATTCAACAAAAAGCGGCATAAAATGAAAATATGGGTAGACGCAGATGCATGTCCTGTGGTGATCAAGGATATTTTATTTAAAGCAGCAGAGCGTACCGGAGTGGAGCTGACACTTGTCGCTAATCAGCCTATGCGCATACCGCGGTCGCGCTGCATTAAATTTATTCAAGTAGGATCTGGTTTAGATGTCGCAGACAATGAGATAGTTAAAAGGCTCAGCATTGGTGATCTTGTCATTACAGCTGATATTCCTCTGGCGGCGGAGGTGGTTGAAAAAGGCGGTTATGCTCTCAACCCTCGCGGCGAATTATATACTGTTGAGACGATCAGAGATCGTCTCAGTGTGAGAGATTTTATGGATAGTCTCCGATCCGGCGGAATAGATACAGGTGGTCCGCCGGCCCTAAGCCAAAGAGATCGGCAATTTTTTGCCAATCATCTGGACAAATTTTTAACCAAATATGCAAGCCATGCATAACCACTGTGATTGATTGAGAATTGTCACCATGAAACCGAGACGAAAAATAGCTGCAGCCCGAACTCCGGACGGAGGCGAGATGGTGTTGTATCAGCACGACCGTGATTTCTCTATCATGATCAACGGTCTGGATTTGATGCACAGTCGTCGACATGAGTCAGAGCTTGAGCTGGCTCGCCTGGGTTGTGCGCATCTGGCTGGTCGCAAGGCGTCCACCATCCTCATCGGCGGTTTAGGGATGGGCTACACCCTGCGCCAGGCTTTGGATCTGCTCAGCCCCCACGCTAAAGTTGTGGTGGGGGAATTGCTGGATTCCGTGGTCCAATGGAATCGCGAGTTCCTCGGAGAACTGAACGGCTATCCGCTGGAGGACGAACGAGTTGACCTTAAGACAGGTGATATTGTCGATTTGATCTCACGTTCCAAGAATAGATTTGATGCTATCCTGCTGGATATCGATAATGGCCCTGAGGCAATGAGCGATTCAGGAAATAGTCGTCTATACGGTTATGAAGGGATCCTGGCCTGCTACCGCGCGCTGCGCAAACATGGTTGTCTGGCTGTGTGGTCGGCTAAGCCGAGTAAGGAATTCGAGCACCTTTTGGTGAGTTGCGGTTTCCATGTCCGCCGTTACCGGGTTCCCGCCCACAAGGGAAAAAAATCGCAGTCACATTTTGTCTGGGTCGCTTCGGAGGATGAGATTTTTCTGCCCCCCGGTGGTGGCGAGCCGCGCGTGCCGTTCAAGAATAAATCAAAAGGACGGCACAAACGATCCCATAAAAAACGCTAGTCTGCTTGCCTCCTGCTCGGTTAATCAACTGAGACCGAAGATGTTCCCCTTTTTGGAGGCACGCCTTCCATCAAATTTTTTGTTAGAACTCTTGCCGGGTCGCTTCTTGGCCTGGGTGTTCCTGCCCTTGCCGCCTGATCGCGCCTGTTTGCCTGGACGACGGGTAGTTGTCTTTTTCTTAGCTCCACCTCGAGGGGGAGCCTGACGACGTTGTTGCTTCTGCGGCGCTTCCGTCTCCATGGCGAAACCCTCCACGGTGAGTCGTTCAATGGATCTGCCTTGAAGTCGTTCAATGGCTTTAATCATGGCATGATCGTCGTAACAGATGAAACTCACGGCGCGACCGCTACGTTCGGCACGTCCAGTGCGACCAATGCGATGGGTATAGGCCTCAGCAGTTGAGGGCAGGTCAAAGTTAATGACTTGACCTACCCGGGAAACATCAATGCCTCGGGCGGCAATATCGGTGGCGACCAGCACGGTGAAATCGCCGTCACGAAAACCGGTGAGGGTCCGCTGTCGTTGGTTTTGTGACATATTTCCCTGGAGAGCAGCCGCTCGGAAGCCCGCTTTGTCCAGCTTTCTTGCCAGGTTTTTTGCGCCATACTTGGTGCGGCTGAAGATCAGGGTGGAGCCATCATGGGTTTGTTTGAGAAGATGGATGAGCAAGGTGGCCTTTTGCCTTTTAGATACGGGGATGAGCACTTGGCTGATTAACTCCAGGGGTTGTTCAAGTTTGATTCGTACCTCCACCGGGTCGGTGAGCGTGTCATCGGCCAGTTTACGGATGTCGGCTGGCATGGTAGCTGAAAAGAGCAGGGTCTGCCTCTGGCGTGGCAGATGCTTGAGAATGCGGCGGATATCCGGGAAAAAACCCATATCGAACATCTGATCCGCCTCGTCAAGTACCAGGGTCTCCACTTTGTCCAGGTTGAGATCATGGTTGTTGAGATGATCGAGGAGGCGGCCCGGGCAGGCAATGACCACTTCGACCCCTTGTCTGAATTTCTGTAACTGGCCATTTTTGCCGACCCCGCCGTAGACGGTGACAGTTCGCAGGCCGGTGCCCTTGGCGAGTTCTTGAAAACTCTCGTTGATCTGTTCGGCCAGTTCCCTGGTCGGGGCGACCACCAAGGCGCGAACCTTGCCGTGTGGTTCTTTGCTCAGTCGCTGGATGATGGGCAGGGCAAAGGCGGCGGTTTTGCCGGTGCCGGTCTGGGCCAGACCCAGAAGATCGTAGCCGTCCATGACTTTGGGCATGGCCTGTTCCTGGATGGGGGTGGGCTGTTCATAGCCGCATTTGCTGATGTTGGCCGCAATCTGCGACGTAAACTTAAACTGTTTGAAACTCATTAAAACTCCTTGTTGGTTCCATTTTCCTTGTGCGGAGAATGGAACAGATATATGGGCCGAGGACAGGTATGCCTCGGCATTGGTTTATCTATATTTGTGGGATTCCGGCGAGAAGAAGAGAGCCTCCATGGTGGGCCGGACACGCACTTGCGACGTGTGCACCATGTGAGGAAAAAGACAGGGATATTGATTGGCTTATTGAAAAAAGATGACCCAGCATACAGGGTAGATCAGAGTTTGACAATAATTATCGCTTATAATAAGTTCGTTTTGATCTATGGGCAAGTTAGTTTTTGATTTTTTCGCCAAAAACAGAATATATTCCCGATTGGATTACCATTCCACTGTAGTTTTGAATTTGAGTTTTTACATTATCTTCTTTTGTCTACGTCATATAGCCGAGCAAAAAGAGAGATCGTTTGATTCCTGATATATTATTATTTCATTTTTTTCCCGCAGCTTTTGCAAAAAGAGGCGTCCGGGTCATGAAACCGGTCACCGCATTCGCGGCAAACGCGCTCCACCCTTTTTTTACTTGAAATTTTTGATATTTCCGCGGAAACAATACCGGTGGGTACGGCAATAATGGCATAACCGCAGATCATGATAACCGAGGCCATAGCCTGGCCGAAGCCGGTCAGAGGAGCTATATCGCCATAGCCGACAGTGGTCAGGGTGACTATGGCCCAGTAAATGGATCGGGGAATCGAGGTAAACCCGTGCTCTTCGCCTTCAATCAAGTACATGAGTGAGCCAAATAGAATAACCAGCATCAAAATAGCAAATAAAAATACCTCGATCTTTTTGCGGCTGGCCTTCAATGACTGCATGAGGATATCCGCTTCCCCGAGATAGGCACCGAGTTTTAATATCCTGAAAATACGAAGGATACGAAGCACACGGATAATAACCATATATGCTGATGCAGGGATAAAAAATGCGAAATATGTGGGGACAATTGCCAGCAGATCAACAATTCCGAAAAAGGAAACAGCATACCGTCCGGGCCGGTCTACGCTCAACAGGCGCAACACGTATTCAAGGGTAAACAGCAGGGTGAACAGCCATTCCAATAGGTGCAGATAGAAAGCCCATTGTTCCCTGACGCTGTGGACGCTGTCAAGCATGACAACAGCGACACTGAACGAAATAACAGCTATAAGCAGCAGGTCAAAATGTTTACCGGCAGGTGTGTCTGACTCGAAAATGATCTCATACACTCGCCTGCGCCAGGGAGCAGATTGATTTGGCCCCAGCGTCCTGGAAATTTTGCTGGAATTTTTTGTTGTTGTCCTTGTCTGCATAGGCATTGTTTTTCGTTTTTTATGATTTGTTTGTCAGTGATTAGTACAAAATATAACGCCACATCAAGAAGGTGGCAACCAGGAAT
>JAOZOY010000116.1:0-3500 GCA_029933005.1 Deltaproteobacteria bacterium
TGTCAGACGCCCTGATCGCGGTAGCGGAGTTTCACTTCGTTCACTTACCTTCGGTACCTGGTCGCTTACTTAAAATCAGGTTTGCACCGACTCCGAGTGCCATTGAGGTACACTGCCAAACATTTACAATTTGCTGGCTATAGCTATTGCCGCCATCAAACCGAATATTACCAAGATTATTCCATTTTGTTAATCTTTTCAGCATAAATGGCCAATCTACGGTTATCATTTCGAGACAGCTTTACAAACCATTGTAGTTCATTTTACCAGTTACATGATTTCTTGAGAAGAACCGGAAGCAATGCTATGGTCAAATGATGGAATATAATCTCCCCCCTCTGCCCATTCATGCTGTTCTTCCCAAGCTGCGGGAAAATCTTGCAAACCACCGATCCGTGGTTCTTGCCGCAGAGCCCGGATCCGGTAAAACCACAATTGTTCCCTTAATTTTGATGAATGAACCCTGGCTTGCAGGGCGAAAAATCATCATTCTGGAACCCAGGCGTCTTGCCGCCCGCATGGCGGCAAAACGGATGAGTCAGCTTGCCGGTGATAAGGTTGGTGGACTGGTTGGCTACCGCATCCGTTTTGACAGAAAAATCAGCTCCGAAACACGAATTGAGGTGGTAACTGAGGGAATTCTCACCCGTATGATCCAGCGGGATCCGGAACTTGCTGGTGTGGGGCTGGTTGTTTTTGATGAATTTCACGAGAGATCTCTCCAATCAGACCTGGCCCTGGCCCTCTGTTTAGATATTTTGGCACTGCGTGATGATCTAAAAATGATGATCATGTCTGCCACCATGGACACCTCCAGGGTATCACGACTCCTTGGCAAGGCGCCAGTGGTTTCAGGCAAAGGGCGCTGTTTTCCGGTAACGATCAACTATCTTCCCCGCCTATCCACTGATTTCCCTGTTCGGCGTACGGTTAAAGCCATCCGCCGTGCCATTGCCGAGCAGGAGGGAGATATCCTGGTGTTTCTGCCGGGGGCAGGTGAAATCAAAGCGGTGCAGAATCAAATTGATGAAGATGTCCTTTGTCTATCTCTCTATGGCAATCTGCCACAGAAAAAGCAGGATCTGATTT
This sequence comes from Deltaproteobacteria bacterium, assembly GCA_029933005.1. GTDB lineage: Bacteria > Desulfobacterota > Desulfobulbia > Desulfobulbales > SURF-16 > JAGHCC01. Next base: position 1,090 of record JAOZOY010000116.1, read on the forward strand.
TTGCCCAGGCAGATAAGAGACGAGTAATCCTGGCCACTCCCATTGCCGAGACAAGCCTCACCATTGAAGGTGTGTCGGTTGTTGTTGATTCCGGACTTATGAAAGTTCCCCGTTTCTCTCCGGCAACCGGTTTAACATCCCTGCACACCATTTCCATCTCCAAGGCCTCAGCTGACCAGCGGACCGGGCGGGCCGGAAGGCTTGGACCAGGAACCTGTTACCGGTTGTGGACCATGGGTGAACATCACTCAAAGGCGGACTTTCTGCCCCCGGAGATAGTCGGCGCTGATCTCGCCCCTTTACTTCTTGAGATTCTACTGTGGGGTGTGACGGATACAGAAGAATTGACCTGGCTTGATCCGCCACGAACAGGTCAGATCAATCAGGCCCGTGAGCTTCTTAGCAAGCTGGGAGCTGTTGACAAAAAAGGTGGACTCACTGATATTGGCAGACAAATCGCATCCCTGCCCCTGCATCCTCGCTTAGCGCTGATGCTGCTGCATGGTCGTGAACAGGGGAATGGCCCGCTGGCCTGCCGACTGGCGGCTTTATTGCAGAACCGTGATCTGTTTCGTGGAAATGGCGGTGCGCGAAGTATTGATATTGAAGATCGGTTGGAGATCTTGCGTTTGTTTGAGCAGAAAGGGCACGCTTTAGTTCGGGTCCGGGGAGCAGACCCATTTCTCTGTCGACGTATTCTCCGGGAGGCGAATCAATATCAGCGTTTGCTTGGCGTTGATGAAGGGGTGCTGAACGTCCAGGAATCCGGCAATCTGCTGGCCATTGCTTACCCTGATCGCATAGCCCTGAAAAAACCGGGTTCCAGTCAGCACCTGCTGTCCTCAGGTCGCGGGGTGATCCTCCCTGTCGGGGATCATCTGCATCAAGCTGATTTTCTGGTGGCGGCCCATGTTGACGGCGGGAAAAAACAGGGCCGTATTTTTCTAGGGGCGGCTCTGTCCCGGGAAGAAATCATCAGGGATCATGGTCATTTATTGACCTGGGAGGACAGGGTGGAGTGGAAGAAGAACCATGTAGAAACTGCCTCCATCCTGTCACTCGGCAGTCTGGAACTTGCCAGGGAACCATTGCCTGGGGTTGATCCCTATAGAATAAGCCAATGTCTTCTTAAAGGCATCAAACAGACAGGACTTGATTGTCTGGGCTGGCAAAAAAAAAGCCGTGAACTTCAGGCCAGAATGCAATGCTCACATGTCTGGAATCCTGACAGGTGGCCTGATGTGTCGGATACAAATTTGACAAACGACCTCTCCTGGCTTGAACCGTATCTTGATTCCATTACAACATTAAAACAACTTAAAAAGCTTGATCTGTATCCAATCCTTCATTCTCTTCTCTCCTGGCAGGAACAGCAGGAACTTGACAAATTAGTCCCCACCCATTTTCAGGTACCAAGCGGATCAAAAATAAGGCTTTTGTACCAACCAGGAGAACCGCCCATTCTTGCCGTCCGTCTTCAGGAGATGTTCGGCACCACTGCCACCCCAACCGTGTTTGGCGAAAAAATTCCGGTTCTTGTTCACCTGTTATCACCAGCCGGAAGAGCCATCCAGGTAACCCGGGATCTTGTCGGTTTCTGGCAGAACACCTATCATGAGGTAAAAAAAGAACTCAAAGGCAGATACCCGAAACATTACTGGCCCGATGATCCGATAAAGGCCAAGGCTATCCGTGGAGTGAAGAGAAAATTCACGAAAAAAACACAAAGAGTCAATTCAAAAATAGAGTGATATCTCACTTTTCTTAATGAGGCCTGCATTAATAGCTCATTCACAACTCTGCCTTCCATGCCGTTTCCGGAACAAAGGGCTGGGTAATATGTTTTGAATTTGTGGGAACCAGGGCAAGCAACTCGGCCAGGTCATTTTCCGTCAACAGAGATTTTACGTGGGTTGTCCGAAAATGGTGAGATACCTTACTCGCGGAAATAACAAATATGCTCTGACAAATAGCCAGGGTATCCACATTCACTCCGCAAAGGATGCCATATTTACCTAGTGGCGCCTTGATATCCATGGCAATATAATCAACAAGCTCCTCTTTCAGCAGCAGCTCAACCATCTCCGGGTGAGAGCCATTGGTATCAAGTTTTACCGCAAAATCGAGCTTCTTAACCTTATCAATGAATTGGGGCAGGTCTGTCTGTTCCGTGGGCTCACCACCAGTTATCACCACCCCGCCAAGCCGACCCCGGCGAAGTTTTAAAAAGTCAAAAACCTCTCTTTCCGTATGGAAAGTATCACCTTTTTTGTCCAATAAGGAACCATTATGACAAAAAGGACAGCGAAAATTGCAGCCTTGAGTGAATATCACTGCCGCCACCTTGCCGGGGTAATCGCTGAAAGAGCAGCGCTGTATGCCGCCGATGACCATCAGCTTGTCACCTGGTA
>JAOZOY010000116.1:3600-5900 GCA_029933005.1 Deltaproteobacteria bacterium
TCGCTGAAAGAGCAGCGCTGTATGCCGCCGATGACCATCAGCTTGTCACCTGGTAGTGCTTGCGTTTTGCGAATTCAGCCCGTTTGCCTTCATTCCACTGTTTTACAGGTCGCAAATAGCCCACCACCCTGGAATAAACCTCGGTCTCCTCGCCGCACTCAGGACAAACAATCTCTTCGCCATTGAGATAACCATGGTTTGTGCAGATGGAAAAAGAAGGGGTCAGGGTAAAATAGGGAAGCTGATACTGTTCACAGACAGTCCGTACAAAGGATTTTACCGCCACGGGATCAGGGGCGGCCTCGCCGAGGAAACAGTGTACCACTGTGCCGCCGGTATATCGACTTTGCAGTGGATCCTGCAGATCAAGAACCTGAAAAATATCATCACTGTAATCAACCGGAAGCTGGGTTGAGTTGGAATAGAGTGGCGTTTGACTCTCAGTTTTCAAGTGGCATTTCATTTGGGGGAATCGTTTTTGATCCAGGCGGGCCAGACGGTATCCGGTTCCCTCTGCCGGAGTGGCTTCCAGGTTGTAATGGTTCCCTGTTTCGTGCTGGAATTGTTGCAGACGGCTGCGCATATGATCCAGAAGCCGGATGGCGAATGCCTGTCCTTCCTCTGTGCCGATATCTTTGCCGAAAAGATTCAGGCCGGCCTCGTTGGCTCCGATAATGCCGATGGTGGAAAAATGATTTTTCCAGTAGCAGTTAAAACGCTCTTTTATCAGACGGAGATAATAATGGGTGTATGGGTAGAGGCCTTTATCTGTAAAATTTTCCAGGACCTTCCGTTTTACCTCCAGACTGGTACGGGCAATATCCATCTTGTTATCAAGCATAGCCAAAAAACTTTCTTCATCATCCGCCTGAAAACCAAGCACTGCCAGATTAATGGTCACCACCCCTATGGAACCGGTGAGCGGGTTGGCGCCAAACAGTCCGCCACCACGTTTTTCCAGCTCCCTGGTATCGAGGCGCAGGCGGCAACACATGGAACGGGCGTCATCCGGGGAAAGGTCTGAATTAACGAAATTGGCAAAATAGGGGATGCCGTAACGGGCCGTGACCTCCCACAGGCGATCAAGCTCCCGGTTGTCCCAGTTAAAATCCGCGCCAATATTATAGGTGGGGATGGGGAAGGTAAAAACTCTAGACTGGGCATCTCCTTCAGCCATCACCTCAAGAAAGGCCTTGTTGATGGCGGTCATCTCCTTTTGAAACTCCCCGTACGTTTCCTGCTGCAGCTTCCCGCCGATAATCACCGATTGGTCAGCCAGAATTTTCGGCGGTTGAAGATCCATGGTCAGATTGGTGAAAGGTGTTTGAAAGCCGACCCTGGTGGGGACATTCAAATTGAAAATAAACTCCTGAATGGCCTGCTTGACCTCTCTATAGCTTAACTTATCAACCCGGACAAAAGGGGCAAGCAGGGTATCAAAACCGGCAAAGGCCTGGGCACCGGCCGCTTCACCTTGTAAGGTGTAGAAAAAATTAACAATCTGACCCAGGGCCGAACGAAAATGTTTAGCTGGCCTGGACACGGCCTTGCCCTGCACCCCGCAGAAACCCTGGCGCAATAAATCTTGCAGATCCCAGCCCACGCAATAGACGGACAGTAAGCCCAAATCATGAATATGCAGATCTCCAGCTTCATGGGCCTGCCGTACCTCTTTTGAGTATATGGAGTTAAGCCAGTAAGTCTTGCTCACTTCACTTGATATATAATTATTGAGCCCCTGCAACGAGTAGCCCATGTTGGAATTTTCCTCCACCTGCCAGTCAAGGCGATCGAGATAATTATCAATAAGTTTTACATCGGCCCGGGCAGCAATTTGGCGAATTCGGGCGTGTTGTTCGCGGTAGAGAATATAGGCCTTCGCTGTTTTTTTATAGGGAGAGGCAAGCAACACCTCTTCCACTAAATCCTGTACCTCCTCCACATCTGGAATCTCGTGGTCAATAACAGCCTGGGCCAAACTTAACACCCGAATAGTCAACCGTCTGCCTTCGGGCTTGTCAAACTCACCAGTGACTTTGGCGGCTTTAAGGATAGCATCGGTGATTTTACCGGCGTTAAAAGCGGTAACAGACTTATTTCTTTTGTGGATGAAACGAAAAATAACGGGAGCTGGTTGACCAGCATAAAGGGTTGCACTTGCAGACATGGCTTCTCCTTTCCTCGAAGGTGCGCCTACCTCATAAAAAAAATAGGCTCGTCATTATAGTTTGCCTGGCAGGTCTTCGGACTTATGGACGTAAAAAAAATATTCCTACTTAGGGCTCGCTTAGAAATAAATT
>JAOZOY010000011.1 GCA_029933005.1 Deltaproteobacteria bacterium
TATTCTGAACATTATTTGTATGATCCGATTTACATGCCCTATGACAAAACAACTGATATTCCCTATATTCAGAAACCTGGTTTAAAGAACGCGCAGGCTCGTGGACTTGCCGTTATTAACACTGACAGTCTTGGTCTTCGGTCAACAGTTGCCGGCCGTGTTTATAAGGACAAACAGAATACGGAATTTAGAATTGCGATAACCGGGGACTCAGTCACTTTTGGTGAAGGCGTTTCCCAGACCAGTGACACTTACCCAGCTGTTATGCAAAGCATTTTGAACGTTAAACAACAGACTGCAGACGTAAGCACATTCAATTATGGTGTCTCCGCCTACAGTGTTCAGCAAATGTGGGCGACTCTCCGCTACAGAATGCCGGAATCCAAACCTGATTTTGTAATTATGGCTGTCGTACCAGAAGATTTTACCCTCTCTCGTACAGGTACTGTTGACAGGTGGGGCTACACCGTACAGAGTGGTGGTACCGGAATACTTGCTCAAGATACTTTTCTGAAAAAAATTCTGCGGAAGATACATCTTATCTATTTTCTGCGTGATATGATTTACCGTTTCAGCCACAACGCTGAGAAATTCCAGCCAGGCTCCCCCGTGGATATTGCCCCTGAATCATATCAATATATTCTCAAGTTTCAACAGACAGCCAGGCAGTTGCAGATTCCATATCTGCTCCTGCTCCTGCCCCCCATTAATCATACATACCAGTCTGATTTCAAAAACAAACTGAAAGAGGATCATATTCATTTACTCGACTTAACTGCACTTATTGATGATTTGTCACCCGAACAATACAGAACCAGTAAATTTGATGGTCATCCATCTCCAATGGTACACAGAAAAATTGCTGAAGAAACAGCTCAATACCTACTAAACTCCGGAATGATTTCCCCGGTTGAATGTAAACAGGACAAATAACTTCATGAACATTGTTTGCGTATACTCACTATCAACTTTTTCATTAAAAAAAGAGCTTTATAGTCCGGGTGATATACCTTTCGGTATTTCATTTATCGCAACTGTCCTGAAAAAGGCCGGCCACAATGTTAAACTTATTGTTGTCACTCCCACCACACCTTTAGAGGAAAAACTGCAGCCTCTCATTAACGATTTCAAGCCGGACCTGTTCTGCCTGACCGCTGTTTCAAGCCAGATTCCCATCATTAAGCAGGTTGGCAAGATTATCAGAAACATTGACCCTTCTGTCTTTATTGTCCTTGGTGGTGCGCACCCGACTCTCAATCCCGTGGAAGTGATCAATTATGATTTTGTTAATGGGCTGTGCGTTGGAGAGGGGGAAGATGCCGTAATTGAATTAGTAAGGCAGATAGAGGCCGATAAACAACCAACTGGAATTTTTAATTTATGGATAAAAGACCCGGATTCCGGCTCCATTGAACAGAATCCCACCCGTCCATTTCAGGATGACCTTGATAGTCTGCCTTTTATCGACCGTGAGATGTGGGAACCCTATATCTCTAATAAAAAGGATATGATATATACAGTTCTGGCCGGACGTGGCTGTCCAAACAGATGCACATACTGTTCAAACCATGCCCTGGCAAAAGTCAGCACTGGTCGCTATGTCAGATTTCGCACACCTGATAATATTATTGAAGAAATAGAGGCTCTGGTCAAAAAAGACCCCTTTGTGGAAACTGTTTTCCTGGAAACAGAAACACTTGGCGTAAATCTTAAATATACCTATAAACTTCTTGAACGACTGGTTCAGTTTAACAAAACGCTGGCAAAACCATTGAAATTCGGAACCAACCTGGCTCTGACCACTAAGATTCAAAATAATCGTGAACTCCTGCAGGCATTTAAAAAGGCCAACCTGGATTTTTTCAGAATAGGTCTTGAGTCAGGCTCAGAAAAAGTCCGGCAAGAGATACTCAATCGTCCAAAATATTACAATAAAGACCTGATAGAATTTTGCAGACTTGCACGTGAATTCGATGTAAAATACACAATAAATCTGCTTATCGGGCTGCCGGGAGAAACCATTGAGGACTTCCAGAAAACTGTTGATATTACACGTAAATGCCGGCCAACTTTTGGAGTTTCTGTCAATATTTTTTTCCCCTATCCGGGAACACGACTCTTTAACCTCTGCAAAGAACAAAATTTGCTGGGCGAAAAATCACGGACCACAATTTTTGAAAGAACAGCTACTATACTCAAACTTCCCGGATTTTCTCCCTGGCAGGTAAAAAAAGAATATATCCTCTTTTATTATAAAGTATACAAAGGATACAAACCATGGTCTGATATTGCAGCAAAAACAATTCGTTATACAATCGATACCTTCCCGACCGTCAAACGCGTTCTCTCAAAAATCGTCCATTTCAAAAGTGTTCTTTTTTCCAGGGGATAATCGTTGAACCTCTCATACACAGCTGATGGCATCAGTAGATTTGAACCGGCAAAACAAGCGATTCAACATTTTAAAAAAAAAATATTTCCTCTGCTGACCGGAGCTGCCACCCATAACAGTTCAATTTCCCTGTTCGATCAAATGGTTGCCAGTGCAACCAATTTTTTCACCGGTATCATTATCGCCAGAAGTTGCAGCAAAGAAGAGTTTGGACTCTACATGCTTGGTTTCAGCATCGTCCTCTTTATCCATGAATTACAGACTTCCTTATTGTCCGTACCCTACATGGTTTACAGCCAACGTCTCTCCGGTAAGAAACAGGCTCTATACACCGGCAGTACGCTCTTACAGCAGTTGACACTTTCACTCCTGATTATTCTGGCTCTATTTTTTGGTAATCTGGCTATACTCTATGGTTTTGGCTCCAATGCGCTCAAACCTGTTCTGAGAGCTCTGATGCTGTTTGTTTTTTTTATTATGCTGAGAGAGTTTATTCGGCGAATCTGTTTTGCCGTCCTGATGATGCGCATAGCCCTGATTGTTGATTGTATCGTAGCGGCAATCCAGCTGAGCGGCCTTCTCCTGCTGGCCCAGCTCAACATTCTTTCAGCAGGTACTGCATTTTATTGTGTTGGTACCGGCTGCGCAATTGCATCTTTTGGTTGGCTTTTTTTCAAACGGCACTCATATTCTTTTGCCGGCACTCATATCTTCGCTGATTTAAAAAAGAATCTATCTTTTGGCAAATGGACTTTTGCCAGCAGCCTGTTATGGGCTGTAAGCATGACTCTCTATCCATGGGTGCTTGCCTTTTTCCACGGAACCGCGGCAACTGGGACCTGGGCAGCATGCTGGGGGATCATTGCCATAGTAAACCCCCTGCTGCTCGGCATCCAGAACTTTCTCGGCCCAAAAATTGTTCAGTCATATACCAATGACGGTGCCCATGGATTACGCAAATTTGTAGCCAGAATCACAGGAATTTACCTGCTTATTGTAATACCACTTGGTATTGGACTCGTCTTCTTTGGTGGCCAACTTGTGGTCTTATTCTATGGCGAGAAATACGCAGGCAATGGTCATATTGTTTCCCTTCTTGCCATCAACCTTCTTGTTATTGCGGCCTCTTTTACCCTGTCGCGTGCATTGCTCGCCATGGAAAAGGCAAAAGTTTATTTTATGGCAAACATAATCCCATTTGTCATCCTGCTGACTGGCGGTGTTGTACTGGTAAAATATCTTGGACCACTTGGCGTTGCCTGGGGAGTACTACTCGGCACCAGCACAACCGCAGCATTGATGACATTTCTATTTGTTAGATTGATACGAATTGCCTGTAGCGCGGAAAACAATAATGAATAACCCTTCTTCCACCGGCCTCAATATAAAGAGCCTGCCCTGGGGAACTTTTTTCTTTCTTCTGTTGGTTTTTGCCCTGGTGACCCCTTTTGATTTTTCCTGGCCGCAGACAGTACAGCTTAAAGCAAATTTCATTGATACCTCCGAAGCCATTGCCAGAATGGAACATGGCAATATGGGGAGAAGGATAGGCATGTTGCTGCTGGGAGGTTTTGCAATATTCACCCTTGCCAGAAGCAAAAATCGTTTTCGAATCAATGGAGCACTTGGATGGGTTCTCCTTTTTTATTTTATTTGGATTATTTCCAGTCTTGCCTGGTCAATTGACCCTGTGTTTACATTACGGCGAGTGATTACAGTTGCCCTTCTCTGGCTTGCCGCAGCTGCCATAAGCGCACGCCATTCCCTGCGCGAACTGGCAGCCCTTGCGGTGTTTATCACCGGGACAACCGCTGTTCTCGCTTTTGCCAATGAGCTGAGATTGCATACATTTAATCCGGCGGATCAAATATGGCGATTTTCCGGCCTGTTCCACACCGTGGCAATGGGCTGGAATTGTGGACTTCTTGCCCTTGCGGCAATGTATCTTGCCCATGTTGAAAAGAAAAAAAAATGCCGGATATTTTTCTGGTGCATTCTTGGCGTAGCCGTTCTGTTTTTGTTGCTTACCAAAAGCAGGATGGCCGTTGCAGCTTCCTTATTAAGCTTAGGTTTTTTTGGCTTACGTGTGTTTTCCAGGCGCAACATAATGCTGCTAATCCTCAGTATCATTATGATCGGCTGTTTCAGCTACCTGGTACTTGGTGATATGCTGCTCTATTATGGCGAAGAGATGTCTACTCTTGGCAGAGGTGATGTAGCCAAGGAATCTGTGAGCAACCTCACTGGTCGAATCCCCCTCTGGGTGGAATGCTTTCACCGGGCCATTGACAGGCCATTTCTCGGTTATGGATTCAACACGTTTATCAGTCCCACCAATCTCGAATTGATTTACCGTAATATCGGCTGGCTACCTAACTCAGTGCATTCCGGATTTGTGGATGCGCTCATGGGACTTGGTTTTATCGGATTCGGTGCCATGACCATATCCTTCATTCTGGCTCTTGTACGTTCTCTTCTGTTATCAAAAAAATCAGTTGACTACATTTTCGTCACTTCTGTGCTTCTCTGGCTCTACGACAACCTTTTGCTTGAAGCAAATCTTATCACCATGCCGACCTTTATGACATTTTTCAGCATGGTATTGCTTTCGCGGCTTGCGTTTTTACCAGGTACTGAATGGGAGCCGTAATAATGACTAAACCGACAATAAGCGTTGTTATACCAACATATAACCGTTCGGCTATGCTGCGGGATACCATGGCCTGTATGACTTCTCAGCAGACAAATGATGAATTTACCTATGAAGTACTCATTATTGATGATGCGTCCTCTGATGATACACGGGAAGCAGCTCAACAAATTATTGACACGGCGCCAATTCAGGTACGATATTTGCGAGAAAAAGGTTGTGGATACACGGCTGTCTTGAACAGAGCGGTTAAAGAATTCCATGGACAGTGGCTGGCTTTTTTTGATGATGATCAATTGACCCATTCAACCTGGCTCAAGGAATTGTATACCGTCGGAATAAAGCAACATGCCGAAATGATTGGTGGGCCGATCGTATTGGATCTTCCTGATGAAGTCATCGCCAAGCTAGGTCCTGTCTGCCGTGATTTATACGGTGAAAGTCCTGATGTACGTGAACCGCAAAAATATGCTGCTCAACCACCGCTGCCTTCTGGTGGTAACCGGCTGGTTAACCGTCGGGTATTTGAAAACATAGGTACATTTGATGAAGCGATGCTCACCGGTGGCTGCGACCGTGATTTTCTGTTGCGGGCCAAGGCGGTCAATATTACCATGGCCTGGGCTCCACAGGCAATAGGGCGCCATCGTATACCCCCTGAACGGATCAGCTATAAACATATTAAATGGTACAGTTTACAATGGGGATGTTCATTTGCCTACATTGACTGGAAACGATTTGGAACAGGAAAAACGACCTTATTCTGTATAACCAGAATAGGGCAGGCATTAGTTGTAAACTTACCAAAACTGTTTTGGGCAAAGATTCGGAACAATAGCATAAAGACCATTGATATTCAGGCTCTTCTCTGGCGTGCCGTTGGTTATACCAAAAAAACGTTACAAATAATCGCGCCGAAGCTCTTCTCCCAGAAACAATTTTTTTCACAGGTTGAATTCCGTCGTTCTCGGGAAAACACCTGACATGGTTCAGATATCGTAACCGTTCACCGGATCACTAATTTATGGGAACCACAGTCCTTGTAAACGTTTACCAGATATCAGCATCGGCACCAACACGTGCCATATCCCCCACCTGGCAGGGGCAAATAGCATTATGAAAAACAATACTATTATCAATAAAACCATGGATCGTGGAGATCTCAATTCACCTCAAGCTGTAAAAATAATTGGAGAACTCAATGAACTGATCAGCGAATTACGAGCTAAAAGCGTGAAGATCAGTAGTTGGTATGGAAGTTTTGATCTGGATGACGAACCATTGGAGCCAATTAATCGCGGCTATGGATATACACCACTTGACGATGTTGTGGATGACAGGAATTTTCCCTGGTTTCTTTATTGGGAAATCATCTGGATTGTACTGCATAATCAATTTGAAGCAGGACAACACCTCCTTGACCTTGGCGGCAGTTCTTCGCTGTTTTCTTACTACATGGCGTCAAAAGGCTTGCATGTTACCACAGTAGATTTGCAGCAGGATCTGGTAGATAACGCTGACACCAGTGCTGAAATAATGAATTGGAAGCTGCAGAACTATGCAATGGATATGAGATACCTGGATTTTGATTTTGAGTTTGACCACATAACATCGGTGTGCGTGTTTGAACATATCCCTATGTTTGCCAGAGTGGAAATTAATAGAAAAATAAAAACACTGCTCAAACAAGGAGGGCATTTCAGTATTACTTTTGACTATCGCAATCCAAGCAGACTTGCCCAAATTAATACGGTACAGGATGTGCACGATCAGTTTGTCGTTCCTTCCGGATTAACAATTCGAGGCAACAATGAATTTTATGATGAACCAGTAAATTATCTATTGGCTCCATTTTTTTACCGAAAACCATTATTCAAATACAAATTAAGCTGTATCAGGGACAAACATTTTTTCCTCTGGGAATTTTTTAAAACAAAGGATGAGAACGACTATACTTTTGGTTCTCTTTTTATGAAAAAATAGAATTTGTCTGTCTCATACTTGTGCCTTGCGGTTTAGGGTGAAGACTAACGAAGTCCATACCCCTTGCGGGGTAGACGTATAGTGCTAAATAAGTTATCGAAGCCATCAAACTTGATGAATAAAGAAGAAAAAATAAAGCATTTTGACGCCATGGCCGGTGAAAGGGCTAATTGGCGAAAAAAAGGCGCTTATTACCATGCAGAGTTGGAAAAATACCTGCGTTTCCTGGTGCCGGAAGGTGCGTCTGTTCTTGAAATCGGCTGCGGCACCGGGGAGCTGTTGGCCTCGCTGAAACCAGGTAAAGGCGTTGGTGTGGACATCAGTTCTAAAATGATTGAAAAGGCACAACAGAATTTCCCGGATCTTGACTTCCGGATAGATGATTTCGAGGACTTGCAGATAGCTGAAAAATTTGACTTTGTAATTATTGCTGAAACCCTGGGCCATGTTGATGATATCCAGGCGGCGTTCAGAGAACTGCATAAAGTCAGCACACCGGAAACACGCATCATCATAATTTATTTCAATTACCTATGGGCTCCGGTGATAAAATTCACCGAATCAGCCGGCATACGCATGAAGCAATCCCTGCAACACTGGCTGCCCCTTGATGATATCGAAAACCTGCTCGACCTGGAAAACTTCCAGGTGGTGAAAAAGGGCTACAGGGTACTTATGCCAATAAAAATCCCTCTGTTTGCCTCTTTTTTCAATAAATTTCTCGCCAATATGCCATTTTTCTGGAAAATGGCACTGACCGAAATCCTGGTTGCCCGGCCCATAGCACAACGAAAACCTCAAGAAGATGTCTCCTGTACAGTCCTTGTTCCCTGCCGAAATGAAAAAGGGAATATAGAACAGGCTGTATTGCGAACACCGGAAATGGGCAGGGCAATGGAGATTATTTATGTTGAAGGTGGTTCGAGTGATGGCACCTATGAAGAATGTCTGCGTGTGCAGAAAAAATATCCGGATAAGGATATCACAGTTCTCAGGCAGGAGGGTAAAGGCAAAGGGGACGCGGTTCGCAGGGGTTTTGCAGCAGCAAAGAATGATGTCCTGATGATCCTGGATGCAGATCTTACTGTACCACCTGAAGACCTGCCAAAATTTTTTAACGCCATTGTCTCCGGCAAAGGTGAGTTTATCAATGGTACCCGACTGGTCTATCAGATGGAAAAAGAGGCCATGCGTTTTCTCAATATCATTGGCAATAAATTTTTCAGCCGTGTATTCACCTACCTGTTCGAGCAGAGAATTCGAGACACTTTATGTGGCACCAAAGTACTTTGGCGGGAAGATTATATAAAAATTCAAAATGGACGAAAATACTTTGGGGAGTTCGATCCTTTTGGTGATTTCGACTTGCTCTTCGGCGCAGTGAAGCTTAATTTGAAAATTAAGGAAGTCCCTATCCGTTACCGCGATCGGACTTATGGAGAGACCCAGATCAGTCGTTTCCGTCATGGAGTGCTGCTCCTGAAAATGTCCTGGTTTGGCCTGTTTAAAATTAAATGGATTTGATCGAAAAGAACCTGCATCAAAGTAGGACTGACGTGGGAATAGTAATGCCTTCAAAGGAGACAAGCCTATGAATTTCATAACAACCGTTGCCTCTGTGACAGGTTACCTGCAACGGTACAAAAGTGGAATCGGCTGCCAAGTTCTGTTTTTATTCCTTTTTAGCTTGGTTCCAAGTTTCCTTTCTGCTAAGACCATTTATGTGGATGCCTCCAATGGAGATGACACTAACTCTGGAACACAGGAAAACCGGGCCTGGAAAACAGTGGATAAAGTCAACAACCAAACTTTGGAGGCCGGCGATACAATATTATTTAAACGCGGAGAGATCTGGCATGAGTCTCTTACTATCAGCTCCTCCGGTTCGGCTTTCCAGCCTATTACATTCGGTGCATATGGAACAGGAGACATGCCTCTTTTTGATGGGACGTATTCAGATTTTCCAATACCTCTGCAATGGGAATATGTACAGGAAAATATCTATCGAACCGCCCAACCTGCCTGGAGCAGCACTCCCGGTTTATTAGTGTATAAGGGACTGGCAAAGCCGCCCATTACAACTCTGCAATTCAGCTCTCCGATCCCGGCCGCATTGAACAAAGGGGCCATTTTGCTACAGAAGGATAGTCACTATACCAATCTGTGGGTTACCTCAACCGGTGATAACACGGTTTCAGGGATAACATTTTTTAATATTTACGAAAATGAAAATGTATATGTCCGCCAACTCAATGCTAGCGGCCAGGAAGAAGATTGGGACAATACAATTGGTAACCCAACGATCATAACCAGTCAAGAGAGCCTTACAGAACCTGGGCACTGGTATTGGAATGAGCAGGAAGAATCAATTTATTTATATGCAGAGGCAGCTCCAAATCCTATTGATGTAAAACTTGGAAATTTGATGACCGGCATTGATTCTGACTATCAGGATTTCGTAACCATACAGGACATAGATGTGCATGGATTCACCCAAACAGGAGTTCTGATTACAGGAACAGAGGGTGCTGTCGTACGGAATATGCACGTCTCAAATATCGGTGCCAGTGGATATCAATGTGGAATTCTCCTGAATAATTCAAAAAATAATCTTGTTCAAAACAATAAAGTGGAGTCTATCCTGCGTATCGGGATAGGTATTTATGCAGCCAACCCGACGCCTTTTTCCCATGTTTCCCATGGTAATACTGTGAGCGGAAATACGATTATAAACTCCGGGGCAACAGGAATAAGCTTGAATACCGACCACCAGCTGATCGCAAATAATGTCGAAGATAATCTTATAAGTGGCAATAGGATAATAAACTCAAATGCCCTGTCCTATGATTCGTCAGGAATATACACCCTTTTTGTGGGGGGAGGGAATGTAATACGCTCCAATACTATCAAAAATGGTGGTAGTACTGAATTGCGCAGTTCCGGTATTATGATTGAAGGTGGTGTGGAATCCGTTATCAAGCCTGTGACGATTGAAAATAATATCATTGAATCCAACTCCCTTGCCGGCATTGCTGTATCAGGTGAAGGACATCAGATAACCGGAAACACGCTTCGTAATAATGGTGTACCATCCTGGGAGAATGCGCAGATAATATTTTTCGCTTCTTTCGGTGAAAATGCTTCAAACTGTACGGTTACCAATAATACCATGGAGGCAGGGGCAAACCAGACATTGGTTTCCGTGTTAAACGGCTTTGTAACGGAAGGTTCCCCACATACTATTAATAACAACAGGTATTGCAGCATAAACCCTAGCCCTTTTTGCTGGGGCGCCTGGGAATGTAGCAATCCCCTGGATTTTGATAGCTGGAAAATTCAATCAGGCCATGATGTTTCTTCAACATTCAATGCGGCTAGCTGCTCGGTATCGGATCCTGCACCGACACCAGGAAAGAGCATCAGTGGTATCTATCTTCTGCTGCTGAAGTAGACTTGACGAATAGTATAGTTGCATAATGAAAGATCGCCTATGCCAGCATATCTGCCAATAAAATCAGAATAGGGGTCAGGCCTTTATCCCCCTATGGCTATTTTCGCGCTCCCGGGAAGGGCGTAAACATATGTTCGTCGATGATTTACCATCTGATTTGATAGCAAAAGACTTGAGCCTGAATGAAAAGAATAATTATTACTATCTACTGGATACTGCTTTTTTGTTTACTTTATCTGTTCCCACACTACGCCTTTTCCACTGAGTACTATCTGGATTCAGCAAATACCTTTTCCGGCGATGGAACCCTTGCCAATCCCTGGCAGAAAATCAGCAGCATCAATAGTATCAGTTCGGGAGATGCCATTCTTTTCAAACGTGGTGGCATCTGGCATGAATCACTGCTTATCCCGTCATCCGGTATAATTGTCGGATCATACGGGACAGGTACGCAGCCGATTCTTGATGCAAGCCTCCCTGTTACGGGACAATGGACGAAAAAAAACTCAGATGTATATTCAACACCATGGCCTGCTCAGCCAGGTGTTTTATTGTATAAGGGAGCAGCCAAACCATCAATTACAACCTTAGGCTTTGCTTCTGTTCCTTCTTCTCTTGAATCCGGTGCAATCCTCCTGCAATTAGACGGTATCTATTCCAATCTATGGGTAACATCCAAAACAGCAAACACGGTATCAGGAATATCTCTGTTTAACATACATGAGGATAAAAAAATATATGTCCGCCAGATGAAAGGAGGCTGTGAAAAACAATGGTCCACCTCTCTTGGCTCCCCCAAGGTGGTTAACAGCCCAAAGGGTTTAACTCAGCCCGGGCACTGGTATTGGGCAGATGGTACTTTGTATCTTTATTCAGATATCGATCCTTCATCTATCGCTGTAGCAGTTGGGGACAAGCCATACGGAATCCTGGCGTCTGGCAGGAACAATCTGATCATTGAAAACCTGACTGTTCGTGGGGCTAATGAAGTCGGGGTATTTCTTCTGAACACCGGCGAAACAATAGTTCGCAATCTTTGTATCCGGAGTAGCGGGAGTTCAGGACATAAAAGTGGTCTGCTGCTGTTTAACTCCAGCAATAACAGTATTATTCAAAACAGCATCGACTCCGTACTGAAAAATGGAATCGCACTCTATGCCGAGGGTGGTTTGACTCGTAACAATACCCTTTCCGGCAACAGTGTCAGCAATGTCGGGGCAGCCGGGATCACTCTCAGTTCCGATGGGAACGCCAAAAGTGTTTCCAGCAATATTATTGAGAAAAATTCAATAAGCGGTGCAAATGCACTTTCTTATGATGGGGCCGGCATTTATACACTCTTTGCCGGCAGTAATATGATGCGGGGAAATACGATCCGCAACTGTGGCTCAATCAGACTCCGCAGTGCAGGCATAATGGCTGATGGCGGAACACTGCCATTGACAATCGAATCGAATAATATCGAAAATAATTCCATGGGCGGCATAGCCGTCAGTGACTCCGGTCATCAAATCATCAATAACAGGCTGATGAACAACGGTGCCCCTTCATGGGACAGTGGACAGCTTATTTTTTTCCCGGTCTTTGCTCCAGCTAAAAACTGCACAGTTACAGGAAACAGTATGACTGCAGGACTCAAGCAATCACTGTTATTTGGAGCATCAGGAAGTACCAGTGGCCATATTATTGATCACAATGCATACTCAAGTGCTGAAAGAGTCCCTTTTGTCTGGTCCGGTGCATCAATGAATTTTGCAGACTGGAAACGAAAAACAGAACACGATTCGCATTCGACATACACTGTAACTGTTCAGGAGCATCCCATCTTGTCCCATTTGGACATTTTCGAATAGCACAAGTATGGCTTCAAAGGCCCAGGTAAGTGAGGAACGAGACTCCGAATGAACCAGGTAAGCGCAGACTCCGATATGGAGTACTCCTGAACAGTTACAGAATGGTGGTTAGGTCAATTTGGTGACCCACCTGAACAGTTCCCATACACCAAAAAAATTGACTCCCCCCGAGATTCCAACGCGTCTGAAAAACAGTCTTTCAGGTAAGAGTTCATTCATGAAAAAACAGAATCCTTTGCAAGTCATCTCATTATTTTTCGACCGACATAAAAATGCAGTTATTCACCTTACCGCACTTTTTTTTCTAGTCGCAGGATTAGGATACTCGTTTTATCTCGGCAACGAGATACGTTTTCCAGATGAAAAACAGTACTTCAAAATTGCACAGAATCTTGCCGCGGGGAATGGCTTTTCCATTAACGGCATAGATCCCACCGCTATTTTTCCACCGGTGTATCCGCTCATCCTGGCCCTGTTTATTAAACTTGGTACACCGATATTTATGCTGCGTTATATCAATTTTATTGCTCTTGCCTCATCTGTATACATCATCCGGTCGATCCTGAACAAGGAAAAAGCACAATCCGGGGCAGCCCTGTCAGCGGCACTTCTGGCCGGTTACGGCGTTCTTTTTTATACTGCTGGAACCCTCTATACCCAAACCCTTTACACTCTGATTCTGCTTTGTATTGTCCGCCTGGTAATCGTGCGGAATTTCGACTATCCAAAGGCCATTCTTCTTGGTTTGTTATCAGCGCTGATTATCATGATTCATCCCACCGGTGTTTTTATTCCGCCACTGGTTGTGGTCTGGCTTTTTTTCCCACGCAATTACCATATCATTCTAAAAGGAACTGTTGCAGCTCTCATTGCCGTAACCTGTATCTCCATCTGGAGTTATCGTAATTACAAAACTTTTGATCGTTTCATCCCCATCACCTCCCACGGTGGAGACACACTCTATATCGGCAACAACCCCGATACCTCGCTCTCATCCTGGTACAATTACATCTATGAAGATTACTATATTGAAGCCAGCAAGCTGCCGGAGAGCGAACAGAATCGCTATTACCTTCGTAAAACCATGGAATTCTGGAGCAACCATACTGGTGACGCAGTGAAACTATACTTTGTCAAACTCTTGGATTATTTCAATTTTCGCAACCATCTTTTTGCCACAAGCGAATTCAGCAGAGTGTGTGAAATAATTATGTTTGTTACCTACTACCCACTCCTTATCTGTCTCGTCCTGCGCTTATTTTTTGCCGTCAAAATTCCCTTATCACGCACGGAATCCCTGTTTGTCAGTATATATCTTGTCAGTGCCCTGTTTCATTCTCTGTTTCTGCCGCGTATCCGATTTCGGCTTCCCTACGACGTGGTGTTGATTACCCACATCGGAATTATGTTGTCGCTGGCAAAGCATCGTTTAACAAGTACCACCACCAGACCTTAAATGACAATTTGAAGACATGGCCATCAGAGCCATAGCTCAGGATTTTTTTTGAAATAACATGTTGAAATACAGTCCACAGAACGTAGGCATCAATGAAGGAATGTGGGTAAATCCAGCCAGATCAAACTTTTCGGCGGCAACCTGTCTGCACATTTTGTAATCAGTGACATGATGCTCATTGATATTTGTAAATCCTATTATTCCAAATGCTTTTTCCATAAACCGGTCCACCCTTGGCATCCCTACGAGCAATTGTCCTGACGGGCGCAATAGACCATACATTCGCTCAAGAACCGGGGAAAGATCGTTGATATGCTCAAAAATTGAAATCGCCACAATCAAATCAAAACTCTCTTCATTAAAATACCCATCCGCAACATCTCCCTGAATAAGGTTACAGGTTATCCCGAGCTTTTCCAGGCATGGGGTGATTTTGTCTGGATCTGACTGCAAATCCATACCGGAGACTGACGTGCCTAAGGCACAAAGTGACGGCAGGAGAATACCGCTGCCAAAACCAAGCTCCAGAATGGATTCATAGGGCGGGCGTAACAGAGACAAGGCTTGCTCAATTCTGGCCCGGTATAACAAACCTACCAGGGGTTTATAATAATAAGGCAGTGGATCATCCGGCCCATTGGCCTGGAAAATACCCTGTTCAGGCAGTTGAAAAAGAGGTGCGTGTAGAAACGCTTTGCTACTATTATTCATAGATCAATATCATTCCCATCACCATTTATATCCGGGGTTAATTTCCAAGTCTCAAAATCAATTGATTCATTAAAACCATAACGTTCAAGAATTTGAAAAACCGAAATCCAGTATGCACCTGTGGATTCCATGGCAATAGAATCTCTACCACAAGCTTTCAGCCATTTTACGGCCTCATGTAAATGAGGCTGTAAACGTGTCAAAAGGGCGGACAGGTTAAGGAGCCCTATTATGAGTGACAGCAATTTAAGTTTCAGTGGTCCTTATGTCAATACCAGCCGCCTTATGTAATAAAGCAAAGAATGTACCACACTTTACCAGGTTAACCGATTGTTTTTACAAATTAACTGTCAAAGAAATTGAAAGAAAATGAATCAATATTACTGCTGAACCTGGAAGGGATATTAATGAAGAAGGTTACACACAGAAAATCGCATAGAGAAAAAGAAGCGGCTGCGAAAAAAAAATAAAGATGGTATAGTTATCTGGCTGTTTGAGTTTGGATTTAAGTTTAAGGCTTGTTTTTTATATATAATAAAAACGAGTACGACGTACAGTGCTTATTGTTAATTTAGCGTCAAGCAAAATTGTAGTTTTGACTTTTTACGAAGCCATCAATAATTAAAAGTACTTACAACCTATTTGTAAGTACTTTTTTTATTTCCCCTCCGGTCATTTGAGGATTGTGTCGCGCTGTGTATTTTTACATTCAACAACATGGCCGGGAATAATAAGCCTTGGTCCGGGTATTTTATGTCTTTTTCTGGGGATAATCAGTCTTCTTTGAAAAATGGGAGCAAATCATTTTTGGTGGGAACCATAAAAGAGATGTAATCTTAAATGGTTACAGATTTTTTCTTTGACGGAATTCTATGGATAAAGGTGCCTTGCCGGTGAGCGCCGCATTCTGCCGGACCTATCAACAGGCCAGCCTCTGGTCACTGGTTCTCAGCTCCGAGAACCAGCGTCACAGCCTGGAAAAGTACCAGGGTGGCTGGTTGATTCTGGTTCCTGAAGAGGGTCTTGATCATGCCCGGCAATCGATTGTCAGTTTTGAAAGAGAAAATGAGAACTGGCCACCGCCCAAGGAGGAAAATGTTGGATTCGGTCTCTTCCAGGACCGCCATCCTCCCACTGTTTTGATCATGGGAGTTTTGCTTCTTTTTTTTGGAATCACCGGGGATTGGGCTGACCAGAGTCATTGGTTTGATGAGGGCGCGGTGCGTGGCGGACGTATTCTGGAGCATGGCGAATGGTGGCGTGTTCTGACCGGATTGACCCTTCATGCCGATCCTGTTCATGTCTTCTCCAATGCGGTTATCGGCGGCATTGTCATTCATTTTCTCTGTAAAATTCTCGGCAGCGGACTGGGTTGGCTGCTTGTCCTGTTGGCCGGCTGTCTAGGAAATTCCATTAATATTGTTTTTCAGGGTAAGTTCCATAACGCCGTTGGTTTTTCCACCGCAGTATTTGGAGCAATCGGCATTCTGTGTGGCATCGAGGTGAAACGACGCCAGGGAATAAAGGGCCTGCTGCTTCCCCTTGGGGCGGGATTGAGCCTGCTTGCCATGCTGGGTTCCGAGGGTGAGAGAACGGATTTTGGCGCTCATCTCTGGGGGTTGGCCGCCGGCATACTCACAGGGTCGGTGATTGCGTCTTTGCCTGTTGTGTTACGATGGAGTCTCTGTCCCAAACGTCAATTTTTTCTCTTTGTTATCTGTATTCTTGCTGTTTACTCTGCCTGGTGGCTGGCATTGAGAAGCTGAAATATATAGATCATAGCAGATGAATTGATGCCAGAGAATTGTTCGGATACCCCCCTAAGTTTTAGTGAAACTTTTTATTTTGTAAGCGTTCACAGGTGCCGGAGATTGCCACGATCAGGGCGAGCGACTATAGCCCCTCTATGATCGTGGCAAGATTTGGTGCCTGTGAATGCTTACGGGTTGATGTGCTGCTATGAATATAAAGTTTGACTTTTTGTCAAGCCGTTATTATTTGATTATAAAGAAAAAAAATCAGAGAAAGAGACTGAAGACGCGTTGTCGTTGACGGGACCTTTAATTAAATTTTATTAAGAGAAAATAGAGGAAGCATAATGGCCTGGGATGACCAGCAACCCCAATGGGGAAAAAAGAAAGGCCCATCGAGTCCGGAGGAGTTCATCGCTGCCTTGTTAAAGAAAATTAAGGATAATTTTGGCGGCAGCGGCGGTCAGGGCGGAGGACAGGGTGGGGAGCCGCCTTCTTCCGGGGACAAACAACCCCCAAACATGTTGAACAATCTTTTGAGGATCGGTTCTATTATTGCGATTCTTTTTTTGTTGCAGATTGTTTATTCCTCATTTTATACGATTGAACCCGGCGAGCAGGGTGTGATTACCCGGTTTGGCAAGTTTGTCAAACTGGCTAATCCGGGCCTGAATTTTAAAATTCCGGTTATTGATGCTGCCATCAAGGTTGATGTGGAGACGGTGCGCAAACAGGAATTTGGTTTCCGAACCAGGATACCGGGCCGAAAATCAGTCTATGAAAAGCGGGGTTATGATTCCGAGTCCCTGATGCTCACCGGGGACAAAAATGTCATCAATGTAGAGTGGATTGTTCAGTATAAGATCCAGGATCCGTTTAATTTCGTTTTCAAGGTGCGCAATGTGGATCAGTCGGTGCGTGATGTCTCGGAGATGGCCGTGCGCAGAGTGGTTGGGAATCACGCTTTCGACTATGTGCTCAGCAACCGGGAAATACTGGAAGCCTCGGCGGTTAAGGAACTGCAGACGGCCCTGAACAGTTATAAAAGCGGCGTAAGGATTGTCACGGTCAAGTTTCAGGACGTAAATCCGCCGGAGACGGTCAAGCCTGCTTTTAACGAGGTGAATGAGGCGGACCAGGATATGAAGAGACTGGTTAATGAAGCCGAGGAAATTTATAACAAGGTGATTCCCCGAGCTCGCGGTAATGCCAAGAAAATTCTGGAAGAGGCCCATGGTTATGCCGTGGAGCGAGTTAATCTGGCGAAAGGTGAAACAAACCGCTTCCTGGCTGTACTGAAGGAATATAGAAGAGCCAAGGATGTTACCCGTAAGCGGCTTTATCTTGAGACCATGGGTCAGGTTTTGCCATCTGTAGCCGATATTTATGTCATTGATGAAAAACAGCGGGCATTGCTGCCCTTTCTTGATATTACCGGCAGCAAAGGGTCCAACCTGTTAAAATCTAAAGCGGATTAATTTTAAAAAATAGAGCAGAGGAGCACCCTGTGGATAAAATAGTCAGATTTTTTCTGATTGGCCTGATTCTTGTGGCTGCAGTAACAGTTTGGGACGGATTTTATATGCTGTCCGAGGAACAGCAGGTTGTGATTACCCAGTTTGGCAAGCCTGTCGGTGAGCCGGTGACAACGGCCGGTCTTCATTTTAAAACGCCGTTTATTCAGGATGTGACCACTTTTGATAAAAGGATTCTTATTTGGGACGGTGATCCCAATCAGATTCCGACACACGATAAAACTTTTATTTATCTGGATACCACTGCCCGCTGGCGAATATCTGAACCTCTTATTTTCCTGCAGGCGGTGAATAATGTGACCCGGGCCATGACCATTCTTGATGATATCATCGACAGTACGGTGCGTGATCTGGTCAATAAGAATGACCTTGTGGAGATTATTCGCAGCTCGGACTGGATTCAGGGAGAGCGGATCAGTACGGTTGCCGGTAAACGCGAGGAAGAGGCAATCGAGCTTGGCCGTGATAAAATTGCGGCGATGATTTTTGAATCCGCCTCGGCTCTGACACCCAAATATGGCATCGAGCTGATTGATGTCATGTTTAAGAGGGTGAATTATATCGAGTCGGTTCGGCTTAAAGTGTATGAACGGATGATTTCCGAGCGTAATAGAATTGCCGCGGAAAAAAGAGCCATGGGTGAGGGCCAGAAGGCGGAGATTCTTGGCAAGGTAGACCGGGAGTTAAAGGTGATCACTTCGGGGGCTACCCGTAAGGCCCAGGAAGTGAAAGGAAAGGCGGATGCCGAAGCAGCAAGTATTTATGCCGAGGCCTATAACAGGGATCCTGATTTTTACGCTTTTTCAAAAACTCTTGAAACTTATAGCAAGACAGTGGGAAAAAATACTCGCCTTATTCTTTCCTCGGATTCAGAATTTTATAAGTATCTGAACGAGAAATAGATAAAACATAGGGGGGTAGGGGCAGAGGGACAAAGGTTCAAAGGGATCTTCCCCCCTTTTTACCCCTTTGTCCCTTTCTTCTCTTCCATTGCCGGAAATGACAGACGGTGCTTGGTTGAGTCAAAGGGAATCCTTCCTTTTTTAGCCAGTTTTTTTCGAAAAAGATTAATCTGTGAGTCGGTTTTTATCTGATCGCGTCCAAGCTGGTTGAACCGGCAGTTGCAGTTGGTGAGCTGGCCGCCGCACCAGGGACAGATTTCCGTGGGACAGCCGAACGTATGGTGTTCACCATCAGCGGCATGACAGACGGGGCAGAGATTTTCATCCTGGTATGACGGCTTGTATTCGTCGAAAAGAGCCGGGACGGCGAGTCGTTTATTCAGGCTTTTGCTGTCGCTGTAGCCAAAGAATTTCAACAGGATCCTGTCCCACTTTTTTTGCGTGTCCGGACCGAAAAATTCGGCCTTTTCCCGGTTTACCAGATAAATGTAGTTGCCAAGAATTGTTGACGCGCGAATGAGGAAGATCCCCTGTCTGCGGTCCAGGAGACTCAGCGAGAGAATCAGGTCATCCTCCGCCTCCGGCAGAAAACTGTAAAAGGCATGAAAGAGGTTCAGGCCGATGGCGTCATTTTTGTAGCGCAGCAAAAGTTCCGTGGCCTGTTGAAGGCGGGTTTTGGGAACTGCATACTGCATCAGGAGTTTGATCTCTTCAAGTTTGTCTTTAAGCATTTTTTTTCTTTCAGGTTAATCTTATAAAATAGCCTTTTTCGTTTTATCCTTCAGCCTTATACCTTTCTGAATTTCCTTAATCCATTTCCTTGTCTCCGCCTCAATATCATCAGCCTGAGTCAGGGCCGTCACCATGGCAATTCGTCGGGCGTCCAGTCTGGTTAATTCTTCGACATGGTGCAGTTTGATGCCGCCCATGACTGTAAACGGCAGATCCGAGCAGGCGGAATATTCAGCTATTGATTCCGGACCGATAAAGGCCGAGATTGTTTTTTTTGTCTGCGTCGGAAAAAGCGGGCCGATGTTATAATAAGAAGCGCCTCTTGCCTCGGCGGTTGCCGCCTGCTCTTTGGTGTTGGCCGAAACACCGATGATCAGATCAGGTGCGATTTTACGCACCTTTTGAGCCGGCAGATCCGTATCGCCCAGGTGAACGCCGTCGGCATTGGCCAGCAGGGCGATGTCCACCCTGTTGTTGACGATGAAAAGAGCGCCGACCTTCTCCGTCCTGGCGCGAAAGGCAAGGGCTTTTTCAAACAGGGTTCTGTCGGTGGATATTTTATCCCTGAGCTGGACAAGGCGCGCGCCTCCGGCAAGGACATCGTCCAGCCATTCCAGATCGGAACGACCCCGGCACAGCGCTTCACACGAAACCGGATAAATGCTTACTTCATTTGTGAAGATTTCCATTTTTTTCCGGTAGGATTGATTTGATGATATCATTGTGAAATCGTTTAGTTTTAATGAGTGATTTAGTAAATATTCGGCTAGCACCCCAATTTCGTCTGATTCGTCTTACTCACATATGACTAATATAGCTCGCAAGGCGACTTGAACGAACTTGGGGCACTATCCAAACATTTACAGACCGAGTTTTTCGAAATTTTTTCACACAAGCCGAATATTTACGTGATTTATGCCTGAATTTTTGTCAAAAAATAAGAAATTCAGGGATGTTTGAAATAAGGTGGTTATATCTTCCGTCAAGGTACTTATCCTACGCAAACTGATATTTTCTTCTACTTCAGTTGGGTTGAAAAATATCTTGATGATTGATTTTTCTTGCTTTTTAGAGTAAATTATTCGCCGATTTGCCTCCATTTTAAACTGGATATCTCTGCCGGTCGTTCATTTTCAAGCTCTGATCGGTAAAGAATTTTTTTGTCATTTTGTCTAATTTTTTTGTTATTTGACTTGTATGTGAAAGTTCCCTGTCAAGCACGCAAAGGCTCAGTGAAAATTTAGCGAGATCTGTGTCTTCTTGGGATCATTGTCGTGCTTCGTTGAGACTGCAAGCCATAATGGTCAGGTCGATAATAACATAATTTAAACCAAAAAAGGTCTGTTTTATGTTGAATGATTTTATCTCGGAGGAAAAAGTTGAACTGAAAATCGACGGCAAGGTGTATCAACTGCCGATCATTGTCGGAACAGAAGGCGAAAAGGCTATCGACATCCGGAAATTACGGGCTGAAACCGGTTATATCACGATCGACTCAGGCTACATGAACACGGGTTCCTGCACCAGTGACATTACATTCCTGGACGGCGAAAAGGGGATCTTGAACTACCGGGGATATGCTATTGAGGATTTGGCTGAAAATTGCACCTTCGTCGAGGTTGCCTATCTTCTTGATCATGGGAGTCTGCCTACGCAAAAACAATTGGATGATTTGGCCCATCTGCTGACCGGGTTCAGCATGATTCACGAGGACATGATTCATTTTTTTGATCATTTTACTCCAAACGCGCCACCCATGTCTATTTTGTCATCCATGGTGAATTCTCTCTGTAATTTTTATCCGGAAATGACGGAGAATCCCCTGGAGAATTTTGATTTGATGTCAGCTCGGCTGATCTCGAAGATTCGAACCATTGCCGCTTTTTCTTACAGGAAATCCATGGGGCAGCCTCTGGTCTATCCCCGGCATGATTATTCCTATTGTACGAATTTTCTGCATATGATGTTTGATTCGCCGGTAAATCCCTATGAGGTCAATCATGATATCGTTATGGCCCTGAACAAGCTTTTAATTCTTCATGCCGACCATGAACAGAATTGTTCCACCTCCACTGTCAGGCTTGTGGGCAGCTCCAGGGTGAATCTCTACACCTCCATCTCAGCCGGTATCAGCGCCTTGGGGGGACCGCTTCATGGCGGCGCCAACCAGGCGGTCATCGAAATGCTTGAGGAGATTCATGAGAACGGTGGTAATTTCAGGAAATATGTCGGGCGTGCCAAAGACCCTAATGATCCTTTCCGTCTTTCCGGTTTCGGTCATCGGGTATATAAGAGTTTTGATCCCAGGGCCCGGGTCATCAAGGGTGCCTGTGATCAGGTTCTTGAGAGCATCGGCATGGCAGGGGATCCCTTGCTTGACATCGCCAAAAATCTTGAAGAGTTTGCCCTTCAGGATGAGTATTTTATTGAGCGGAATTTGTATCCCAACGTTGACTTTTACAGCGGCATTATCTACCGCGCCATCGGCATTCCAAGCAACATGTTCACTGTCATGTTTGCCTTGGGTCGTCTGCCGGGCTGGATAGCCCAATGGAAGGAAATGTGGGATGACCCGGACGTACGTATAGGCCGGCCGCGCCAGATTTATACCGGGCCGACAAAAAGAGAGTTTGTCCCTATTCAGGACAGGATTGAAGAGTAATTGATTGCCTTACGGGGGAGGCTGTGTGTAAGTAATCACGGGCACCGCACGGAGTCTGCGCTTGCCTCCTCGCGTGATCGCGACTGCCCGCATAGTCTGGCTATCAGCTATGGCAATCAGTCGCGTTTGCGCAATCTGCGGCACCAGTGACTACTTACAAGTTTTTCCTTGTAGTTACAACTTGGCGCTTGCCCATGATTGGTTAGGGCTGAGTCTTGTCTGGAATGAGTTTCAGGCCTTGTACAGCCTCTCAAGGCACCGTAATACCTTGCTTCAAGGTCATTTTTAACTCATTTTGGATATTACAGGAACTAATCTTGCCTTGACTCAGTTAGACTATCCCTGTATATTCCTTATATTGCTTTTTGTAATTGAACTCCTTTTTGTCGGCGATTTTTGCCCCCCCCCTGCTGTTTTTTTATCCCATCCAGCTTGTTTGTTTGAGACAATCGGCAGAAAATAAACATTCCCGCTCAGCCGCATCCTATGGTCTTCACCGGCCTGGTCTTTCTGCTTTTTGTTTGTTTATAAATACGGAGAAAATGGAATATGAATAATCTGTTTAACCATCCAGCCTTTGGACAAGAGCAAGTACGTACGGCCCTGCTTTTGGCTGCAGGTACTGGCAGTCGCTTAGCTCCGCTGACCGATAAAATGCCAAAATGTCTTGTTTCA
This sequence comes from Deltaproteobacteria bacterium, assembly GCA_029933005.1. GTDB lineage: Bacteria > Desulfobacterota > Desulfobulbia > Desulfobulbales > SURF-16 > JAGHCC01. The sequence continues at coordinate 22,754 of JAOZOY010000011.1, forward strand.
GTCAATGAAATAGCTATTCTTGAAAGATTGGTTTTCGCCCTACGTTCACACAATTTTAAGCGACTGGTTATAGTTGTCGGACATCAAGCTGACTGTATCCGTAATTTTCTCGGAACCCGGGCCGGGGGAATGAAAATCACCTATATAACCAGTCCACTCTATAAAACAACCAATAATATTTATTCTTTGTGGCTTGCCAGAAAGGTAATAGATGAACCATTTCTGTTGATTGAGAGTGATCTTGTTTTTGATCCGGGAATGCTTAAAGGTATGCTCCATCCTGATCGAATCGCAATTTCCAGATTGCAGCCCTGGATGAATGGCACCACGGTGACTATCAACAGCCACCAGAAGATTAAGGCCTTTCAGGGCAGCGCTCATAAATCTGATGATAACCATTACAAGACCGTCAATATTTACAGCCTTTCCACCACAACCTGGCGACTGGTCCGGGAAAGATTAGACCGATATATTTCAAATAATATGGTCAATGGCTACTATGAGACGGTTTTTGCGGATATGGTCATTGATGGCTGTCTTTCTTTTACGCCGGTTTTCTTTGATTCCAGCCGTTGGTATGAGATTGACACTATTGCGGATCTGCGAGCAGCTGCACAGGTATGTGGTCTCCATCACCATTTATCTTTCATTGTAACTGGTCACGCGGTAAGCAGCCATCTGGTCCAAGGCTATCCCCGAGTCTATAGACGATTACAGGGCATTAATCGAAGCAAAAGAGGCTTCCGTCGTTACCCAGACAGAGAGGTGTCTGCGCCAATGATGTCAGCTTCGCCCTTACCACAGTAATTTATTAAATTTACCGAGAAATCACAAACAATGTCTTCCGCTCAAGAGCGCTACGATTTTATTTCCAGCCAGCATGGCGGCTATTGGCGTCATGATTTTATTGATCATAACTATCTCTATAACCTCTATTTCCCGCCGGAGGAGTTTTTTACTCATCTTACCAGGCAAATCCATCAGTTGGTGTTAAACTATCCCATTGCCCAGAAAGACCTGGCAGGTCTGGTGGGTGATCTGATCTGTCAGCCGCCGGAGCGCCTTGTCGTAGGCAATGGGGCGGCAGAGCTCATCAAAATTATCGCCGGGATGAACCGCAAATTGATTGTGCCGGTACCGTCGTTCAATGAATACGCCAACGCAGCGCTTCCTGAAAATGTAGTTGAGTTTGCCCTTGAATCACCGTCCTTTCAGTTGGATGTCGACAGATTCGCAGCAGCGGCCATCCATTGTAAGGCAGGTTTGGCAGTGGTAGTCTCTCCTAATAACCCCACCTCATTGCTGGTCCCCAAAGTTGAGCTTATCCGGTTGCTGAAGAAATTAGCAGATCTCGACTGTATGCTCATCGTTGATGAATCTTTCAATGATTTTGCCAAGAACAGCGATCAGGAGACTCTGGCAACAGAGCTTGATAACTACCCAAATCTGGCTATTTTCAAAAGCATGAGCAAGGCCTATGGCATCTGCGGCATTCGGATTGGTTACATGCTCACCGCCAACCATGACTTTGCGGCAAAGGTCCGGCAAGGGCTCCATATTTGGAATATAAATGGTTTCGCGGAAGAATTCCTGCGTCTTGCCCCGCAGTACCATCAAGAGTTTATTGATAGCTGTAATAAGGTCAAGGCAGATCGTGATCTTTTTTATAAACAACTCCAGGTGATCCAGGGAATGACCGTCTACCAGCCTGACGCCAATTATATTTTCTGCCGTCTGCCCGACCATGCTGCATCCGGTCCGGAAGTGACCGAAAAACTGTTTGTTAAGCACAATATTTATATTAAACACTGCCAGGGCAAGACAATGCCGGAATCTGACCGTTATCTCCGTATAGCCAGCCGCACCCAGGCGGAAAACCGGAGATTGGTTGAAGCGTTGCGCGACGTTATTGGTCCAGAGAGCAAGTAATGGCAGCCCCGCATTCATCAGATTCGCCCCTTTCCATACTTTCTTTTGCCAAAGACTTGCCGAACATCTGTTCTCTGGCCGGGCTGCTGTGCGCAGTTATTGCTATTTATTATGCGATTCTGGGCATCTTCCCAGCCGTGATGATCGGTCTGATCTGGGCAGTACTCTTTGACTGGACGGATGGTATTATTGCCCGGCGCCTGAAAGGGCGCAGCGATGAACAGCGGGAGTTCGGAGGACAGCTTGATTCTCTGATCGACATTGTCAGCTTCGGCATTTGCCCGGCTATTGTCCTGTTAAGCTACGGACATTTCAGTCCCTGGTTCCTACCCGGAGCCTTTATTATTGTCGCGACCGGAGTGCTTCGGCTCAGCTATTTCAATGTTTTTGGCCTGGTTGACGAGTCGACCTATATGGGACTGGCGCTGGACAACAATATCATCATTTTGACAGCTGTCTTTCCGTTTGCCGGTCTGGTTGGCCAAAGTGTTTTCACCGTGGTTCTTTATATCCTGCTTATGGTCCTTACCGCTTTTAATGTGGCTCCTGTTAAGACCCCCAAGTTTGCTGGTCGGTGGTATTACGCTCTCATACTTTATACCATGGTCATAACTGTGATATATGGCCGGCAATTAGTGCAGATGTAACCAATTTCAGGGTGATTTTACCCCGTGATTTGTTACGTTTGAACGGTTATGCATGGACATCCCGAGGGCACTCGGAGTCGGAGTTTATACCCCCACTGTTTTCAAGGGTGCTTACCTCCTGTGGGGCGCTGTAGATCCACAAAAGGTTCATTGAACCGTTTTTGGAAATTTTTGTCCGTTGTCGCCTGCCTGTTCTAACTCCGTTTCTTTTAATTTTAAATTCCCATATTTTACTTATCTTGCCCGTCTCCCTGGTGCGGATTGAGTTATAATCTCGCATCATTACGTTTATAATTCTTTTGTTTATATGAAAGTCTCTCACAGAGGCACAGAGTTTTTCTCTGCGTCTCTGCGAGAGATTAACTTTCATTTCTCGATGTCTTATTTCATTCGCTTATCGGTTGTGCCGGTTCGTCGGGATGGCCGTTACTTTTAAAATAGATGCCGGGTTCAGTTCCCCGGTTGCATTTGCTGAATAGTTACGGATTGACTATCATTTCTCTGTGTGGTACAAAAAAATGTTTTAGATGCTGTCAGATCAGGACAGTATGGAGTTTTTTCAAGGATTTTTAGCCCTTGGTGAATAGTTACGGAACGGTGGTTAGGCCAATTTGGTGGCCCCACCTGAAAAGTTACGGAGTTAAAAGCAATGCGTACAAATATCGTCCATATTGGCGCCGGCGAATTGACCTATGAGATTCGCAATATTGTCAATGTCGGACAGCAGTTAGAGAAATTGGGGGTTGAGACCCATTGGGAAAATATAGGGGACCCGGTGGCCAAGGGTGAAACGATTCCCGAGTGGATGAAAGAGGTTGTCGCCGGCCTGGCCATGAAGGATTCGTCTTATGCCTATTGTCCCACCAAGGGCATGCTTGCGACTCGTGAATTTATTGCCGACCAAGTCAACAGCCGGGGAAAGGTTCAGATCACCGCCGAAGATATTATTTTTTTTAACGGTCTGGGGGATGCCATCAGCAAGGTTTTCGGCATGTTGAAACGGACGGCCAGGGTTGTTGTGCCCTCGCCGAGCTATACCACCCATTCCTCGGCCGAGGCAAGCCATGCCGGAGATCGGCCGGTGACGTACCGTCTTGATCCCCATAACCACTGGTATCCGGATCTTGATGATCTGGAGAGACGGGTCAAGTATAATCCTGCGGTTGCGGGCATTCTGATCATTAATCCGGACAATCCCACCGGAGCGGTGTACCCGGAGGCGATTTTACAGGGAATGGTTGATCTTGCCCGCAAGTATGATCTTTTTGTTATTTGCGATGAGGTCTATCATAATATCATCTATAATGGTAAAAAAACCGTGGCGGTCTCGGACATTATCGGTAATGTGCCGGCAATCATCATGCGCGGCATTTCCAAGGAGATGCCCTGGCCCGGATCGCGCTGCGGCTGGCTGGAGGTGTATAATGGTCATAACGATCCTGTTTTTGAAAAATATATCGCCTCGATATTAAACGCCAAGATGCTTGAGGTCTGCTCAACCACCCTGCCGCAAATGGCAATGCCGAAATTGGTCAGTCATGCGGAATATGACGGATATCTGGCCGAGCGGGTGGCCCGTTATGAGCGATATTCCAATATTGCCTATGACAGTCTGAAAGAGGTGGAGGGAATCCAGGTAAACCGGACCAACGGCGCTTTTTACATGAGTGCGGTTTTTGCGGAAGGGGTGATGAATCGGCAGCAGACCCTGCCCATTGAGAAAGAGGAGGTACGTACGCTTGTAGAAAAGCTGGTCAGCAGTGATACTGTTTCGCTGGACAAGCGGTTTGTCTATTATCTGTTAGGAGCCACCGGCATCTGCGTGGTACCGCTTTCTTCGTTTGCCACCGAACTGCAGGGGTTCCGGATCACTCTTCTTGAAAGGGATGAGACGGCGTTCAGGATGATTTTTGATACAATTGCCGAAAATATCCGTACTTATCTGGATTCGTGAACCGGGTTTTGATGAAATTTTAGGTTCAGAGTTCAAGGTTCCGGGTTGTTGGTACTGCAAGAAACTACCGTTATGGCCTCAACCTTTGAACTTTGAATCTGAAATTTTCTGTTTTGAGACCCACGAAACAACTCCATGCCACGAGCATCAGTCGCTTCCGCCTTCTATTTTTTATTTTCTGTCTGCTGATTCCTGACTTCTGCCTTCTGTTTCCTTCCCACATATTGAAGTAGGTTCTTGTCAAGCATGCTCATCAGTTTGAGTCTTTTGAGTTTCTTTTCATCCTTTTTCCCGTTGACGTTGATGATGATCAGCTTGTTTTTCCCCTTGTCATAACTGTTGGTGGAATCGAAAACACTTCCTATCACTGCCAGTCGACCTGATTTGATCCTGTCCCCATAACGAAGTACAGCCTGGGTAACCTGGAAATCGATATTATCTTCCACATAATCAAGCAACAGCTTCTTTTTTGTTTTGGTTTGCTGCTTTTTTATCGTGAGCGGTCGGTGGAGATGATCAAGATCATGGCGGATATCAGGAGTAAGAAAGTCGTATCCGTTGGTAAAGGCCTCAATGGATTTGCTGTCACTTATGCCGGTGATCAGCAATACCGGAGTGTGGAGATAACGGACGCCATAGTCGACTGTGCCGCTTGACAGGAGTAACTGATTCCCCAGGTTCCGAACAGAAAAAATTTGATTGATCCTGTTCTGCAGAATGGATTGCGCCTGCAAACGCGCATCTGCGTCAGCCAGCCAGGTGAGACAGGGCCCCCTGTTTTTAGTTTTTTTCGTTGTTTTTCCGGAGTCGGCTCGATTGGTCTCCAGGATGTTTGCCAAAACCTTAAAAGGCGGGATTCCTGCTCTATACTTAGGGACAGGCCGCATTTCCGTTCGGCCAATGGTGGAGGTGGAACAGATCAGGAAGAAAATGAAAACAAAGGCGGTAATCGTTTTTTGCATAGGTGTTTGTTGTGGGCTTAATGATGACGGAATAAGGAAAAAGGGCCCTTTCCCCTTAGCCTTATGCCTGATACCCTTTATTATCGGCACATTGAGCAAAAAACAAAATAAAACTCTGTGAATTTTGTGAATCCATGAGGAATTAATTTTGCAGGCTTGTTTGTTTTTTTGTCATAAAGATGAAATCAGATTAGCAGGCAGAATGGTGTAAAATTAAGTTATTTTATTGGAATGATTGATTATTATCATTTTGTTTCAAAAGGAAGTTGTCTCACTTGACAGTGAAAAGGAGCATACTTATTGTTGACTTCAGTGCTAAACCGGCAAAGTAGGAATTAAAAATTATAAATTGAAGGATGAATCTAATCAGACAACGTCCTGCAATTCCTAACAAGGAGTGATTGGTGGCGGAACAAGAAAAAAATACGGCAGAGATTTCGGAGACCGAAGAGAAGGAACAGCTGTCTGCCGAAGTTGAATCTGAAGAGAACGTAGAGGAAGAATCTTTTGAAAGCGAGATCGAAGAGGCTCGCCGTGAGGCTGACGAACATAAAGACAGGCTGTTGAGGCTGGCTGCCGAGTTTGAAAATTATAAAAAGAGGATTGAGCGGGAAAAATCCATTGCCCTGAAGTATGCTGAAGAAGAATTTCTCAGGGAAATGCTGCCAACTCTTGACAATATGGGCCGGGCCATTGAGGAATGTAGGAAAAATGGAGATGCTTCGGATTTGCTCGCGGGAGTGGAGTTAACATATAATGGTTTGCTGAACACGTTAAAGAAGTTCGGTCTTGAGCCCATTGACAGTGTGGGACAGTCTTTTGATCCAAACTTCCATGAGGCCCTGGCCATGGAAGCCAGCGATGAAGTTGCGGAAAATATTGTCATGTTGGAATATGAAAAGGGTTACATGTATAAAGAACGGTTGCTCAGGGCTGCCAAGGTTGTTGTGTCAAAAGGAAGTCAGGTCGACTGAAAAGCCAAAAATTTTAATAATTTTTTTACTATATTATAGGAGCCTATCATGGGGAAAATAATAGGAATAGATCTCGGAACAACAAATTCATGCGTAGCAGTCATGGAAGGCGGCGAGCCTAAGGTGATTGCCAATGTCGAAGGCAACAGGACAACCCCGTCGGTTGTCGCTTTTACGGATAAGGGTGAGCGGCTTGTCGGCCAGGTGGCCAAGCGTCAGGCCGTGACGAATCCCACTAAGACTATTTTTGCAATGAAACGGTTGATCGGCCGGAAATTTATCGATGCTGAAGTCCAGAAAAGCATCAAGGTCAGTCCTTTCAAAATCAGTGAAGGCCCCAATGGCCGGTCTGCTATACAGGTTGAAGACAAGTCTTTTACGCCGGCTGAGCTTTCCTCTATGGTTCTGGGCAAGATGAAGCAGACCGCCGAGGAGTATTTCGGTGAAGACGTTACCGATGCGGTGATTACGGTACCGGCTTATTTTAATGACAGTCAGCGTCAGGCCACCAAGGATGCCGGTCGTGTTGCCGGTCTGAATGTTCAACGTATCATTAATGAGCCCACTGCCGCGGCTCTGGCCTACGGTCTTGATAAAAAGAATGAAGAAACCATTGCCGTGTTTGATCTGGGCGGCGGCACCTTTGATGTCTCTATTCTGGAGATCGGTGATGGGGTTTTTGAGGTCAAATCGACCAACGGCGACACCTTCCTTGGTGGAGAGGATTTTGACATGCGAATTGTCAACTGGCTGGCTGATGAATTCAAACGTGATCAGGGCATTGACCTGCGTCAGGACAAGATGGCACTGCAGCGTTTGAAAGAGGAGGCGGAAAAGGCCAAGATGGAGTTGTCCACCACCATGGAAACCGAGGTGAATCTGCCCTTTATTACCGCTGATGCCACCGGGCCGAAACATTTGAATATCAAATTCAGCCGTTCCCGGCTTGAGAGCCTGGTTGAAGATTTAATTGACCGTACAGTCGAGCCTTGTAAAACTGCTTTGCGGGACGCCGGGTTATCTGCTTCTGATATTGATGAAGTGATTCTGGTCGGCGGTATGACCCGGATGCCCAAGGTTCAGGAGAAGGTGAAAGAATTTTTTGGCAAGGAGCCCCATAAAGGTGTGAATCCGGATGAGGTTGTGGCTGTGGGCGCGGCAATTCAGGGCGGTGTTCTTCAGGGTGAGGTCAAGGATGTCCTTCTTCTTGATGTTACTCCTCTGTCCCTTGGAATCGAGACTTTGGGAGGCGTGACCACCAGGTTGATTGAAAAGAACACAACGGTGCCCACCAAGAAAAGTCAGATTTTTTCCACTGCTGCTGACAATCAGCCGGCCGTATCTATCCATGTCCTGCAGGGTGAGCGTGAAATGTCCGAGGGAAATAAAACCATTGGCCGTTTTGAGTTGACCGATATTCCGCCGGCCCCCCGGGGCGTGCCCCAGGTCGAGGTCACCTTTGATCTTGATGCCAACGGCATCCTTCAGGTTTCGGCCAAGGATATGGGGACCGGCAAGGAACAGTCTATCAAAATCACCGCTTCCAGCGGCATGTCCGAGGACGAGATTCAGAAAATGCAGAAGGATGCCGAGATTCATGCCGAGGAAGACAAAAAACGAAAAGAACTGGTTGAAGCGAAAAATAATGGCGACTCTCTCGTCTACGCAACGGAGAAAAGCTTGAAGGAAGTAGGCGATAAGGTAGATGATGAGACCCGTGGAAATGTTGAAAGCGGGATAGAGAAAGTAAAGAAGGCCCTGGAAGGTGATGATGTAGATGTCATTAAACAGGCAACCGAGGAGTTGACCCAAGCCTCGCATAAACTTGCGGAGATCATGTATTCCCAGGCCAGTCAGCAGCAGCCCGGCGCAGGAGCTGGAGCTGGAGCAGCTGGCGCAGGAGCTGGAGCTGGCGCAGCCGGCGGCGCAGCGGGATCATCGGCCAAAAAAGATGATGACGACGTGGTGGATGCTGATTTCGAGGAAGTTAAATAGAGAATAGAGAATAGGGAAAAGGCTGATGGCTCATGGCTCATGGCTGCTGGTAAAACCAGCGCTGGGTTATGAGCCATTGGCTTGTAAAAATACTGTAATTTTAGAAAGTTGCAAATTTAATAGACATTTTCGTTGAACAAACACATACGAATCCAGCCAGCAAAGTAACAAAGATTCATAGGGGGATAACCCCTCTGCACCTTTGCCCTTTGACCCTCTGTCCCTTTGTCCTTTTTTCCCTGAGCCGTTACGACACAGAAAATATATTATGAGAATTCTTTCAGGAATCCAACCCTCTGGTAAGCTTCATATTGGTAATTATTTCGGCATGATGCAGCCTATGGTCGAGAACATGGATCGTGGCGAGCTTTATGCCTTTATCGTCAATCTTCATGCCCTCACCTCGGTTCATGATCCACAACGTCTTGCCGCCGATACCCTGGAGGCAGCGGCTGATTTTCTTGCCTTGGGGCTTGATCCGGAAAAATGCATTTTCTGGGTCCAGTCCGATGTGCCCGAGGTCACCGAGTTGGCCTGGATACTGTCCACCCTGACTCCCATGGGACTCCTGGAACGATGTCACTCCTTCAAGGATAAGGTTGCCAAGGGTATTGCGGCTAATCATGGATTATTTGCCTATCCGGTCCTGATGGCCGCAGATATTCTCTTGTACCAGGCCGAGCTTGTGCCGGTGGGAAAGGACCAGAAGCAGCATCTTGAAGTGGCTCGTGATATTGCCATCAAGTTTAATAATAACTTTGGTGAAACATTTGTGGTGCCCGAATCGGCAATCAGCGATAGTATGGCCACGGTTCCGGGTATTGACGGTCAGAAAATGTCCAAATCATATGGAAATACCATTGGAATTTTCCTGGATGAGAAAAGTTTGAAGAAAAGTGTTATGTCCATTGTCACTGATTCGATCCCGGTTGATGCTCCCAAGGATCCGGACAAGTGTAATCTTTATAACATCATGAAGCTTTTTGCCCCGCCCGAGCGTTTGAAAGAGATTCATGAGCTTTATGTCAACGGCGGCGCCGCCTATGGATATCTCAAACTGGAACTCGTTGATCTTCTCTGGGAATATTTTCGTGAGGCCAGGAAAATCAGGGAAAAACTGGTTGATGATCCGGGTTTTTTGCGGGAAGTCTTGAACAAAGGAGCGATGAAGGCCAGGGACAAGGCGGCGGGAACATTGAGTCTTGTCCGGCAGAAAGTCGGTTTGGTTTTTTAGCGGCTCTTTTCGTTTTTACATTTATTTCGATTTTGTGAACAAGTAGAATAATTGGGATGGCTCATGGGTGTTGGTTTTGCTGTCAGCGAGGAGCTAACCGCTATTTGGTTGATGCTATCAGGCTGAAAGGAAAGAAAAAAAGGACAGGTCAGCATGAAAAATAATATTGCAACAATTGATTATGTGGCATCTCTTTTTTGTCAGGCTGCTAAAAAAACACTTGAGAAAAGTACTAAAAAAAGTATCAAGTTTTCTCATACATTCCAAAATATTCCCAAGGTCAAGCTAAAACCAGAGGTGGGATGTTTTGTTCAGTTCAGTGGTGACTACGATGGATTGGTGGTCATGAATTTCACCGGTGGGGCGGCAATGGATCTGTACAGGCGATACATGATTGCCATGGGAATGTCGGAAAGTGATCTGGCCAAAGAGCCCACCTCAAATGAGGTGGTTGATACCATGGGTGAAATGACGAATCAGATCATGGGTAAAGCCATGCAGATGGTGGAGAGTAAATATGATCTGACTTCTTATTTCGGCCAGCCCAAGTCTCTGGCCTTGAATTCTTCCATCACCCTTAGCCCTGATCTGGATTTTCAGGACAGCCGCCGTATTGTTTTCAGCATCGGGACCAACCGTTTTCACATGGAACTGGCCTTGGAAAAGACGGAGTTTATTCAGGTTTAATTGTGCTTAGAAGGAGTGGTTCGGCTCAACAGTTATGTTTTTGTTTTGATCAAATTTTAAGTTTGTAGGAGGATATTTAATATGTCAAGTTCATGTAACAGTCAGAGTTGCGACAGCTCAACCTGTGGGTCTCCTGATGCCAAAATGGCCCAGCAGGATATGGCCATCAACAGCTCTCTTGGAAAAATTAAACATAAGATTCTTGTCATGAGCGGCAAGGGCGGGGTTGGTAAAAGTACGGTATCGGTTAATCTTGCTCTTGCCTTGGCTGCCAAGGGGTATAAGGTTGGTCTCATGGATGTTGATCTTCATGGCCCGGATATCTGTCGGATGCTGAATCTGACCCAGAAGCTTAAGGATGAGGATGTTTCCCAGCAGAAACTGCTGCCGCCCATGGTTTATAATGATAATCTCAAGGTGATTTCATTGGAATATATGATGGAAAACCGTGATGACGCGATTATCTGGCGCGGCCCCCTGAAGATCCAGGCGATTCGCCAGTTTATTGCAGATCTTGACTGGGGTGACCTGGATTACCTGGTTATTGATTCCCCTCCGGGAACAGGTGACGAGCCTCTCACCGTGGCCCAGACCATAAAGGATTCACACGCCCTGGTGGTCACCACTCCCCAGGAAGTTTCTCTTGCCGATGTCCGCAAGTCTCTTAATTTTTGTAAACATGTCAAAATGGATGTAGTGGGCATGGTGGAGAATATGAGCGGTTTTGTCTGCCCACACTGCAATGAAACCGTGGAAATTTTCAAATCCGGCGGCGGCGAAAAAACGGCGGCCGATTATGGGGTACGCTTTCTAGGCCGGATTCCCCTTGATCCTAAAGTGGTTGATGCCGGGGATGAAGGCAAGCCTTATCTCAGTTCAGCCGAGGACACTCCGGCCACCAGAGCTTTTGATGAAGTCGTTGCCAATGTAGTGGATGCCTTGAAGAACAAGGTGTCTCTGAATATGGCCGGAGCGGCTTGCGATTGCGCTTCCGGCACATGTAACTGTTAAGGTTCGTCAGAAATTACGAATTAACAACTATGTAATGAAGGTACTTATCTGATTAGCGTAACTTAAGCCAATTCATAATTCGTAATTTCTAATTCTTTCCAGCATTACTCCATGGGCAGATCATGGACATTAATATGGCAGTCCAGACATTTGGGAAATTTTTTCAACAGTTTGGCGTCGTGGGGAGTGTCGTGGCATTTTGTGCAATTGGGAATCTCACCGTGTTGCTCATGGCAGTCGGAGCAGGCAACCTGGCCATGTTTGCTGGCGGTCTTGCTCCAGGCGGAATAGACGCCGTCATGACAAGAGCCGCAGGTGGGTGAGTCAGCCGGGCCATAGGTGATAGCCAGTGGTTTATGGACCGGATGACAGGCCAGACATTCCGCAACCTGTTGACCGGCAAGATGCGGTTCATGGCATTCCATGCAGGATGGAATCAGACCGTGGCGATCATGGTGGCATTCCTGACAGGAAACTTCCGTTGAGTGTTTGCTGGGAAATTGGCTCATTTCCTTTGATGGGCCGGTATGACACGTTCCGCATGAGGTTGTAATACGTTCTGTCAGCGGTACCTTTCTGGGTGTATGAGGAACGATATGACAGGTTATGCAGTCAGTGAACAGTTTGCCATGGGGCAGAGTATGGCATTGACTGCATTGCGGCATAATCTCGTTCCAGTTGGGCTTATTCGGAGTGTAGGCGTGCAGTTTCGTGTGACAGAGGACGCAGTCAAATTTATGTTTGGCGCCGTTCTCACGAATCATTTTAAAAATAGCGCGATGACACTGGCCGCACTGAGCAACGATTAAAGGTTTTGGGATTACGTCATAGGGGCCGGAGGACGCTGCCTGGAGGGCAGGGGATGCTTCCTCTTTGGTGGTTGCAGGTTGTTTGTTTTCGTGTGATGAAGATAACCAGCCGGCCTGTAATTGTGGGGGAAGAGTCAGGATCAAGGTCGTGATCAGGGCCGGCAGGTATTTTTTTTTTGATTTTTTCATTTTAAAGTCCTTGATTCTTCGCTTTCAAATGCAATTTTATTCAAGTTGTCTGATGAAATTATAAATATTTTGTGAATCACGAATGAACACTGATAACCACAAAAAAATAGTGTTGATTCGTATCAATTGGTAGTTCCTTTCCGTTCCCATGAGAATGTGGGAACGGAAAGGTTGTCTTCGATTCGAAATTCGATTTCTCTATCTATTCAGATTATGGGCAATGCCATGACAGTCGCCGCAGGTCGGGAATTTAGCCAGGAGACCTGCAGGATGCGGTACGCCGTGGCAGTCTTCACATTTTGGAATCATTTTATGCGTATCTTGGTGACAGGTGGCACAGGCAAGATCCGCATGTTTGACCTGGCTGTTGACGAGCAGGTCGTAAGCGGTGTCATGACAGGCGGCACATTGTGTTGATGGGATATCTTCCGCGTAGGCTACGTCGGCGGGCATATGAACCTTATGGCAGGCCAGGCATTCGGCCATTTGCTGGTTGTCGATGTGGGGCTCATGGCACTGCATACAGTTTGGAATCAGCCCATGGGCGTTATGGCATTCGGAGCAAGACAGTTCGGTATGCAGGCTTGGGTGTTTTTGCAGTTGGTCATACTGGTCGGTGTGACAGGTGAGACAGGCATCGGTGATGCCTTCCGCAAGCTTGATGTCAAGGGGAGCATGGGGATCCCTATGGCAACCTAAACAGTTTTCGAGTGCAAAATGGGGCTCTCCCTCATGGCACATATTACATTGTGGAATGATGTCGGCGGTGGTCGGCGGATGACCTTGGTGGCAGTCCATGCAGCTGACGTCGGTTTTATGTTTTCCGCCTTTGCTGTCGATGGTTTGAGGAGCTGCCGCGTGGCATTTAATGCAGTCATCATTGCTCAGGACAGCATTGGCCTTGGCTGTGCCGCTTCCGGCAGTCCAACAGAGTGTGACTGTCAGCGCCATAGACGCCAGGATTTTCAAGCTTCTTTTTTGTGAATTTTTCATCTCTTTTCCTCGAATTGTCATCTGTTACGATCTTGATCGAACTTCCTAATCCTTTTTGTCAGATCAATTTATATTATTCATTTGGTCATATGTCAATTATCTGTGGATAAATTACGCAAAAAAACACCAGTTTGTTTGTTTGAAAAAAAGAAGATGAGAAAAGAGCAGTCTGCCGAAAAGTTATTATGAGGATGTTTTGTTTGCAAAAGAATACGGTTTGGGGTTAGTGAAATGCCCCGGTTTCGTTGGAGGCATTTTCTTTGTTTGGGTTATTTTCTCCCTGTCACGGTTTTTACTTCAGCTTCTTTTTCGCTTATTGTTTTTTTCAGAAGCTGAATGGTTTTTAAGAAACAAAAAAGGCCGCCGGAAATATCCGGCGGCCTTTTTTGTTTTTATTTATGAATAAATCGGAATTATTTTTTTTCCGGCTCCAGAGCCTTTGCCCTGCCTTCCAGGAAGTTCCAGGCTTTATTCACATCGTTCTGGGACTCGGCCATCAACTCATCCGCCATGGACGGGTTGGTGATCTTGAGCATCCGGTAGCGGTTCTCACCAAGGGCATATTCATCAAAGGGCATGGACGGGGCCTTGCTGTCAATGGTTAATGGATTCTGGCCCTGGGCCTCGAGATCCGGGTTGTAGCGGTACAGAGGCCAGTGGCCGCATTTGACTGCTTTTTTCTGCTGTTCAAGACCAGTGGTCATGTTGATGCCATGGTTGATACAGTGGGCATAAGCAATGATCAGGGAAGGTCCGTCATAGGCCTCGGCCTCGTTGAAGGCCTTGACCACCTGGCCGGGATTGCCTCCCAGTGCCACTTTGGCCACATAGACATTACCATAGGTGGAAAAGATCATGCCGATGTCTTTCTTCGGCATTTTTTTGCCGCCGGCCGCAAACTGAGCCGTTGCCGCACGAGGGGTTGATTTCGACATCTGACCGCCGGTGTTGGAGTAGACCTCGGTGTCCAGGATCATGACGTTGACATTCTCGCCCGAGGCCAGGACATGGTCAAGGCCGCCGTAGCCGATATCATAGGCCCAGCCGTCACCGCCGAATATCCAGACGGATTTTTTGACCAGGTAGTCCGCTACATGGAAGAGCCGTTTGGCAATAGTGTTATCGCTGCCTTCAAGTTTTTCCTTGAGAGTCGCAACATTGGCGCGTTGGGCTTCAATCTCGTCCTGGGTTTTCTGGGAGGCTTTAATGATCTTGTTGGCCATGGCCTTGGTGATCAGTTTTTCAGCGACGGCCTCATCAAGAAGTTCCGTTGCCTGGGATGCCAGTTTGTTCACTGTGGCTCGCATGCCAAGACCGAATTCGGCATTATCCTCGAACAGGGAATTGGACCAGACCGGACCTCGTCCATCGGCGCGTTTTGCATAGGGCGTGGTAGGCAGATTACCGCCATAGATGGATGAGCAGCCCGTGGCGTTGGCAACCATCATCCTGTCGCCGAAAAGTTGGGTGACGAGTTTGACATACGGGGTCTCTCCGCAGCCGCCGCAGGCGCCGGAAAACTCGAACAGGGGCCGCAGAAGCTGGCTGCCCTTGACAGTAGCCGGGTTCAGTTCGGAGTAAGGCATTTCCGGCAGATCAAGGAAAAACTTGAAGTTTTTCGATTCCCGTGTCCGCAGTTCATCGGTGTTTGTCACCATGTTGATGGCTTTTTTGTCTGTCTTTTTGCCGTCACTGTCTTTCTGGTTGGCCGGGCAGGTGTTAACGCACATGCCGCAGCCGACGCAGTCTTCGGTTGCAATCTGGATAATCGCCTTGCGGCCCTTGTACGCTTTGCCTTTTGCATTAGCTGTTTTCAGGGTCTTGGGCGCTTTTTTCAGATCAGCAGGTTTGGCAATCTTCATGCGAATAGCGCCATGGGGGCAGACCAGGGAACATTGGGCGCACTGGATACAGCTGGCGGGATCCCACTCCGGCACTTTTACAGCGATGTTACGTTTTTCATACTGGGTGGTGGCGGTGGGCCAGGTACCGTCATCGGGGATCTGGGAAACCTTAAGGCTGTCACCCTTGCCCTCGATCATTGTGGCGGTGACTTCCTGAACAAACTGGGGAGCCTCGGCCGGAACAGTAAGCGGCAGATCATGGCCGTTTACTGTTTTTGGAATTTTTACCTCGACAATATTGTCAACGGCAACATCAACGGCGTCGTAATTCATTTGAACGATCTTGTCGCCCTTTTTGCCGAAAGTCTTTTTGATGGCGACCTTGATGGCCTTGATGGCCTGGGCCTTGGTCAGGATGCCGGAAATCAGGAAAAAGGCGGTCTGCATGATCATGTTGATACGTGCGCCCAGTCCGATGGCCCCGGCCAGGCTGATGGCGTCAATGATATAAAATTTGGCATTTTTCTCAATAAGCTGCTGCTGAACCGTGGCCGGAAGCTGTTTCCATACCTGGCCTTTTTTCAAGTTCGTGGTAAGCAGAAAGGTGCCGCCCTCTTCAAGGTGGCCCAGCATGTCATACTTGTCAAGAAATGTGGAGTTATGACAGGCGATGAAGTTGGCCTTACTGATTAAATAAGGGGCCACCACCTGATTTTCACCGAAGCGTAGATGGCTTGTGGTGATGGAACCCGATTTTTTCGAGTCATAGACAAAATAGCCCTGGGCGCTGTTATCGGTTTCCGTGCCGATAATTTTAATGGTGTTCTTATTGGCGCCAACTGTTCCATCGGAGCCCAGACCAAAGAACATAGCCCTGAAGACATCGTCGCCTTCAATATTGAAGGAGTTGTCGTAATCCAGGCTGGTCATGGCCACATCGTCATGGGGTCCGACGCAAAAACGTTTTTTCGGAGCCCAAACTTTCATGTTGTCGTATACAGCCTTGACCATGCCTGGGTTAAACTCGGCTGATCCAAGACCGTAGCGACCGGAAAGGATGATCGGAGTTTCTTTTACGTTGTTCGACTCGACGGCCTCAGCCATGGCAGCACGAATGTCAAGGTAGAGGGGTTCGCCAGGGCTGCCCGGTTCCTTGCAGCGGTCAAGAACGGTAATTCGTTTGACACTGGCAGGAAGGGCATTGACCATGGCAGTAGAGTTAAATGGACGATAGAGACGAACAATAACAAGACCTACTTTTTCGCCCAGGGCAACCAGATGCTCAACCGTGGCCGCAACCGTCTCGGCCCCGGAGCCCATAACAACGACGATATCGGTGGCATCAGGAGCACCGATATAATCAAAGAGATGATACTGGCGACCGGTAAGTTTAGCAAATTTGTCCATGGTCTCCTGGACAATACCGGGAACGGCCTCATAATATTTATTCACGGTCTCGCGGCCGGTAAAGTAGACATCCGGATTCTGGGCAGTACCGCGCATCATGGGGCGGTCCGGGCTCAGACCGCGCAGGCGATGCTCAATGACCAGATCTTCATCAATGATCTCTCGCATATCATCCATGGTGAGCTGCTCCATTTTCTGGATTTCGTGGGAGGTACGGAAACCGTCGAAGAAATGCATGAAGGGAATGCGAGATTTCATAGCGGACTGGGTGGAGATTAGCGCCATGTCCTGGGCTTCCTGAACATTCTGGGAGCCGAGCATGCCCCAGCCAGTCTGGCGGACAGCCATTATATCACCGTGATCGCCAAATATTGACAGTCCCTGGCAGGCCAGGGAACGGGCTGTAATGTGAAAAACAGTCGGGGTCAGTTCGCCGGCCAGTTTGAACATGTTCGGCAGCATGAGCAGGAGACCCTGGGAAGCGGTAAATGTCGTACAGAGCGCGCCGGTGGTTAAAGAGCCGTGCAGAGAGCCGGCAACACCGCCTTCCGATTGCATCTGGGTGACAACCGGGACGCTGTTCCAGATATTTTTCTGCCCGGCGTTGGCCTTGGCGTCTGCCTCGGCAGCCATAGGAGATGAAGGAGTAATCGGATAAATTGTAATAATTTCACTGGTGGCATAAGCAACGTGGGTGCATGCCTGATTACCATCAATGGTGACCATTTTTCGAGACATAACTTCTCCTTGTCAGAGTTTAATTAAAGGAAGTTGATTTTTAGATATTTTGTGCAGATGGATTGAAATATTGACATGATGAATTTAACACATTAACCCATGTTTAAGATAATTTCCACAATATTTTATATGAAAAAAGACCCTTTCGCTTATACTTTCAGCCTTCAGTCCTTTTTGTTTTCAGGATCAGCTCCGGTGGATTATGCAATACCTTTGTATCCTCCGGAATCGAATGGGTCAGCCAGACATTGCCGCCGATAATGGATCGTGCGCCGATCACGGTATCACCGCCCAGAATCGTCGACCCGGCATAGACCGTGACCTCGTCATCAAGGGTGGGGTGGCGTTTGCCTGTCCGCTCAAGTTCTCCTTCTTCATTTTTCCTGAATGAAAGTGCTCCCAGGGTAACACCCTGGTAGAGTTTCACCCGTTTTCCGATGACTGCGGTCTGGCCAATCACCACGCCGGTTCCGTGATCAATGAAAAAGTATGAGCTGATTTGGGCTCCGGGATGGATATCAATGCCGGTTACGCTATGGGCGTATTCACTCATGATACGCGGCAGAATCGGCACCTCCAGTCGATAGAGAAGATGGGCGATCCGGTAGATGGTAATGGCCAGCATGCCGGGGTAGCAGAAAATGATTTCATCGTATCCTGAAGCCGCCGGATCACCGTCATAGGCTGCCTGGACATCGGTTGCCAGTATTGCGCGGAGTTGCGGCGTCCGGCGTAAAAATTCGAATGTCTTTTTTTTGCCCTGCTCGTCGCAATGTTGGCAGGTAAGGCTATGCCGGATGCATTCATGGCGGATTGAATAGGTGATTTCCTCGGCCAGCTTGTCATACAGCTCAGATATTTCCAGGCCGAGCCTGTATTTGAGGTTGATCCTGTCAATCCCCTGGGATTTGAAATAACCCGGAAAGAGGATTTCCCGGCAGCGTTCGATGATATCAACGGCTCGATGGCGGGAAGGCAGGGGATCGGCATTGATATGTTCAAAACATTCACCATTCTGACAAGACGCAACAACCTCATCAACGATATTTGGAAGCTGATTGCGATATGTACCGGTGGTTGTCCTTTCTTCCTGGCAGAGCCCTTCCGTGCTCAGACGATTCGGATACTTGATCATTTTATTTTCTCATTTTTTTCTTGATTATTTTGTGCAGATGTTCGTATCATTTTTATTAGGAGTTTTTTTAAATATTTTATCCTTTGGAGAATTGTTACTAAACCAGCAAACAGTTGCAGTGGTCAACTTTTTTTGAGTAGATCCTGTTTCCCATGAGAATAGGCTGGAGCCAGATGAAGGACCAGAGAGGACAGGAGTATGAAAAATCAAACCATAGTGAAATCCTTGTTGTCAGCCCGGTGGGCAGCGCTAAGTGTTTTTTTGTTTTTTGGAGGCATGTGTTGGATCGCCACGGGTATCGCCTCTGAAGCCGGCAAAATCTATGTCGGTTGCGAGGTTTGTGGTGAATGTCACGAGGATGAGTATCAGAATTTTCATACCTATGCGAAAAAAGTTCATTCCTATGATAATATCATGAAGATGAAAAGTGGTTTAAGCGCTGATGAATTCAAGAAATGTCTTGAGTGCCATACCACCGGTTATGGCAGGCCAGGCGGTTTTATTTCAGTGGAAGAGACACCGAATCTTAAATATCCCGGATGTGAGGTCTGCCATGGCCCTGGAAGCCTGCATGCCGAAAGCGAAGATCCTGATGATATTGTCGGCAACCTTTCAATCAAACAGTGCGAGAATTGTCATAACGCGGAACGGGTCGCGGATTTTGATTACAAACCATTTATTTATGGAGGCGCTCACTGATGAAAAGACAAAGTCTACAATTCATTGTGACCAGTCGTCTAATTGTCATTTTGGTGGCGGTTTTTACACTTTTAATTTGTGTCAGTTATTATTACCAGCGTCAAAGCCTGGAACAAGAATCTTTTCGAGGCGCCTCAATACTGGAGCAGTCTCTTTTTAATGCCATTCACCATCCCATGTCAATTAATGACAGTAGTACGATCTGGAAACAGTTTGAGGGAGTGAAGGAAAAGATGAAAGGGGTTGAGGTTTATATCTTTGCTTTCAACCGGCAGATTATCTATGGCTCGGAAAAGAATTATGTAGGTTCCAGTCTGGATAAGATTATCACTTCCTCGGAATTAACCGAAGATCTTGACCATATCCTGAAACAGGGAAAGATTCTCAGGGAAAATTATCACGAGAAGCTGAATAATACCCCTTATCTCACCCTTGTACAGCCAATCCTCAATGAAAGAACCTGTTATCATTGTCATGGGGAAAGCAGGCATGTTCTGGGCGGCATGCTGGTCAGGCAGAGCCTGGAAGATGTGGCAGCAGCCATGGCAACCCTGCGTAATAGAAGCCTATTGATTGGTTTTGCCGGCACAATTCTGGCAATCGGCGCTCTTTATTTTCTGATTACATTTAAGGTTGTCAGGCCGGTCAGTTCATTAACCAGATCAATGCTTGACGGAGCCGAGCAGGTTGCCGATGCGGCCGGTTCTGTTGCCGGGGCATGTCAGACCCTGGCAGCCGGAACCTCGGAGCAGGCCGCCTCCATTGAAGAGACATCCGCCTCTTTCGAGGAGATTACCGCCATGACCAGGCAGAATGACGAGCATGCCGGTCAGGCGGAAATTCTTGTCAGGAAAAGTCTGGAGAAAGTTGAAGAGGTCAGTTCCTCCATGGCTGAATTGATTGGGTCACATGAAGATATTGTCGCCGCCAGTGAAGAGACCCAGAAGATTGTTAAGACAATAGATGAAATTGCTTTTCAGACTAATCTTCTCGCCTTAAACGCAGCGGTTGAAGCGGCCAGGGCAGGAGAGGCCGGAGCCGGTTTTGCCGTGGTGGCCGAAGAGGTCCGTAATCTGGCTATGCGCTCCGCCGAGGCAGCGGGCACCACATCCACTTTGATAGAAACCACGGTGGCTAAAATTTCCCAGGGCTCCAAGCTTTGCAGAAAAACGAATGAGGCTTTTGGCGAAGTTTCTGAAGAGACGGCGAAGGTCGGTGCGTTAATCGGAGAAATTGCCATTGCCTCACATGAGCAGAGTCAGGGCATCGAGCAGGT
The DNA here is from genome assembly GCA_029933005.1 of Deltaproteobacteria bacterium. Taxonomy (GTDB): domain Bacteria; phylum Desulfobacterota; class Desulfobulbia; order Desulfobulbales; family SURF-16; genus JAGHCC01. The sequence continues at coordinate 43,237 of JAOZOY010000011.1, forward strand.
TAATGTTGCTATTAGCCAGATCGAAAATGTGGTTCAGCAGAATTCGGCAAATGCGGAAGAGATTGCCTCGGCCGTCGAGGAGTTGAATGCCCAGGCTGAGGAGTCCAAAACTCTTGTACGTTATTTGGAGGATGTCGTTGAAGGCGAGAAATGATTAGATTTTAATTAGTATGACTTTGTGTCTATTCGTGGTTCCTTTTTTGCTGTTCCGTCGTGATAAATTTTTGAATTTTCTCAGAGGTGAGGATGAATCCTGACAAAATTTTACCTCTGCATTCCAGGGCCGGAATCATTCTGATTCCGGCCTGCCATGTTTGACGGGGACTGGTTGCGATATCGATCTCCGTTACCACAAGATTTTTATATTTTCTTTTCAGCCGCTTCAGTTCACGGGCCGCCATCAGACAACGCGGACAGATGGCTGAACGATATAATGTTATTTTCATATTTGAACCTTTCTTCTTCAATTTAAATTAATCATTGTCTTGATATGATACTGTTCCGGCTGGGAGGGAATATAAATTTCCAGATTATTGTTCCAGCGGCTGATCAGATGCCGGGTCAGCAGAACGCTCATAGCGTTTTTCAGTTGCGCAAGGGTATCATAATGGTGGATAAAATATTCACCATAGCTGTTGACCGAGATGATTGCTGATTGCAGCGTGGATGAGCTTTTAACCGGTTTTTTGTCAAAATTGATCACAACAAGAGCCTGGACAATCCGTTCTTCTTCGAGGAGATCTTCTGTTGAGATACGGGCGAAATTTAATTTGGGAAATATTTGAATGAGAATGTCAGCAAAAGACTGGATATCGGCAAGGACAATGGGCAGGTATGTTGGGGTGAGGTGAAAAGTTGTTTTTTTGTCAATGATGCCGTTAACCAGCAGCCAGGCAAGTAATTCAAGCAGGCAGGTGTCTTTTTTTATAAGTAGATTCTTGTTTGCCTTGAGCGATTCAATGTCATGTTCTCCCTCGAAAACATAAAAGAAAATTTCATCTCCAGTTTTTGTGATATGAAAGGTGAGATGTGCGCGAACCATGATATCTCTGGAAATGGTGCGCAGGTAGTTAATTTTATGATTTTTTTTGTCGTAGAACGTATAGAGCTTTCGGCCGAGGATGGAAATATCACGTTCTGTAATGGTGACCCCTGTTTCGTTTTGAAAGGTTTTTAATATCAGTCGCAGTCTTTTGTATGTCTCAATGAGATAATCATGAATTCGGGCGCCGATTTTAACTTGCCGTTTAAAACTCCAGGTATGGAATCCGGTCAGCTTTTCATGCTGATCAGGCAGGAGATCCCATTGTTGCATCAGGGCCATGCTGCCGCTCAGATGTTTCGTCTCCTGTGATTTCATGCCTGATACGGCTTTCAGGTACAGACATTGACGAATGAATTTTTCTTCCTTGCGTAATGTTTTATCGTTCCTGTAAAAGGTGACAATTTCCCGGGCCAGTAACAGGTAGGGATCAATCTCCTCAAGCTTGATCATCTCCCGGGAATTTGCCAGCTGTTCCGGGAAGGTAACCAGCTGTTTGATTTTATTTGATAGCAGGGGAACATCACTGCTTTTTTGATCGAGCAGCAGTTCCAGGTAAGCAAATTTAATAACGGATTTGAAAGGGCTGTCAAGAGCCTTGTTCATTTGCCAGAGGCAGGCCCCGAAAATTTCCTCCCTGGGAATTTCCGACAGATAGCCGAGATCAATATAGTTATCCGGATTAATCTGTTTCGTCGATATTAACCGGGAAACATAGTCTGAATATTGTTTACTGGTTAAACCGGGTGGAATCAGCCACCAGAGAGGCATTTTGCCCGAAACCAGGATATGGGTTCTGAAGAGTTCGTCCTTTAAAAGCAATTTAAGGGCTGAACCAGCAGATTCGTCCTCTGCGTCGGAAGAAAAGCTGTTTTCCCTGGTCTGATCAATATCCATGAGAAAGAAATATATTTCATGGTCATACTCAGCAGCCCATTTTTCGATCAGCCGGCATTTTTTTTCGAGCAGATTAAGACCATCTTCGCCAATTTCTTTATGACGGATGCTGACCCAGTAATCACAGTCTGATTTTTCCGTCTGGGCAATGGTGCCGATGCTGCCGATTATTTTCAGGGAGTGAATGCAGGGAGTGGAAGAGATGTTCGGCCCTTTTCGTGCTGAGAGTGCAGTTGATTCGGGAAAATAGAGGTTGAAAATACTGATGTCCGGAAGTGTTTCCGGCAGAAATTGGTGGATACCGTAAGGACAGTCGGGCTGATCAATAAAGCCGGGAAGATCAGAATAATTAGAGTGCAGTAGATAGGGAATGACCTTGAAAAAGAAAGCCGCTTTATCTGCATGGAAATGAATGGCCTTGATTTTACGGCCCTTGTTATAGCGTTGAAATCCGTTTATCCTGGTATTGATGCTGATCATGGGTCATATGATACCACAGGTCAAGGCTTATAATGCTGTTTATTTGCAATGAACCTCAAGCCATCAGCCATGAACTATGAGTCATCAGCCATCTTAATAGCCTCGGCCAGCCGAACTGCCTGAATGGTTTTTTTAACATCATGGACGCGTATAATCGATACTCCGGCCATGACGGCGAGGGCAGCGATCGCCGCAGTGGCACAATCCCTTCGGCCCGGATCGTCAAGATCAAGGATTGTGCCGATAAAGGCTTTGCGGGAATGGCCGAGCAGCAGCGGGACGCCAAGAGCGCGGAATTGATCAAGGTGTTTCAGAATAGTGAGGTTATGTTCCAGTGTTTTTCCGAAGCCGATACCCGGGTCGATGATCATGCGGTTGCGATTCAGCCCTTTTTTTTCCGCCCAGTCAAGACGTTCTCGCAGAAAAGTCGATATGTCATTGATCACATCATCATAACAGGGTTTTTTCTGCATATCGCCGGGCTGCCCCTGCATATGCATGAGAATGACCGGCGCGTTATGTTCTTTTGCCACCTCGATCATTTGGGAATCAAAGCGCAGCGCGCTGATATCATTAATAAGGTCAGCGCCTGCCTCAATTGCTCTTTCCGCCACCGTGGCTTTGGTGGTGTCAATGGAGATGGGGATGGGAAAATGATGTCTGATTGACTCGATGGCCGGAATCACCCTGTTTAACTCTTCAGCGAGTTCCACCTTTGCGGCAAAGGGGCGGGTGGATTCACCGCCGATGTCAAGAATGTTCGCTCCTGCCGCAATCATGCTTTCGGCACGCTGAAGCAGTGTCTCTTGGTTTGTCAGTCGGCCTCCATCGGAAAAGGAATCCGGAGTCACGTTCAGGATACCCATGACGAGCACTTGTTGTCCCTGGTCCAGGATAATGTCGCTGCGGCACATCATGACGGGAAAGATCAGGTGGTTTTGGGAGCTGGCTCGTCCCCCGTCGGCGGGCTTTGGGATGAATCCAGGCTGTTGTCCTTCTCGTCGGAAGCGGTTTCAACGGACGGTGATTCGGGAGCCGGTGGTTTTTTGGCCTGGGCGGGTTTAACCGGTTCTTCGGCCACGTACTCAGGCAGAGTTCCGCCGTTCATCAGGAGATCGATTTCTTCGGTAACAAGAGTTTCCCGTTCCAGCAGGGCAAGGGATATCGCCTTCAGGGCGTCCATATGTTCGGAGAGCAGTTTTATGACCTTGTCATTGGCCTCGGTCACAATATGCTTAACCTCTTGATCAATTTCAATGGCCGTTGTTTCGCTGTAATCCCGGTGTTTGGCAATTTCCCGTCCGAGAAAAATCTGTTCTTCTTTTTTGCCGAATGTCAATGGTCCGAGTTTTTCGCTCATACCCCATTCACAGACCATTTTCCTGGCCAGTTCCGTGGCCCGTTCGATATCATTGCCGGAACCCGTGGTAATTTCTCCGAAGACAAGATCTTCAGCCACTCGTCCTCCAAGCAGGATACAGATATTGTTGAGCAGATACGATTTGGCATGGGTGTACTGTTCCACCGTGGGCAACTGTTGGGTCAGGCCCAGAGCGCGGCCCCGGGGAATAATGGTAACCTTGTGCACCGGATCGGTTTCCGGCAATAGTCTGGCGGTCAGGGCATGGCCGGCTTCATGAAAAGCTGTGATCTTCTTTTCCTTATCGGTAATAATCATGCTGCGCCGTTCAGCGCCCATCATGATTTTATCCTTGGCTTTTTCCAGGATCTTCAGGTTTACTTTGTCAGCGCCTTGGCGTGCCGCCATGAGTGCGGCCTCATTGATTAAGTTTTCAAGATCGGCGCCGGAAAAGCCGGGAGTGCCCCGGGCAATGACCTTCCATTTAACATCATCCGCCAGAGGTACTTTTTTGGCATGGACTTCGAGTATTTTTTCCCTGCCGCCGATATCGGGGATGGGTACCACTACTTGGCGGTCAAAACGGCCGGGTCTGAGTAGGGCGGGATCAAGAACATCAGGCCGGTTGGTAGCGGAAACAATAATGACACCCTCGTTGGACTCAAAGCCGTCCATTTCGACAAGAAGCTGGTTCAGGGTCTGTTCCCGTTCATCATGGCCGCCACCAAGGCCTGCACCCCGGTGTCTGCCAACGGCATCAATTTCATCAATAAAGATAATGCAAGGCGCATTTTTTTTGCCCTGCTCAAACAGGTCCCGTACCCTGGAAGCTCCGACGCCGACAAACATCTCGACAAAATCCGAGCCGCTGATTGAAAAAAACGGCACATCAGCTTCACCGGCAATGGCTCTGGCCAATAGCGTCTTTCCGGTTCCCGGAGCGCCCATCAACAGGACTCCCTTGGGAATATGGCCACCAAGGCGAGTAAATTTTTGCGGTTCTTTCAGAAAATCGATGATTTCCGCCAGCTCTTCCTTGGCTTCCTCAATGCCGGCGACATCTTCAAAGGTGACCTTTGATTCTTCCGCGTTCATTCTCCGGTGCCGGCTTTTGCCGAATGACATGGCCTTTCCGCCGCCCATCTGCATCTGGCGCATGAAGAAGATCCAGACGCCGATCAGGAGCAGCATGGGAAACCAGGAGATCAAAATCGTGACATACCATGGAGTTTCCTCCCTCTGCTTCACCGTGATGTTGACCCCGGATTCTCTGAGAAGTGGAAGAAGTTCAGGATCCGACGGCGGTGTGATGACGATGAACTGATTGCCGCCCTGACCCGTGCCGGTAATTTTGTCGGCCTGAATCTGCGCCTGGATGACCGCTCCTGATTCCACACTGGATAGAAAATCACTGTAGCTGATTTCCGTTTGCGTGGTCTGGGGGGTTTTGAAAAGGTTGAAGAGCAGGATCATGGTCATACCAATCACCAGCCACATGGATAAATTTTTATAAAAGGGGTTCAAAAAAGCTCTCCTTATAAAAGGCTCAAAAGTGAATAAAAAAATAAATTAAGCGATTCAGGAATTTGTAAAATTCAAGGTAAGCATGAAGCTAAGCATGAAAGCCGTAAATTTAAAGTTTTATCTCAAATTATTTGTAAATGTAAGGTTAAATTAGAAATACTCCTGGACTGATTTGACTTCCATCTTTCTCTTCCGCATGGTGCTGATCGCCCGAACCATGAATTCCGCCCCGGATTTGGTGGTGGTATAAGGCAGATGATAGTCAATGGCGGCCCGCCGGATCGAGTAGGAGTCTTCCGTTGTCCTGGTTCCCATTGATGTGTTAAAGATCCATTGGATCGCATTATCCTGTATTTTGTCAAGAATATGGGGTCGTCCTTCGGAAATTTTAGAGACCGGCTCACATTTCACGCCGTTTTTCTGGAAAAATTCCGCTGTTCCCCTGGTGGCGAGAATCGTAAAATCAAGTTCATTGAGTTCCCTGGCAATGGGTAGAACTGCCTGTTTATCGCTGTCCCTGACGCTGATAAGCACCGTGCCGGAGGAGGGAATGGCCTGACCGGCCGCGTATTGCGATTTTGCAAAGGCAAGTCCCAGCGAGTTATCGATTCCCATCACTTCACCAGTGGATTTCATCTCCGGCCCGAGCAGGGTGTCGACATTTTCAAAGCGGTCAAAGGGAAAAACAGCTTCTTTTACGGCAAAATGTTTCACCTCCACTTCCTGTGTCAGTCCCAGATCTTTCAGCTTTTCACCCATCATTACCCTGGTGGCCAGTTTAGCCAGGGAAACACCGGTGGCCTTGCTGACAAAAGGGATAGTCCGTGAGGCCCTGGGATTGACTTCCAGGATGTAGAGGATGTCGTCTTTAACCGCATACTGAATATTCATCAGGCCGATCACTCCCAGCTCGGCGGCCATGGCCCTGGTTGCCTCCTTGATCTGGGTCATGACTTCGGCGGACAGGTTGTGGGGCGGTAGAACACAGGCTGAATCACCGGAATGAATGCCCGCTTCTTCAATATGTTCCATGATACCGCCAATAATTGTTGTCTCTCCGTCCGAGATAGCATCAACGTCTATTTCTACGGCGTCTTTCAAGAATTTGTCAATAAGGATGGGACGGTCCGAAGCAATATCAAGGGCTGAATTCATGTATTCATTGAGGTCTCTTTCATTATAGACAATGCGCATGGCCCGACCGCCCAGGACATAAGAGGGCCGGACAACGACCGGATAGGTTATTCTTTCAGCAATTTTCAGGGCCTCATCCGAGGTGCGCGCTGTGTCGTTTTTCGGCTGAATCAGACCAAGTTTCTGGAGAAATTGCTGGAAACGTTTACGGTCTTCAGCCCGGTCGATACTGTCCGGTGATGTGCCCAGAATCGGCACACCAAGCTCGGCAAGGGGCAGGGCCAGGTTGAGCGGCGTTTGGCCGCCGAACTGAACAATCACCCCTTCCGGTTTTTCTTTTTCAATTATATGATAAACATCTTCCCTGGTTAAAGGTTCAAAATACAATTTATCGGAAGTGTCATAATCCGTACTCACTGTTTCCGGATTAGAGTTGACCATAATGCTTTCAATGCCCATTTCCTCAAGGGCAAATGAGGCATGGACGCAGCAGTAATCAAATTCAATGCCCTGCCCGATACGGTTAGGGCCACCACCCAGAATCATTATTTTGCGTTTATCTGTTTTTCTAGATTCGTCTTCAACTTCATAGGTTGAGTAATAATAGGGTGTGTAGGCTTCAAATTCAGCGGCACAGGTGTCCACCAGTTTATACACCGGCTTGACCCCCTGTTTTTCCCGCAGATCCCGTATGTCGTTTTCAGTTGTGCCGGTCAACCAGGCAAGCTGTTGATCGGAAAATCCCATCTGCTTGACTTTGTAAAGAAACTCCCGGTCGAGCCCGGAGAAGCCTTTTTTGTTGATCAGTCCTTCAACGTCGACAATCTGTTTGAGGTTGTAAAGAAACCACGGGTCGATGGCGGTAAGCATGTGGATCTGCTCCAGGGGCATGGCGCGGTGTAATCCTTCGTAGATAGCGAATATTCGCTGTGAGCTTGGTTTCTTGAGACGTTGCTCAAGTTCATGTTGTTGCAGCTTGGAAAGATTAAATTTTGGTCCACCACCAAAACCCGTGCAGCCGATTTCTAAAGAGCGTAGTCCCTTTTGCATGGCCTCTTTAAATGTCCTGCCAATGGCCATGGTTTCTCCAACCGACTTCATGGCGGTGGTGAGAAAATCCTCGGCCTCTGGGAATTTTTCAAAAGTCCAGCGTGGAATTTTAACAACACAGTAATCAATGGACGGTTCAAATGAGGCGTAGGTCTCCTTGGTGATGTCATTAGGGATTTCATCCAGGGTGTAGCCCACTGCAAGTTTTGCGGCAATCTTGGCAATGGGAAAGCCGGTAGCCTTGGAAGCCAGAGCGGAACTGCGGGAAACCCTGGGGTTCATTTCGATGACCATAAGTTCGCCGTCCGCCGGATTGACGGCAAACTGGACATTTGAGCCGCCGGTTTCCACCCCTATTTCCCGCATGATGGCAATGGACGCGTCCCGCATGGCCTGATATTCACGGTCACTCAGGGTCTGGGCCGGAGCTACGGTGATGGAGTCGCCGGTATGAACCCCCATTGCATCAAAGTTCTCAATGGAACAGATGATGACGACATTGTCGTTTTTGTCCCGCATAACCTCAAGTTCATATTCTTTCCAGCCCAGCAGGCTTCTTTCCAGCATGACCTCGGTATTGAGGCTGAGCTCAAGGCCGGGGCCGCACAAAGACTTCAGTTCCCGGCGGTTATAGGCGACGCCGCCTCCAGTGCCGCCCAGAGTGAAACTGGGACGGACAATGATGGGAAAGCCGATTATTTCCACAGCTTCCATGGCCTCATCAATGGTATGGACAATTACGCTTTCAGGTACCTTGAGCCCGATTTTGCGCATTGCGGTCCGGAAAGATTCCCTTCCTTCCGCTTTCTTGATTACATCAATGTCAGCGGCCAGAAGTTCTACTCCGTATTTATCAAGAATTCCGGTTTTAGCCACCTTGATCGCCGTGTTCAGGCCTGTTTGGCCGCCAAGAGTGGGCAAAATGGCATCAGGGCGTTCCCGTTCAATAATTTTGGTGACTATTTCAGGTGTGATCGGTTCAATGTAGGTATGATCGGCGATCTCGGGATCAGTCATGATTGTCGCAGGATTAGAATTGATCAGGATTACTTCATAGCCTTCTTCTTTCAGGGCCTTGACTGCCTGGGTGCCGGAATAATCAAACTCGCAGCCCTGGCTGATAATGATAGGGCCGGAGCCGATAATCAGGATTTTTTTGATATCAGTGCGTTTTGGCATTTTTATATTTTACAGTTGAGTCAAATGTGATTTTTTTATAAAAAAATTAAATCCGGCAAATTTAATGGTTACGTAAAACTATGAATTGATCATAAAAGTACACAGAGTTCGCTGAAGTAATTGAATGTAAAAAAGAGATTTTTCTGTGGTGAAAAAAAATTTTTCGAGATTATCAAGATTGTTCCATTGATTTAATGAAGTGGTCAAAGAGATAAACCGAGTCATGGGGACCCGGCGCATTTTCAGGGTGATGCTGAACCGAGAAAATTGGATAATGAAGATGGCGCATCCCTTCAAGACTGCCATCATTTAAATTGGTATGAGTCAGCTCAACCTGATCAGGATCGAGACTGTCAAGATCAACACAGAAGCCATGATTCTGGGAAGTAATTTCAATTTTTCCAGTGGACAGATTTTTGACCGGCTGGTTTGATCCACGGTGGCCGAATTTAAGTTTATACGTTGTGCCGCCAAATGCCAGGCCGAGAATCTGATGACCCAGACAGATGCCGAAAATTGGTTTTTTGCCGATAAGCTCTTTGACTGTCTCCACTACATCTTTTACGCCGGCAGGATCTCCCGGGCCATTGGAAAGAAAGATACCGTCGGGATTCAGGGCAAGAATGTCCCGGGCTGAGGTTGTGGCAGGAACGACAAGCACTGCACAATTACGTTCGGCAAGTAATCGTAACTGATTGTATTTAAGGCCGAAATCGATAACGATGACTTTATGGGAATGCGTGGTGTTTATTAGGAAACTATCTGAATCAACAGGGCCGGATGAGCCCCAACAATATGGATGGCTACAGGTCACCTCACGCACCAGATCCCGGCCGATAAGACCCTGGGAATTCCGGGCCTTTTGGATCAGGGATTGAGGATTCAGATCATCGGTTGAAATGACGGCCTTCAAAGCCCCGGCAATGCGGATATGTCTGGTAAGAGCGCGTGTGTCGACTCCCTCGATACCAAGAATGTCGTATTCCTTTAAAAAGTCAGTCAAAGTACCGGTAGATCGGAAATTACTAGGAAATGGATGGTATTCTTTGACAATAAATGAGCCGAGGTGGATTGCTGCTGATTCCATATCGTCGGGATTGATTCCATAGTTGCCAATCAAGGGGTAAGTCATTGTGACGATCTGACCCTTATATGAAGGATCGGTCAACACCTCCTGATAGCCTGTCATGCCGGTATTGAAGACAATCTCGCCGGTTTTTTCTCCGGAACCGGTAAAGGATTCACCATCAAAAATGGCTCCGTCCTCAAGTACGATAAGGGCTTTCATGATCTGTGGTATCCTTAAATATATAAAGACTATAATAAATTCATATAAAAAATAAATCGTATTATTTAAACTTGTATTCATAACTACGTCAATAGAAATAATAATCCTCTGATGCCTTGTAAAAGAATCAATAAAAGGTATTGACATGGCAGATAAGTTCAATTAAGTTTTCGGTCTTGTTT
>JAOZOY010000012.1:0-26192 GCA_029933005.1 Deltaproteobacteria bacterium
CAGACATGTAGGAATGTAAACGCCACGTAAGCCGAAAAAAATACGTATTATTTTAAGTCGATCCTGCATCTTAAATTTTAGTTACGAATGAGTCCTTATCTTGTTAAGAGAACAAAATCATTGACTCAAGTCAAGGCGGAATTTTCGAAAATAAAAAAAAGTTTTGTATGGAGGAGTTTACCCTTTTATTTTAGGAAGTTAGCTGCTTAAAGCTTTTTAATTGCTTGACATGGGGTATGTGCTTGAATATATTATTTTTTTGTGATATCCGCTGTGAATGTCCGGTTAACTGATCTGAAGAGTTGTCAAGATGTGGAAGGAAGCGAGGGAAAACAATTTTAAAGAAGGTAGAAAATATATGAATGACTCATTCATTACCTTCATTACTTCTTCATCTTTATTTCTTCAAACCGGTTTCCAGGTGGCACGGCAAAAGTGGATCATTTTCTAATGGGGAAAGAGGCATAATCATGAGTAAAGGAAAAAAAATCATTCTGTCCGGCCAGGATCTGGAAAGGTCCCTGACCCGAATGGCTCTGCAGATTATGGAAAGAAACCGGAATGAAGAAAATCTTGCCCTGATCGGTATTCACACGGGCGGGGTTTTTCTTGCCGACCGGCTGCAGAAGCTGATCATGTCTCATGAGGAGCGGGAGCTGCCCTTGGGGCGTCTTGATATTTCCCTTTATCGAGACGACTGGAGCCTCGCCTCCCAGAATCCCATCGTCAAAAAGACGGATATCCCTTTTTCCGTGGAAGGCTGCACCTTAATTTTGATTGATGATGTGCTGTATACCGGCCGGACCATCCGGGCGGCCCTTGACGCTATCATGGATCTGGGTCGGCCCAGGTCGATTCAGCTCGCCGTACTGGTTAACAGGGGGTGTGGCCGGGAGTTGCCTATTCAGCCGAATTATTTTGGTGTTGATGTCCTGGAAAGTCCCAATGAGCATATTGATGTTTTGTTAAAAGAAAAAGCAGGACGTGATGAAGTTGTTCTCGAAGCACGGGATGTCCATGTCTGAAAATAAAGCTTTCGCGACGGATTTGAGCCATATTCGCAGCCGCATTCATGAGAAACAAGAGGATTACCGCCGCTATAGCTTTTCAAAACTCCAGGACGATATCCTGAAGATTTTTTTTGATCTGACCCAGGAATATGATTCCCTGGAAGATTTTTACCGCATCTGTGTAACGGTTCCGGGGCTCTGTCTGGACCTTAAGGTTCGTCTTTATCTTTTTGACCGGGAACGCCGACAGATGAAATTGGTCTGTGACAGCATGAATGGCCTTGCTGCCGTCCGGCAACCGGTTTTTGAACCGGTGCGTCCTAATTTTGATCCTTACCGGGCCGGTAACTCCTTTTATTTTCCTGTTTTAAAAAAAAATTGTTCTTCTGAAGAAAAGGCGAAAGGAGGATATCACTGTTTATCAGGGCTGCTGGAGGTTTTGGACAACGACGGACAACTCTCTGAAGAGGATCAACTTTTTTTTACTAAATATGCCGGTCGTATCGCATTCAGGCTCCATAACAGGGTGATTGCCAGGCAGAATATCGATCATCTCAAGTTTATCAACAATTTGGTGCGGGATATTGAGCATAATGTCATTATCCCGAATATGTATTTTCGTTACCTGTTTAATCAGTTGCGCAAAAAAATCAGGGATCTCGGAGAACTGAAAGAGACTGTTTTGGTGATGAAAGAACATTTGAACCTGGAGGGAGAAGAATGTCAGGAGGTGTTGAGCCGGATATCGAAACTGCATCAGGATTTGCTTGAATACCACGAGGAGGTGCAGAAGCATCATGCTAATTTGAGTCTTTTTCTGGAAAGTCTTTTCAGGAAAGATCATTTCAGTAAAGGCCGTCTGGTTTTGCGGCCGAAAAAATGTCTGGTGGAAAAAGCGATCATCGGCCCGCAACTGGAACATTATGCCAGGCGGTTCCAGGGCAGGAAGATTGAAATCGTTCGTCCAAATGACATGCGGGATGAAGAAATTCCTCTCATGGTTGATATCGGTTTGCTGGCTCAAGTCTACGCCAATCTGTTTTCCAACGCGGTAAAATATACTGCCGACGTGGTTGGATTTAGTGGCAGGATAAAGAAAAAAATGGCCTATGGCCGACATTATATGCCTGACGCTTTCGGGCCTGGAATTGATGGCGTTAAATTTAATGTTTTCACCACAGGACCCCATCTCAGTGACGAGGACGGAGCAAAGATTTTTTCCGAGGGCTACCGGGCGGCCGGCAGCTCTTCCCAGTCCGGCAGCGGCCATGGTCTCAATTTTATCAAGCATGTAATCGAGATTCATGGCGGCCGAGTTGGTTACGAGTCGACCCATGAGGGAAATAACTTTTATTTTATTCTCCCTCTGTCGGAGACGGATGACTGATTTTTTCTTTGTGTCTCTGTGCCTTCGGGAGAGATGTTTATAGCAACCATGCCACATCATTCTTTAAAGCCCGAACTGTTGGCCCCGGCCGGGACAATAACCAATTTTGAAACAGCTGTGAGAGCCGGAGCTGATGCAGTTTATCTTGGCGCGCCGGGCTTGAATGCCCGTGCCCTGGCCAAACATTTCAGCCCGGCCGAACTCGCGGCCATGATCGATTATGGTCACCGGGCCGGGGTTAAAGTCTATTTGGCCATGAACAGCCTGATGAAGGAGGATGAGATCCCCCAGGCGGTGGAACTCCTTGCTCTGCTGGAAAAAATACGTCCCGATGCCTTGATTATCCAGGATCTTGGCCTCTATTCTCTGATTAAAAAGTATTTCCCCTCCCTCAATATTCATGCCAGCACCCTGATGGCGGCCCACAATTCACTGGCCGTCCGCCAGTTTGCCGAAATGGGGTTTTCTCGAGTGGTGCTGGCCCGGGAGATGACCCTTGCCGAGATTAACAGGATTCATCAGGCTCATCCCGTGGAACTGGAAGTTTTTGTCCATGGCGCCCTCTGTTTCAGCTATTCGGGACTCTGTCTTTTCAGCAGCTATTGCGGCGGGAAAAGTGGTCTGCGTGGCCGCTGCGTCCAGCCCTGCCGCAGACGCTATATCTGGACAAGCCCGGGGAAAGGGCATCGGGCCGGTTATCTTTTTTCCATGAATGACCTGAATTCCATTGAATTGATTCCGCAACTTGTCAAGGCCGGGGTGGCATCGCTTAAAATTGAAGGAAGATTACGCAGCGCCCATTATGTGGATTCCGTGGTCAGAGCTTATCGGCTGGTGATTGATTCAGGTTCAGACAAAAAGGCCCTGGAAGAAGCCCGGGCGCTGTTAAAGGGAGCCATGGGCCGCAAGTCAACCACCGGTTATTTTCTTTCTCCTCAGCCTGTTGATGGGATTTCACCGCAACATTCCGGTAATATAGGTCTTTTTTTAGGTAAAATTCTCTATACTCGCGGCAGCTGGGCAACGATCAAGGTAAAAGAAAAGATTCAAGTCAAGGACCGTCTCCGTTTGCACAGCGAAAAATCCGGGGAGAGGGATTCCTTCACCTTAAAAAATATGCGTTTGGGTAAAAAATCGCTGAGTCGCGTTGAAGCCGGCAGCAATATCAGTCTGGAACTGCCTTTTCCTCACATGCGTCCCGGAGACAGCCTGTACAAGGTCGATATTCGGGAACGGGGTCGTTTTTTGGAAAAGAGTCGTGTCAACCCGGCACGTTTCCAAAAAAAGATCGGCCAAATGGTTCAACGGGGCAGGGTGGATAAAATTTTAAAAGAGTTCAGCCGGCCTCCTGTCCGCAAGTTTCATTCGAAAGGAAAGAGGCCTGGTTGGGCTAAGGGAAAGCGGCCCGGTAGGCCCGGTAAAAAGAATCTTCCCCTCTGGTTGAAAACAGATGATCCTTCCCAGGTGTCGCAATTTTTATCTCTGAAGCCGGAGAAAATCATCCTCATGCTTGATCGGATCAGCTCTGACCGTTTTCGCAGGATGAAAAAAATCCGTTTTCGGCGCAATAGCCTGATTTGGGCTCTACCTCCCATTATTCTTGAAGATGATGTTGAGTTTTACCGCCAGGCAATGGCTGCGCTGATTGATCAGGGATATCGTGACTGGCAGATCGGCCATATCAGCCAACTGCAGTTGTTCAAGAGTCTGGAGAGCAAAAAAAGTAGGCTCGGTCTCAGGGTTTACGGGGATTACACCTTGAACATCTTGAATTCTCCGGCCCTGGCTGTTTTGAAAAAAAGCGGCATCAGCCGGGTCCAGGCCGCCATTGAAACGGACAGGGAAAATGTAATGGCAATGTGCCGGAATAAACATGGGATTGGTGTTGGATTGACGGTTTATGGCCGGCCGTCTTTGTTTACCGCTCGTCTTATCAGTGATCATTTTCACTATGACCGGGTTTTTGTCAGTCCAAAAGGGGAACGGTTCGTGTTAAAAAAGAAATGGGGCCAGACCCTGGCTCTGCCCGAGCAGCCTTTTTCCCTGTTGGCCGGATTAGATGAGCTTGCCCCGATGGGCCTTGATTACACCGTTATTGATCTTTCATACCGTCGTTTGAAAAAAAGGGAGTTTGATTTTCTTTTCCACCGACAAAATAAGGGAGGCAAGAAGGCAAAGACTTCCAGTTTTAATTTTTACGGCCGGCTGCAGTGAAACGTCAGGCTCCAGACGATGCTTTCCTGGATATTCGGAGTCTGCCCTTGCCTGTGAAAATCATTCTGTCTTCGGCATTGAATAGTAAAAAATATAATCATTCTTCTCCTTATCCGGTATTTAGGAAACAATAAATTACAAAATGAAGCTTGAAGTTTTCTAAAAGTATTGATAAATAGAGTTCTGGTTATAGGATTAAGTATTAAAAGTAGATTAAAACATGATGAGGTAAGGAAATGATCAAAAAAGTACTTGTTCTGGTCGTTGGACTGATGCTGATGGGTATGGTTGGCTGTGGTAAAGATGAACCGAAAACAACCGCAGATAAGGCAAAAGAATCTACACACCAGGCTGTAGAAGCGACAAAAGAAGCGGGCCATGATGCTGCTGTGGCAACTGAGGAAGCTGCTCATGATGCTTCTGTGGCAACCAAGGAAGCTGCTCATGATGCTGCTGTGGCAACTGAAGAAGCTGCCCATGATGCCAAAGAGTCTATGAAATAAAGAGGCACCAGTTCTACTGGCCATATGTCCTGGGGTGGTATTCGGTTCTGCTTGATTGCCGAATGCCGCCTCTGCTGCGGGTTCAAGATTTGACTGCTTCAGGGCCGTTTACAATGCTGAAAAATTGATCTATAAAGCCGATGAATTTGCAGCATGGGGAAATATTCCAGTTACTCTCCTGTAATTTTGATTTTAACAGCTCTCTCCTTTAAGTTTTAACGACTCAAGAAGCTTTCCCCCCTGCGTATTTTCCAATACGGTTAAAATTTTCAACTCATCATTTGTTATTAGCCGGCAGATAAAGAGTAAAGATGCTGCCTTTGCCGAGTTCGCTTTCCACGCTGACCGAACCGTTATGAGCCTGGGCAATATGTTTGACAATGGCCAGTCCCAGGCCGGTACCGCCAAGCTTGCGGCTCCGCGCTTTATCGCTGCGGTAGAAACGTTCAAACAGACGGGGAAGATGTTTTTTGCCGATGCCGGCGCCATAATCCCGAACAGAGATGGCAACCATTTCCCGGTCATTTTGTTGCCGCCTTTCTCCCCGAAGTTCCACCCGGCTGTCCGTGTCACTGTATTTGATGGCATTGATCAGGAGATTTGTCAGCGCCTGCTCAAGAAAAGGTTCGTTGATCGGAGCCTGCAGATTTTCTGGGCAGTCCATGGTGATGGTAATGTTTTTTTCTTCCGCTCTGAGTAGGCAGATCTCAACAACTTCATCCAACACATTTTTTATAGAGCCGGGGGTAAGTTGAATTCCTTCTTTTCGAGATTCCTGTTCGATGCGGGAGAGATCGAGAAGATCATTGATGATAGCTCCGAGGCGATCCGACTGCCGGACAATAATTTTCAGAAAGTTCCTGGTCTGCTCCACATTTTCCAGACTGCTGTCCAGGATTGTTTCGGCATAACCCTTGATTGAAGTCACCGGGGTTTTTAGTTCATGGGAAACATTGGCGACAAAATTACGGCGTACGTTTTCCAGGCGTCTGAGGCGGGTCACGTCATTCATGACCAGAAGAACGCCCATGCACACGGAGTTCCCATCATACATCTTAACGCCATTAGTCCTCAGATAACGATTCTTCGAGTCATCGGCAATGATGATCTCATCCTCCACAATATCCTCATTGGCGAGAACATTGCTGACAAGCCTTTGCAGATCCATGCTGCGAACAAGTTCCTTAATGGATTTTCCCGGAGCCTCTATTTGTTTGATACCCAGCAGACCGGCGCCAGCCCTATTGACGTTGATAATCCGTTTCCTGGTATCGACCACGAGTACTGCCTCCAGCATGGAGCTGAAGACGGTTTCCAGTTCATTACGTTGTTGAATAATCGTATTGATGCGCTCCTGCAGCTGTTCCGCCATGCGGTTCATCGCCCCGCCCAAGGCTCCGACCTC
Organism: Deltaproteobacteria bacterium; assembly: GCA_029933005.1. GTDB lineage: Bacteria > Desulfobacterota > Desulfobulbia > Desulfobulbales > SURF-16 > JAGHCC01. The sequence continues at coordinate 6,520 of JAOZOY010000012.1, forward strand.
CAGGGCGACCTTGTCTGATGTTGTAAGCGGAGGATCAAATTGTCCCTTGGCAAAGCGTTCGGCACTTTCCTTCATTTTTTCCAGTGGCCGACTTATTGTTCGAGAAACAGCCATTGTAATCAAGGCGGCAATCAGGGCCACGATCAAGGCGCCAAAAGCTATACGGGTTTGCAAATGATGTAAGGCCTTTTCGATAGCTGCAATGGAAACAGACATTCGCAGGATACCGAGAATCGGATTGTCGGGATTTCTTTCCAGTTCAGGTTGGGAAGCGGTTAAAGGAACGGCAATATAAAGTCTTCGTTCTCCCAGAGTCGAGCTGAAACGTATGGACGCCCCACGCTGTCCGGCCTGGGCGGTGATGATTTCCGGCCGTTTGCCATGATTATCCATTTTCAGATAATCTTCATCCGAGTCAGCGATAACGATGCCGGAGGGCAAGATAACCGTTATTCGCGTTGCTGATTTTCGTCCTGCCTTGCGGCAGAAAGTTTCCAGAGAGTCTCTTTTGTCTACGTTCATAAAGCCGGTAATCTGTTTTTCGACCAGGTAGGCTTTGGCTAAAAGGTCTTCTTCCATGTGCTGGAGATAAAATTTCTGCAGGGAAGCTGAACCATACCAGCTGACGGCAAGCATAGCGCTGATTGTGATGAGAAGGTTAGCCGGAAAAATATGCCAGATTAGTTTTATAGATTTCATAATGTTTATAGTTGATGGCTTGTTTTAATCTTTTAGCCGGTAACCGATGCCGCGTACGGTCTCGATATATTCACCGCTTGCGCCGAGTTTTTTTCTGAGGCCGTAAATCTGGACGTCCATGGCCCGTGGCGTAACCATGTAGTTATACCCACGCACCCCGTCAATAATCTGCTGCCTGCTGAATACCTGGCCGGGACGGCCGGCAAGTAGTTCCAGAATCGCGAATTCGGTCGTCGTCAATTTTATTGTCTTGCCATGAACCTGAACCTCATGGCGACCGGTATCGATTTCAAGGCCGTGGATGGAAAGTTTTTCTTTGTCCCCGCCCGCTTCATCATTCTTTTTCCGGCCCCGGCGCAGCACCGTTTTGATCCGGGCGACAAGAACTTTCGGGCTGAATGGTTTGGTGATATAATCGTCGGCGCCGTTTTCAAGGCCGGCGATAATATCATCATCTTCTCCTTTGGCTGTCAGCATGATGACAGGAATAGTCTGGAAATTCGTATTGCTCCTGATTTGCCGGCAGACGTCCAGACCGCTGATTCCGGGAAGCATCCAGTCGAGCAGGACACAGTCGATTTTTTCAGACTGCATGTGGTGCAGGCCTTCTTCGCCGCTGTCAGCGCAGGAAACGTGAAATCCGGCTTTGATCAGATTGAAGCTGACCAGTTGCTGGATGTCTTCTTCGTCTTCGACTACGAGAATGTGCTGTTTTTTCATGGTTGTTCCTTGGTAACTATTCAGCAAGACAACCGGGGTGAAGATTTCGGCATTTATTTTAAAAGTAACATTTTCCCCTCACCCTAACCCTCCCGGAGTCTGCGCTTACCTCCAATGGAGAGGGAATATCCGAGGGAGTAGAAACTTTACAATTATTAAATACACTATTCAGGGGCTGCCTCGCTCTTCCTGGGGAGAGGGTCGGGGTGAGGGGTGTTGGTTTTAGCAGGTGCTGTTGGATAGTTATGTCCCTTGTTTTGAGAACAGTATCATATCTTTCCCGACCGAACCTGCAAGTCTGTTTTCCTGTTTTAATGTAATTTTAATACTTTCCTAACGAAATCCTAATATTTCACCTTTAGAGTTGGGAAAAAGCTGAATTTCAAAGTTGAGGACAATTATGCATCACAATTTCCATCGTGAAATAAAAAAACTGCGAGAAAAATTTATGACCCTTGGCGGTATGGTTGAAGACCGGATTCGCCAGGCCTGTTCGGTGATCGAGAGCCGCGATTCAGAGCTGATCGAAAAGATCATCAATTCCGATTATGAAATTGATGAAATGGAGATCGAAATCGAAGAGGAATGTCTGAAAATCCTGGCCCTGCATCAGCCAGTGGCAAGGGATTTGAGATTTATCATCGCTGTTATCAAGATTAATAACGAGATTGAACGAATTGCCGACTACGCCGTTAAAATCGCCAAGCGAGTTGATATTATCAATCGCAGCTCAAGCCTGAAGTTGGCCTTGGATTATCGTCCCATGGCCGATATGGTCATCGCCATGCTGAAAATGAGCCTTGACGCCCTGGTGGAGAGTGATTCCGACCTTGCCCACCGTATTTTTATTCTTGATGACGAAGTGGATGCGTTTCGAGACAAGGTCTATGAAACCGTGAAAAAAGAAATGTGCAAACAGCCTGAACATGCCGGAAGTCTGCTTAATGCCTACCTGCTGGCCCGTCACCTGGAGCGGATTGGTGACCGGGCGACAAATATTGCCGAAGAGGTGATCTATATGGTTGGTGGTAAAATTGTCCGGGGAGAGCATAACTGACCATGTCTTCCTCTCTGTTGCTGATCGTTCTTCTCGTTTTAACCCTGGTCGGTTATATCCTTGGCCGCCGTCGGGCTGTGGCCATGGCCGGCGTTGCGGGAGGCAGCGCGACACTTCATTCTCGCCCGGCCTATTACGGTCTGCTCACCGCTCTCTGGTGCGGCCTGCCGACATTTGTCCTGTTTTTGATATGGCAGTTTACCGAACCTGCCATCATTAAAGGACTTGTGGTTGCCGGTCTGCCGCCTGAGATGCAGAAACTCCCTGCTAACCGTTTAGGACTTGTCTTTAACGAGATCAGGATTCTGACGGGGGGAAGTCTTGTCAGTGGCACCCGGGATGCGGTCATTCAGGCTGCGGCCGATCATTATCTCCATCTGAAAAATCTCGGCAGCTGGATCAGGGGAGGAACACTTTTTGTTCTGGGACTTGGGGCAATCTCTATCCTCTGCAGTCGAATCACTACGGAGATGCGGGCCCGAAATCGGGTGGAGAAAATAAGCAGGATGATCCTGCTCTTCTGCTCCACCATAGCTATCTTTACGACCGTCGGCATTATTCTTTCTGTTCTTTTTGAGGCGCTTCGTTTTTTTCAGACCATACCTCTGACGGATTTCCTCTTTGGTTTGAAGTGGAGTCCGCAGATGGCCATTCGCGCCGATCAGGTGGGTTCCTCCGGCGCTTTCGGCGCCGTACCGGTACTGGCAGGCACCATGATGATTACGGCGATTGCCATGAGTGTTGCCGTGCCCATCGGTCTGATGGCTGCTGTTTATCTTTCCGAGTATGCCACGAAAAAAGTCAGAACAGTTGCCAAACCTCTGCTTGAAATACTGGCTGGCATTCCCACGGTTGTCTATGGTTTTTTCGCCGCCCTCACCGTGGCCCCCTTCATCAGGGAGAGCGGCGGTCTGCTCGGTCTTGATGTCTCATCGGAAAGCGCCATTGCCGCAGGACTTGTCATGGGGATTATGATTATCCCCTTTGTCTCTTCGCTGTCGGACGATGTGATTCATGCCGTACCCCAGGCCATGCGTGACGCCTCCCTGGGGCTTGGCGCTACCCATTCCGAAACCATCCGTCTGGTGGTGCTGCCGGCGGCGTTACCGGGAATTGTCGGCGGAGTTCTTCTTGCCGTATCTCGTGCTATTGGTGAAACCATGATCGTTGTCATGGCAGCCGGTCTGTCCGCCAATCTTACCGCCAACCCCCTTAAAGCTGTGACCACGGTGACTGTACAGATTGTCACCCTGCTTGTGGGTGACCAGGAATTTGACAGCCCGAAAACACTGGCTGCCTTTGCCCTTGGCCTTCTTCTTTTCGTTGTCACCCTGATTTTGAATGTCATTGCTCTTGTTGTTGTCCGTAAATATCGTGAACAGTATGAATAACAAAACACCAGACTCCAGCCGACAACTGATCCAGAAAAAACTGGCACGCAGATACAGGACGGAAAAATGGTTTCGCCGCCTTGGCGCCATGGCCGTGCTGATCAGTATCGCCTTTCTGGGGATCTTGCTTGTAACCATTGTCGGCAAAGGATCAAGCGCCTTTCAACAGACTTTTGTCAAGCTTGATATCCATTTTGATGCAGAAGTCCTGGATGTCAAAAATCTTTCCAGAGCCAATTATCCTGGTCTGGTGAAAAGTAATCTCCGTTCGCTTTTCCCCGAGGTTAAAGGACGGCGTGATAAAAAGAAACTGTACAACCTGGTGAGCAACGGCGCGGCATTTCAGCTCCAGGATATGGTCATGGGTGACACCTCAATTATCGGTCGCACAAAGTCGGTATGGGTTCCGGCAAGTGATGATGTGGATCTCTTTTTTAAGGGGAAAATCAGCCGTGATGTGGTGGAAAGCAACCGCAGGATCAAGGATATTCAACTTAAATGGATAGACAGGCTGCAAACGGAAAATAGAATTGAAAAACGATTGAACACGACATTTTTTACGGCCGGGGATTCCCGTGACCCGGAACTTGCCGGAATCAGGGGGGCGCTCAGCGGAACCATATTAACCCTTATTGTGACCCTGGCTCTCTCTTTTCCAATCGGCGTGGCAACGGCAGTTTATCTTGAGGAATTTGCTCCGAAAAATAAATGGACTGACATCATTGAGGTCAATATTAACAATCTGGCAGCCGTTCCTTCCATTGTCTTTGGTTTACTGGGCCTGGCCGTCTATATCAATTTTTTCGGTCTGCCCAGATCCGTGCCCCTTGTCGGCGGACTGGTTTTGACCCTGATGACCCTGCCAACCATCATTATTTCCGGCAGGGCGGCGTTGAAGGCAGTGCCTCCTTCAATTCGCGAGGCGGCTCTGGGCATCGGCGCTTCCCGTATGCAGATGGTCATGCACCATGTCCTGCCCCTGGCCATGCCCGGCATGCTCACCGGCACTATTATCGGTATGGCCCAGGCCCTTGGCGAGACAGCCCCGCTTCTGACCATCGGCATGGTAGCCTTTATTGTCGACATCCCAGGCAGTTTTATCGACCCGGCCACGGTTATGCCGGTGCAGATTTATTTGTGGGCTGACAGCCCGGAACGGGCCTTTGTTGAAAAGACATCGGCGGCCATTATGATTCTTCTTCTTTTTCTGATCAGCATGAATGCTGTGGCTGTTTTCCTGCGTAAAAAATTTGAGAAGAGCTGGTAGGTAGATAAGGGGCAGAGGGGCAGAGGGACAATAGTTACACAATTAACAGAAATCTAACGATGTAAGTTTACTGTTTTTGCAACGTTCACTTGATTAGCCAGTCTTCGTAAGAGAATAAAAAAAAACAAAAAAAGGAGTTTGAAATGAAAAGAAAACTTGCAGCGATTGCCGCTGCGGCAATTTTTGCCGTCAGCGCCGGGTCAGCCAATGCGGCCCGTGACTATGTCAGTGTTGTCGGTTCCTCCACGGTTTATCCTTTTGCCACAGTTGTGGCTGAACAGTTTGGCAAAACAACCAAATTCAAGACCCCGAAAATCGAGTCCACCGGTTCCGGCGGCGGCATGAAGCTTTTCTGCTCCGGCATTGGAATTCAACATCCGGATATGACCAATTCCTCCCGCCGCATCAAGAAATCGGAATTTGATCAATGTCAGGCCAACGGTGTGCAAGATGTTGTCGAGGTGAAAATAGGCTATGACGGTATTGTTCTTGCCAATTCCAAAAAAACCGCGCCTTTTCAGCTGACCCGTAAAGATATTTTCCTGGCTCTTGCCAAGGACGTTCCTGATCCGTCAGGCGCTGAGAAATTGATCCCCAATCCTTATAAGACCTGGCATGATGTCAATCCTTCATTGCCGGATACTAAAATCGAGGTGCTCGGACCACCTCCCACCTCCGGCACCAGGGACGCCTTTGTTGAACTGGCCATGGAAGGGGGAGGAAAGAATTTCCCCTGGATCAAGGCCATGAAAAAAGTGGACAAAAAACGTTATAAGGCGATTTGTCATACTGTCAGGGAAGACGGCGCCTATATCGAGGCCGGAGAGAATGATAACCTGATCGTCCAGAAACTCGAGGCCAATCCAAATGCAGTGGGCATCTTTGGTTTCAGCTTTCTTGACCAGAACAGTGATTTTATCCAGGGCTCCTTTATTGACGGTGTTGAGCCGACTTTTGAGGAAATTGCCGACGGAAAGTATCCGGTTTCCCGCCCCCTTTATTTTTATGTGAAAAAATCCCATGTGGACATTATTCCCGGCATGGAGGGTTTTCTTGAAGAGTTTTCCAGCGAGAAGGCCTGGGGGGAGGAAGGGTATCTGACCGATCGCGGTTTGATCCCCATGCCTGACGCGGAAAGAAAACAAATGCATGATGACGTGAAACAGCTGCGGCCCCTTGAGATGTAATGTGATGATGGAACAAACCGAAGAAATCCGAGGAGAAAAAAGCGAAACCAGAGACTGGGAGGTAGTCAGCCGTGAAGACCGTCGCACGGTTGGTATTCCTTTTGTTGACAACCCGCGCATGACCTGCCGTAATATCGATGTCTACTATGGTGACGAGCAGGCCATCCAGGATGTGTCTGTTGATATTGGCAATAACGAGGTGCTCTCCATGATCGGCCCTTCCGGCTGCGGAAAGTCAACATTCCTGCGCTGCCTCAACCGGATGAATGATACCATTGATATCTGTCGGATAACCGGTGAGATTTGTCTGGACGGAATGGATATTTATGGCGGAGAGATCGATGTGGTGCCTTTACGGGCCCAGATCGGTATGGTGTTCCAGAAGCCCAATCCCTTTCCCAAGTCAATTTATGATAATGTGGCCTATGGCCCTAAAATTCATGGTCTGGCGGCAAACAAAACCGATCTTGACGAAATCGTTGAAACATCGTTGAAAAAAGCCGGCCTGTGGAAAGAAATAAAAGACAGGATGGACCAGCCCGGCACTGGCCTTTCCGGCGGCCAACAGCAGAGGCTTTGTATTGCCCGCGCCATCGCCGTCAGCCCGGAAGTGATCCTGATGGATGAACCCTGTTCCGCCCTTGATCCCATTGCCACGGCCCATGTGGAAGATTTGATTTCTGAGCTCCGGAAACAGTATTCCATCGTTATCGTCACCCATTCCATGCAGCAGGCGGCCCGGGTCTCCCAGCGCACAGCCTACTTCCATCTTGGTGACCTGATCGAGGTGGGGGAAACGGAACGGGTCTTTACCAACCCCCGCCATCAATTGACAGAGGATTATATTACCGGTCGTTTTGGGTGATGTAATACGTTTATATCTGGTCTGTCCTGTTCCGGACTGCTTTATTTTCTCAACTCAAATTTCACGGCCTTACCGAGTTGTTCCAGGGAATATGGTTTTTTAATAAAGCCTTCAACTCCGAGTTGATTCAATTTTTGTACATCATCATTTTTTGAAAAACCACTGGCAATCACAGCTTTTTGACCGGGATGAATTTTGATGATCCGTTCATAGGTTTCCCTGCCGTTGATACCGGGATCCATAATCATATCAAGCAATAATAAATCAGCGGAATTTTTTTTCAAATACTCGATAGCCTTTTCTCCGGAAGCGACTGCGTTGACTTCATATCCCAGTGAGATAAGAATTTGCGTGGCAATATCACGTTGTTGCCGTTCATCATCAATGATCAGGATGCGCTCGCCGTTTCCTTTCAGTTGCTTTATCTCCGTTTCGGTTTTCTCCACGGTAATTTTTTCTTCGCTGATGGGAAAATAGAGATCAAACGTTGTCCCGTCTTTGCTGCTGGTAACGGTAATTGTACCGTCATGATCCTGGACAGTATTCCAGACAACGGAAAGGCCCAGCCCGGTACCGCTTCTCCCCATGATCTTTTTCGTGTAAAACGGCTCAAAAATATGATTTAAATCTTTTTCAGCAATCCCTGATCCCGTATCCCTGACACTGAGAACCACGTATTGTCCTTTTTCAATATGAAGGGTTTTGCCGGCAGGTTTTTCCACAGTTTGATTGCGGGTGGAAACAACAACAGTTCCTTTAGTCTCGAGAGCCTCGACAGCGTTTGTTATCAGGTTCATGAGACATTTTTTAATGTGAACCGGTGAGCAGGAGATATTGGCAAGCCCAGGTTCAAGCTGTGTCCTGCAGCTTACATTCCTGTGCAGGGATTCTACTTTTTTATGCTCCGGTGAATCAAGATATTGTCGGATTAATGTGTTAAGATTACTTGTTTCCCTGACGCTGGCGACACCCCTTGCTACAGTGAGCAGATCAGCTACTACAGCGGCTGCCCGTTGGCCGGATTCCCGAATAGCGCTGATTGGTTTTCGTAGTTCACTGTCTTCGGGAAGCTGCAGGAGAAGCAGTTCCGGATAGCTGACGATTCCTGAAAGAATATTGTTCAGGTCGTGGGCGACACCACCGGCCATAAGACCAATGGCTTCCATCTTTTTTGCCCTTGTCCGCCGGCGAAGCAGCTCTTGTTCCGTTTTTTTAATCCTGTTCTGTTCCGTGTGGTCGTGAAACGTTATAACGATTCGGTCATCTATCAGTGTATAGGTGAAAATTACATCTCTTTTAGAACCATCTTTACAGGTAATCGTTCTTTCTTTGAAAGTGACGGCAGTGTCATTTTTTATCGCATTTTCTAATTTCGTTTCCCAGGATCGGTTTATTACTTCCCGTAATTTTTTATCTGGATAGGCTTTGCTGAACCATTGATCGATTGTCGGGATATCCTGCAAGGTATAACCGCAAAGATCTTTGAACTTGTCATTAACAAATTCGATGGCGCCGTTCATTCTTACCATGACAACAGGGATATGGGCATTGTTGATGAAGCGACTGAAAAGACGGTCGTTTTTTCGTAACTTTTCTTCCGTCAGGAGTCGTTTCCTCTTCTCTCCGGCAATGAGCCTGGAACGAACAAAAAATGTCAAATAAAAGAGAATTGCGATGACAAGGACACAAAAAATGGTAAGCCACCATTTACCAAAATCATTGACTGCTTGTAAAATCTGCTTTTCCGGAGTTTCAACTACAATAGACCATAAATTGCCGGGAATTTCGACAGGATAGTAGGCAGCCTGTTTGCGGATTATCTCGGTCTCCCTATTCTTTATTTTATCATAGTTATAGGAGGTATGGCCTTGCTCTCCTTTCATCATTTTTTCAGCCATTTCAATGACTGAGGGAAACTGAGCTGAGGTTTCAAAAATCGTCTTTCCCATGTGGCCGGGAACCGGACAGTAAAGTTCAGTGCCTTTTTTATTGATCATCCAGGCATAACCATCTTTTCCGAGAACAATGTCGGCAAGGAATTTTTGCGAAATGACCTCAAATGGAATCAAAAGACTAAGGCTGCCCGCATAGATTCGTTTATCAAAAACCGGAATGGCAAAAGCAATGGTTCTGTATCCCTGCAAAGCGGTAAACACGTCGCTGACCAATGGTTTCTGACTTTCAGGGATCAGGCGATTGTGCTCCTGGCCGGAAATATCTTTACCGATAACATCGGCATTATAAGGGACAGTATATAGAATATGTCCATCGGCATCGATCCGGCTTATAGCGCTGATATCTTCATGGATGGAGTGATAGAGCTCTTCAATAAATTTTCTTCCTGCATCATTAAGTTCGATAATTTCATCATGTGTTGCCAGGTGAGTCAGAATTTTCTCATAATGATGAAAAAAATCTTGAATTCTCTGGGCAGCCTGGTGAGCCAGCAGCAGTTGCCGGGCATTCACTGAGGCAATTATATTGTCACAAATAACTTTATAAGGCAGATAGAAAACAAACGAGATTACTGTAAGAAAAAAAATGGCAAGAATAAGATATCGCGTGATGAAAATGCTATTTTTTCGCATTATAACTTCCTAGCTCTTTGTCGCTATATAACCGCCAAGCAGAAGTGATTTGTAAAATTTGTGGATATTACTGAACCCGGCATTTGTTAACAGCTCTCGCAGCCGTTCTTCCGGAACAAATTCCAGGTTTTTGTCAACATGATCAAAGTCTCTGTCAATCTGGTCTTTATCTTTCCTGGTTGCAGATTGATGCGCTTTCCATGCCGATATAAAGATGTTGTAATTTTCGTAATATTTCAAGCCTTCCAAGTCGATTAAAATGATTTTTGCGTCAATTTGTAATCGTTTTGAAATTTCATTGAGGTAATTTTGTTTATCGCCATTATCGGGCAAAAACTGCATGACAAGGATTGAAGCGGCCCCGTCAAACAGGTTGTTTTGCTCGATATCCTCAATCGTTCCCTGAATGAGTTTGATTCTGTTTCGAATCTTGAGGGGGCTGATTTTTTCCCTGGCAGCGGAAATCATCTCTTTTGAAGGATCAAAGCCGACAATTTCCCATTCCGGCCGGCTTTGAGCATAGGCGATTGTCTCGTGACCGGTGCCAACACCGGCAACAAGGATGGTTGCTTTTCTTTTCGTATTTTCTCCAAGAAGGTGTTTGGCGATTTCATGCATCACCTCGTAGCCGGGGATTATTTCCCGAATTCTTTCATCGTATATAGTGGCAAGGTCTTCACTGAAATGCTCAGCAGCATCAAATTTTTTTTCTGACATTGCAATCTCGTATATGACATTATTTCCTGTGATGGGAGATAAAAACAGCTGTGGTCACAGTATCTATTAAAATAGTATGCGTGAAAATTAATAGTCAGGCAAATTATTATTCGGCGAGGCAGGAATTTTATCACCTCTTGAATTTTATTACCTCTTAAAGAAGTACTGAAACAAAATGCTTAAATACTATCGGCAATCCTACTCCGGCAGGCCGTGGCGAAATCCTCGGGGTAATGGCCCATGATCCAGCGCAGCTGCTGTTCGCTGAAAGCTCCAGGTGAATTGGGCATCCTGGGCAGAAAGGCGTAGAGCAGGCGCTGATTGTTTTCTTTGATGTCAATGCGTTTTGAATACTCAATGGTGGTCACCATCCTGGCGCCTAATCCCTCCAGTGTCCGCATTGCAAGGAGCATGCCTCGGTCCAGTGAGTCACGGCAGGCCTGATTCGCTTCGATGATGTTTCCAACCGGTTTTAGTGTCATCATCTGTATTTCCCATTGCGAGGTCTGGGCCTTGGGGACAAAGAGCATGACGTTTTCATCTTCATAAATGATCAGATTTTCTTCCCGGTCTGTTCTGCCGTCCATGCGGCGGTTCGTCCGGATCGCCGTAATATAATCGTCAAAAAAGAGGCGGCCGGTTTCTTTTTTATATTCAGCAATAAAGGTGCGGATCAGATCACCGCAGCCGTAGGAAATCATGGATTCGTCCGACTGTTCGCCGTTGATCCAGGCGGGTATTATTCTGGGCAACATGGCAAACTGCTGGTGGATCTGCTGATGGGAAGCATGGATACGGTAGCCCGTGGGAGCACAGTCGAAACCGAAATTCCAGCCCCAGAGGGTTGAGTTGAATTTCAGTTTTTTTCTTTTGTCCTGTTGCAGAGCCGTAACAATTTTAAGCCGCAGATTTTCAAGATCAGCAGGCTCAAGCATCTTTTTCTCCGCCGGCATGGTCAGACCCAGTTGTTCCGCCATTCTGGTGTAAGTGCGCTGGTAGTAGAGATGGCGCAATCCGCTCATGTCAAGATCAAGAAGATCGCTGATTCGGTAGCGCACCGCGTCATTGGCCATATTGGCGGCATAATGGCCCCAGGGAATATAGGAGTTGCGGCGCAGATATTCAAAAATATGACTTTTGCCGTCCGCAGCCCACCATTCACCGACAATTTCACTGACGCCCTGGGCGCCGGGCCGCAGCACCATCACCTCTTTGTATTCATCGGGTAAAGATCGGTTATTGGCCAGGATTTCAAAGAGAAGATGATGATTAATGACTGCCCGCAGCCGGCCTCGGTCGTCCTTTTTGTATCGCAGACCTTGGGGATTCTTGTTTTCATCAAGGATAAACTCGCAGCAGTTATGGGCCAACCGGACAAGATCGACCGGATCGGTTGAGGTTTTGGCCAGGGTGAGAAGCAGTGAATCCGGCAGGGAGCTGAAAATTTGTTTGATTTTTCCTTTACTGTCGCTTCCCTCGGGAAACCAATCTTTCGCCGTTTGGGACAGTGAGATGGGTTTCGCTTCAGGCAGAGAGATTCCATTGGGGTTGTCCGCCGTACGGTCGGCCCAGCATGAATTAATAAATGTTGTCCCCTTGAACTCAAAGGCATTGGGGATTTCATAGATCCGGTCCGCCCCCTTTTCATGGATGGATGAAGCCGGAAAATTTTTGAGGTTGTCACAGGATTTGTTTTCACATTCTCCCAAGGATTGGATATAATCGTTGACTCGTAGATTCGTGACCCGGTATTGAGGTTCGTGAACAGCGTATTTGAATCGGCCCTGGGGCGTGACACAGGTGCGTGGGGACATGGTTGAATCCTTTTTACAGGTTTTACTCGTTTTGCTGGTTAAACTGCAATGCCATTAACTTAAGCTTTAAATCTCCTCCCTTCTAAGTCTCACAAGTTCGCTATCTGAAAAAAGGGGCTGGTGGGGATTTAACTATGGCTGAAAAATCCCCCTAAATTCCCCTTTTTCTAAGGGGGACTTTTTGGGAGAAGTCGCTGTAATATTACAGCGACATTTTTCCGTCATTCCCGAAAGTCCTTATCGGGAATGACGTGATTTTCGCAGTGATACAAAGGCAACATCACTGGATCGGAGTTTACGCTTACCTCCGGCTAAAAACATGCCGGAATGACGGCTTAGCAGATGTGTTTGTAGAAAATGAAGCTGTAGCATTAAGTTAATGGCACTGGGTTGAACTGGTTGAACTGCTTTAATTTGTTTAACCAATCTAACCAATTAAATCAATCTAACCAATTATATCAATGTCATTTAATATTTTTTCAAGTAACCGGCTGGAGGTGCTGGCCGATGTTCTAGCCGAACTGGTCAAGGCATCCCCCCTGTCTCCTCTGATACCAGAAACCGTGGTGGTCCAGAGCCGGGGCATGGCCCGTTGGCTGGCCCTGGAAATGGCTACCCGTTTATCCGTCTGGGCCAATGTGGAGTGCCCGTTTCCCAATAAACTGGTTGATGATCTTTTTCAAGCCGTATTGCCGGAAAACAGGGATGAGCCGCTTTTTGACAGGGAGTCCATGGCCTGGAGCATTATGGGCCTGCTGCCTGAACTGGTGGACCGTCTCGCCTTCTCCATGCTGAAAAAGCATAGTGTCGATCCTTTAAAACGCTTTCAACTGGCCCACCGTCTGGCAGACCTTTTTGATCAATATATACTTTACCGGCCTGATCTGATCCATTCCTGGGATAAGGGCAGAGACGAGCGCTGGCAGGCCTTGCTTTGGCGCGAACTGCGTAAGATAACCACCTTTGTCCATCGAGCGGAGTTGCTGAAACGTTTTTTATCCCGCCTGGCAGATTGCCCGGCAGAGCTGAATTTACCGCCTAGAATCTCGATATTCGGCATTTCATCCATGCCTCCCTTTCATCTCAAGGTCTTTGCCGCCCTGGCCGTTCACGTTGAGGTTAATCTCTTTTTCATGAATCCCTGTGAGCATTATTGGGCTGATATTGCCTCGGGCCGTGAAATGGCCTGCGTCAGGAAAAGGGAAGGGCAGGGGACGGATCAGGTCTCGCTGTACCTTGAACAAGGCAACCGATTGCTGGCCTCCATGGGCCATCTTGGCCGGGATTTTTTCAGCCTGCTCCAGGAGTTTGACTGCGAGTATCATGAGTTTTTTACAAAGCCGGCCGGCTCAAGCCTGCTGGCCTCCATCCAGTCGGATATACTGGCTTTAAGGGAAAGTGAAGGGGACCTGAAACCTGATCACTCCATCACATTTGCATCCTGCCACAGTCCCATGCGGGAGGTGGAGGCGCTGCGGGATCATCTTCTTCATCTTTTTGAAATGGATACTGAGCTTTGTCCCAGGGACATCCTGGTCATGATGCCGGACATTAAGATTTATGGACCGTTGATCCAGGCGGTTTTTGATGTGGGGAGGGATGACCCCTGTTTCATGCCTTTTTCCATCGCTGATACCGCCATGCAGACCAGCAACCGGCTGCTGGCGGATTTTTTCTCCCTTCTTGATCTTGCCTCAAGCCGTTTTTCCGTAAGCCAGGTGACAGGTATGCTGGAAAGTGATGCCTTGCAGCGCAGGTTTGGCCTGGGTCGAGATATTGAGCTTATTGACTGCTGGATTCGGGAGACCCGTATCCGCTGGGGTCGGAGCGGCAGGGATAAAGAGAAACTGGGGTTGCCGCCTTATAATGAAAACAGCTGGCAGGCCGGGCTGGATCGGTTGCTGCTGGGCTACGCCATGGAGGGGGATCAGCTTTTTAACAGGATCTTGCCTTATAGTGGAATGGAAGGGACTGATGCAGATGGGCTGGGTCGCCTGCTTGAATGTCTGCAGGTTGTTTTTCGATTCTGTGACCGGTTGGCAACAGGCCAAAGTCTTGCAGACTGGTCGCAACTTCTCCTTGAGTTGCTGGATGAGTGTTTTGAGGTGGACCAGGAGGATCAGGATGATTTCCAGTTTATCCGGCGCGGCCTGCAAAAATTGGCTTTCCTGCAGGAGAAAACGGATTTTACCGAAAAAATTGATCTTCGTGTTCTGCGTCCCTGGCTGGAAGAGGCCCTGGGGCGGGAATTGTCTCCCTTTGGTTTTTTAACCGGCGGCCTGACGTTTTGTTCCATGCTGCCTATGCGGGCCGTGCCATTTAAGGTGATCTGTCTGCTGGGCATGAATGATGTGGATTTCCCCAGACCCCAGGCCCATGTCAGTTTTGATCTTATAGCAGCCGCTCCCCTCGTTGGTGACCGTTCCCGCCGTCTTGATGACCGTTATCTTTTTCTAGAGGCGCTACTGTCGGCCAGAAAGAAGCTTTATATCAGCTATGTGGGACGATCGATTAAGGATGACAGCCGTCTGCCTCCCTCTGTGCTGGTCAGTGAACTTCTCGACGCAATTTGCGATGGTATTGCAGCGGACGCAGATCAAGAAGAGAAGGAAAAAAATCAAGAGTCACTGGTGACGGAGCATTGTCTCCAAGCTTTTAATCCGGCCAATTTTCAGAGAGAATCCGGATCCCGGAGTTATTCGGCCGTAAATTTTGCCGCAGCACAGGTTTTGGCCGGTACAACCGGGGAGGGTATTGATTTTCGGAATGGCCTGCCCCTGGTTGAGCCTGGAGACGAATTCCGGGAATTGAGCCTTGATGATTTGATTCGTTTTTTCTGTCATCCGGCCCGGTATTTCTGTGAAAGGAGACTGGGCTTTTTTCTGCGGGATGACAGCGATCCTTTTGTGGACAAGGAACCTTTTGATCTTACCGGGCTCGAACGTTATCATCTGGAAAATGAGGAACTGGAGGCCCGCAGGCGGGATAAAGAAACCAGTCTCTTTTTTGAACGGGCCAGGGCAAAAGGTATCCTGCCCCATGGGCCAGGCGGTGAACAGGTCTACCGGGAACTTGAGGGGAAGGTTGATCGTTTTGTTCGGAGCATCGCTCATTATCAAGATAATCCCCTGGAGCCGATCTCCCTGCAACTCAAAATCAATGGCTTTACCGTCCAGGCCCATTTTGCCAATCTGTATGAAACCGGTCTGCTCCACTGTCGTTATGCCACCGTCAAGGCGAAAGACCTGCTGCGGGCCTGGTTGAGTCATCTGTTCATCAACAGTGAGAAAAATGTTTTTTCCCAGGGAGCATGCCTCACCAGGCTGGTCGGCACGGATCAGGTGATCATCTGGCGTCCTTTTTCGGATAGCCATGCCATCTTGGCCGATCTTCTTGACCTCTACTGGCAGGGGATGTCTGCACCGTTGCCGTTTTTCCCGGCCGCCTCCCTGGCCTTTGCCGAGTTAATGCTGGATGAAAAGCAGGAAAAGTCGTTGGCTGCGGCGTATAAGGCTTGGAATGGCGGTTATCAGAGAATAGGAGAGGGGGATGATGTTTATTACCAGCTGTTTTTCAAGGATCAAAATCCCCTTGACGAACATTTTGCCGGCCTTGCCCTGCGAATTTTCTCACCCCTGCTGGAACATGAGGAATGATTTACAGAGTGGGATTTTTATCTGTGGAACATTTTGCCCTGTTTTTTTTTACCTTCAGGATAGTTTTGTCGTATGTTTCCACGATACATCACACCTTTCTCTTGCCACTATCTCGACAAAAAAGCGGGATTCTGGTCATTACTGCCAATTGTTTTCTTATGGCCTTGGTGTAGAAGCCATTTGTTAATTTGAGTCTTGGCAATAACCGTACAGATCGAGAGCGGACACATACAAAATTTTAATTTCCAGTTTAGTATCAGGGTTTATAGGTTATAAACTGAAAGTTTCCATCTATTTTTGTCCCATCAAGATTGTAAAGTTTGGGCAAACTCCTATCCGCTCCTACTGTAAGCAGGGCGGGTGACTATAGCCCGTCTATGTCAGACGCCCTGATCGCGGTCGGTGCCTGTGATCGCTTACGAAGCATGGCCTCGATCGGGACAATGGACTCTGGATGAAGTTGTCATTGAAAATGCATTTGGCTAAAAACATGGCGATTTCAACTTTGACACACGAGGGAGTCCCGCCATCCTTGAGCGAAGCCTAAGATAACTTTTTGAATTATATTGAATAGGATTGAAAAAACGGCTATTTTTTTAGATATCACTTTTTATACTCAAAAAAGTTTAACAGGAAAACATTTTTGGAACTCTTTCCTGTTCACATAAAAAAATATTTCATGCTGGAGCATCGTGCCTGGGTGGAGACAGAGATTCTCTGTGGAGGAAGAAAATGGCAGAAGGTAGCATAAAACAAAGATGGCTGGCATTCCCCCGTTGGCAACGCTGGTTTTTTATCCTCAGTCTGCTGCTGCTTTTCTACACTGTTTTTGGTTTTTTCATCCTGCCGGCTATTGTTCGCAGTCAGCTTGAAACAAAATTAACCGAGGCCCTGCACCGGCAAACCACAGTGGCCGAGGTGAAGGTCAACCCCTTTACCCTGCAGTGTGAGGTGAATGGGTTCGAGATACGGGATAAGGAGAAAGAGCAGGTTTTTGTTGGTTTCGATTCTCTCCAGGTGAATGTGCAGGGCTCCTCTCTTTTTAAGCTGGCCGTAATCGTTCAATCAATTTCTTTGATTAATCCTTCTGCCAATGTGGCCCTTCATGATGATCTGAGCTGGAATTTTTCTGATTTGCTTCTTTCATCCAAAGACAAAAAGGAGGAAGTCGAGGAGGAGAAAGAACTTCTGCCTTTTTCATTAAATAATATTGAAATAACCGGTGGGAAATTCCATTTTGATGACCAGATAAAGGGGATGATCCATGAGATTACTGATCTGCATCTTGCCATTCCCTATGTGTCGGATTTGCCCAGTGATATTGAAATTTTTATTCAGCCGGCCTTTGAGGCCGTGGTTAACGGCACAGCCATTGGCATGAAAGGGGGCAGTAAACCTTTTCATGCCTCTCATCATTCTGAATTTAATATCAACTTTACTGATATAGATCTGACAAAATATATCAACTATCTGCCGGATGACCTTGGCATTGCCGTCCACAGCGGCCTGCTTGATCTGACCCTTGCCTTTAACTTCACGCAGCACGAGGATGGTACGACGGTTATAAACACCCAAGGCACTGTCGGGTTGCGTGATGTGGATATCCGCGATCGCAAGGACCAGCCCATTCTGTCTTTTCCCGAAATGACCCTTGATATTGACCGGGCTCATATTCTACGCAAAGAGTTTCAATTTGCCCGGTTTTACTTGCGTGAGCCATTGCTTACCATGGAGCGGATGAAAAACGGTGAGATAAATCTGCTAACACTCCTGCCGGCTTCAGTGGAAGAGGAGAAAACAGCGCCGCCCACCGTCAATTCATTGTTGTTCAACCTGAAAAAGGCTGTTATTGACGAGGCAACGATTCATTTTAGCGACCAGGTTCCCGGGCAGCCTGCACTCTTTTCCGTTGATAAGTTTAATCTTGCCGCAGCCAACATCAGCAATGAGCAGGGAGAAAAGAGCCGTGTTGATCTTGATTTTCATTTGAATGAAACCGCTACAGTGAAGGTGGGGGGCAGTGTTGGTCTTACCCCGTTAAATGTTACTCTTGATCTTGGGGTGAAGGGGTTGCCGTTCAAGGCGGCACAGCCCTATCTGGACGGCAAAGTCAAGGCCATTATCGGCTCAGGCACGGGGGAACTCACCGGCTCCTTATCTCTTGTCCACAAGGATGATAATTTTGCGTTGAATTTTCATGGCAATGCAGGGAGTCACAAGTTTTCATTGCTGGATACCAAGGCGAAAAAAGTGCTATCCTGGGAGAGTTTTTTGATAGAGAAACTCGATGTGACCACGGTTCCCATGCGTGTTTTCGTGGAAACGGTTGTTGTTGACGGGATGGAATCGTTTGTCAGTATCAATGAAGATGGCCTGCTGAATCTGGCAAATCTTGCCGACAAAGCTGGAGCAACGGCTGAGGAGGTGCAAGAAGATAAATCTGGACGTTTGGAGCAGGAGGTGGCTCCGAAAATTGAAATCAGTCAGGTGAAGCTGTCAAACAGTCGTCTTGATTTTCAAGACCATCAGGTCTCTCCACCATTTACCACCTCTTTACAGGATATTCAGGGGCGGATTAAAGGGCTTTCTTCAAGCAAAGATGTTTTTGCGGATCTTGATATATCCGCAAAACTTGGTCGTCATTCTCCCATAACCATCAGCGGCAAGATACATCCATGGGAGGATTTTTTTGCTGACCTGATGGTGGGACTTCATGATGTTGAACTCAGCCCCATGAGTCCCTATTCGCTCAAATTTATCAGCTTTCCCCTGACCAAGGGCAAGTTGAACCTTGATTTGCACTATCTGGTTGATGGCAAGAAGCTCACCTCGGAAAATAAGGCATTCATTGACCAGATTACCTTGGGCGATTTTGTGAAAAATGACACCGCAACCAGTCTGCCGGTATCGCTTGCCATTTCCCTTCTGAAAAACAGGGCCGGTGAGATTGCCCTGGATATTCCGGTTTCAGGAGAGCTGGATGATCCGGAATTTTCTGTGGCCGGGGTTATCTTTACCGTGATAAAAAATTTGCTGATCAAGGCGGCCACCTCGCCTTTTGCCTTACTTGGCCCTCTTTTTCCCGATAACCGGGATTTTCTTTTTGTGGAGTTTGAACCTGGTGACACCAAGGTTATCGGCAGAGACGATGAAAAGTGGGCGATTTTTGCCAAGGCCATGTATGATCATCCGGCCTTGAAACTTGATGTCATTGGTTTTGTTGAACCGGAACAAGACAGTGCAGCTATGACCAGGATTAATTTTGACCGACAGCTTAAGGTTCAGAAATTAAACGATCTTGATAAGCAAAAACAGGCTGTTACCGATGTGGATGACGTGGTCATCAACCCGGAAGAGTATGAGAAGTATCTGAAAAAAGCGTATAAGGCAGCCACCTTTGAAAGGCCGAAAAATATGGTGGGATTATTAAAGGGACTTCCTCCGGCGGAAATGGAAAAGCTCATCTACGATCATATTGTTATTTCGGACGATGATCTGCATCAGCTTGGAATGGATCGGGCAACGATCATCAAAGATTATCTGGTTGAGACCGGACCCGTTGAGCCGGAAAGAATCTTTTTGCTACAGCCCAAAAACAGTCAACCTGATGGTGATGTACCTGCTTTTCGGGTTGAAATTGTGGCCAAGTAAGTAGTCATGACGCGTAAGCGGGCACAGACTCCGATCTCCTTTGAAGGATGTCTCCTGATCC
>JAOZOY010000012.1:26292-53321 GCA_029933005.1 Deltaproteobacteria bacterium
ATGACGCGTAAGCGGGCACAGACTCCGATCTCCTTTGAAGGATGTCTCCTGATCCACTTATCTAGTCATAGATATAATTTATTTCCCAAGGTCGAGTATTTAAAAGTAGGATATTTATAATTTCGTATAAATGACTAATTTCATCGTCTCTAGACTGCTTTTCTTCAACAGAAATATTATAGTCAAAAAGATTGATGACATTGTCACCATCAAAATAAGCATCCCAGTCCATGCCCCACATTGCCAGTTCGTCACCATCAGTATCCGTCTCTGGAGTCGTTGGCAGGTATGCGGCTTCATCAGAATAATCGCTTTCAGAAAGATTATTAAACGCTGTGGCAGTGAAATAGAAAGTAGTGTTTTGCGGCAAATTCAAAAATGTACAGGTGGGATTTTCTTCATTCAGATCAGCACAGCTCAATATACTGTCCGATAGAACCGTGCAGCTTTCCATGGCCGGGAGGGAACAGGATAGTTTTGTGTTAAGATCAATAACATATTCGTAATGAAAGTTATCCTTGCGTTGCTGATCATCGTTATAGCGGCTTGATGTTCCCACATAAATGTTATAGCCTTGGATGTTTTCTTCCGGCCCATTGGCAGTCCATCCCATAGTGAGGTTCACCGCCAGGCAGAGATGAGGGGAAAAAAGCGTTAAAAAAAACAGGAACAAAAGAAAAATCGGTAGAGAAGAGATCCTGGACACAGATGAAACGAGAGAAGGTGTGAGGATGCGGTATCTATACGGTTGATGAAGAAATTTTAAGGACTTTAGCATAGTTTTAGATCTTGACGATCTCTTTATCGTTTATCATTCCAATTGGAATCAAACAGATATCATTATTAAAGCATTAAACATTATTTTGCATTGTTTCAAGTTAAAAAATGGAGTTTCAGTTACGCATAAATTTCAATAAAATAATATAAGAAAAAAGTAAAATATAAATAACCACTTGATGTAGCGACGAAAATAGTAGGTCGCGATAATAATGGGCTGGGGGAGCCCCCCTGGCTACCCGATTATCTTTTGTTTTTATTCGGCTTTACTGTGCCAAGATGGCTGTTGGCATGAGAATGTTAGAGAGCATGACTGGCTTTGTCTAAAACGCCTGCTGCCCACTGATTGATGCTTTTTCCGCTGGCTTCAGCAGCAGATGCAACAGCGGCATGAATTTCTGCAGGAACTCGTAACATTAGGTTGATGGATTTTAGCACGGATTTTAATCCAACCCGAATATTTACACCGTTTCGGGCTTCGTCTCAGCGAATGTGCGAGGTTGATGATTAAGGACTTGAATTTTGATCAGGATCTTGTTTTTGTCTGATCGATCAACTATTCTTGCCGGACAGATTCAACCTGAACTGAAATTTCATTTAATGATAGTTTCGTAAAAACTACATGTTGCCATTTTTTTGTCATTCCCGAAAGTCCTTATCGTAAGATAAGCGTAGACTTCGATCCAGGATTTTTGGAGTGATACAAAGGCAACGTCACTGGATCGGAGTCTACGCTTACCTCCGGCTGAAAACATGCCGGAATGACGGCTTAGCAGATGTGTTTGTAGAAAATGTCGCTGTAGTATTAAAAGTATGCGTAATCCTGCCATCAGCCCTCTTGATATGCTTGATCAGATGACAGCAAAGTGATGAAAAAAAATGGAGGTAATTTTTGAAAAAACTTTTTTTCTTTTTAGGTTTGGTCCTTTTTGTTTTCTTCGCAGAATCAACAGTTTGCGGTAAAACTTTTGTCACCATCGGCACAGGAGGTGTCACAGGAGTCTATTATCCTACCGGTGGCGCCATCAGCCGTATGGTCAATAAAAACTCAGACTATGGCATCAAGGCGACGGTGGAATCAACCTGTGGTTCGGTTTATAATATTAATGCTGTTTTAACCGGTGAACTGGAGTTTGGTATCGCCCAATCCGACAGACAGTATCAAGCCTATAACGGCCTTGCAGAGTGGTCACAACGCGGACCACAAAAAGACCTGCGAGCTGTTTTCTCAATTTACCCTGAATCAATTACTCTCATCGTTTCAGAACGAAGTGGGGTGCAATCAGTTGCTGATCTCAAGGGAAAAAGAGTGAATGTCGGTAATCCCGGCTCCGGACAACTTCAGAATTCAAAAGATGTTTTTGCAGCCTATGGAATGAGTCTTGACAGTATCCATGCAGAACAGGTCAAGGCAGTGGAAGCTCCCGGACTCCTGCAGGATGAAAAAATTGATGCTTTTCTCTATACTGTCGGCCACCCGAACGGCAATATTAAAGAGGCGACGTCAGGCCGGATAAAAGTAAGAATTGTGCCAATCAATGGCCCTGGAATAGACGATTTGCTCAAAAAATATCCTTATTACACCAAGGCGGTTATTCCCGCAAAATTTTATCCGAATGCGGTCAACGAGGACGATATCGAATCTGTCGGTGTGAAAGCAACATTTGTTGCCTCGAAAAATTTTGATGACACAATCGTTTATGCCATCACCAGGGAAGTGTTTGAAAATCTTGAAGCATTTAAAAAATTGCATCCTGCCTATGCGCAGCTGACAAAGGAGAACATGCTTCAGGGGCTTTCTGTTCCCATTCACCAAGGGGCCCTGAAATATTATAAAGAGGCAGGCCTGGTACGGTATATTAATCCTGAGTTGGTTCAGTAAGATGCGATAAAGGGGATGCCGCTCAAGGCATCCCCCTTTCGAAGAAAGTTTTCTGTCCAGACCTCTACGTCGTTTCGGCATGTGGTCAGCCGGAATAACGAGGAATAAATTGCCCAAATTTTAGCGGCTAATTATTTAAACGTTGACGAGGTCTGCTGTATGAGTTCCGTCATAGACAAACAATACGCAGAGGAACTGCTCCGTGCAGAAACCGGAGATATCCGCCGCCTGCGCAAGCACGAAAACCTCCTTGTTGCATTTGTGGCAATTTCATGGGCATTGTTCCAGTTGGCCCTGGCAGGTTTTCTTGTTCTTGGCAGCACTCAGACAAGAGCAATTCATCTTTGTTTTGCTCTTACTCTCTTGTTTTTGCTTGATCCCTGCCTGAAACACCCCAAAAAAAATTTCAAATTTCTATCTGTAACCGACCGCATCCCGATAATGGATTACTGTTTTGCCATTGTCGCGGCCATAAGTGCTCTGTATATCGTTTTTGATTATGCGGGCCTGGCCATGCGGGCTGGAATGCCGCTGAACCGCGATCTGGTCATTGGCGTGGTTCTTGTTCTTCTTCTGCTGGAGGCAACTCGCCGTGTCATCGGCCCGGCTTTGCCGATTATTGCCATAGTCTTTACCTGCTACGCCTTTCTTGGCCCCCATATGCCGGATTTACTAGCATTTAAGGGGGTATCGCTGCGCAAATATCTGAGCAATATCACACTTTCCACTGAGGGAATTTACGGAATTCCACTGGGGGTGTCTGCGTCCATTGTCTATTTATTCGTCCTTTTAGGGTCTTTACTGGAAAAGGCGGGCGCTGGTCATTTTTTTACAGATGTGGCTCTGGCTTTTTTGGGCAAATACAAGGGCGGACCTGCCAAGGCAGCAGTGGTTGCCAGCGGTGCTACCGGGCTGGTTTCCGGCTCAAGCATTGCTAATATTGTCACCACCGGCCCGTTTACTATCCCTCTGATAAAAAAAATTGGTTATCCGGCGAAAAAAGCGGCAGCCATTGAAGTTGCCTCAAGCACCGACGGACAACTTATGCCACCGATCATGGGGGCTGCGGCTTTTATTATCGCCGAATATGTCAATGTCCCGTATTTAGAGGTTGTCAGGGCTGCGGCAATACCCGCCTGTGTCTCCTATTTCGGCCTGTTTTGTATCACCCATCTTGAGGCCGACAAATTAGGGATAAGAGGACTTTCCAAAGAAGATCTTCCCCAGTTCAAGAAAACCCTTAAAAACGGCCTGCACTACCTCGTTCCTCTGGTGACGTTGCTGTACGAATTGATCATCTTGCGCCATTCTCCGGAATTGGCAGCCTTCAGGGCAATCATGGTCTTATTCGGGATTATTTTTTATCAGGAAATCAGGGTGTCGTGCCTGAAAAAAACAGGGCTGCTGCATGGCTGCAGGAAGGGGCTTGGCATTATAACCCATGGTTTGATTCAAGGCTCAAAGAACATGATATCCGTTGCCTTGGCCTGTGCGGCCGCAGGGATTATTGTCGGGGTGGTCAATATGGGAATTGGCGGCATGATCACCATGATTGTCGAGAACCTGGCAATGGGCAATATATTTTTCTTGCTTGTCATTACCGCCCTGGCAAGTCTGCTTCTTGGTATGGGACTGCCGACAACGGCGACATATATTGTCATGGCCTCATTGACTGCCCCGATCATTGTCGAAGTTGGCGGTCTCTATGGCTTTGCCATACCGATTATGTCCGCCCATCTGTTTTGTTTTTATTTTGGTATTCTTGCCGATGACACTCCACCGGTTGGTCTTGCCGCCTACGCTGCATCCGCTATTGCCGACTCAGAACCTATCGCCACAGGTATCCAGGGTTTTTTGTACGATATAAGGACGTCAGTGATAGCATTTATGTTTGTCTTCAACCCTGAGCTGATTTTGCATAACATTAACAGCTGGTCCCATGCTCTGCTCATATTTACAATGGCCATGATAGGCATGTCCGCCTTTGAGTGTGCGGCTCAAGGATGGTGTTTAACCAAAAATAAGCTTTATGAAATACCTTTTTTTTTGGCAGCAGCTTTTATTCTTTTTCATCCGGGAGCCGTTGCTTCACTTCTGAATTTCAGCCCTGATGTCAAGTATGCGTTTTTCCCGCTGGGTATCCTTTTGTATGGGCTGGTCATATTTCTGCAAAGAAAGAGAGTGACGGATTCAGTGTCAAGTAAGCGCGCCCTCCCATGAATCTAACAACAGAACAACAACATATCATCACTCACTCAGGCGGTCATGCCAAGGTCAGCGCTGTGGCTGGTTCCGGCAAAACAACCACCATGGTGTCCCGGGTGAAACACCTGCTCGAACAGGGAGTCGCGGCCAATCACCTGCTGATCCTGATGTTTAATAAATCCGCCCGCGATTCTTTTGCCGCCAAGATGAATGGTATCCTGGCCCCGGCCGGTCTGCCGTTTCCCGAAGTGCGCACCTTTCACTCCTTGGGCTTGCGTCTTGTTAACAGCTTTGCCCGGCAAGGGGCTCTGCCTGCCTACACCCTGAAAACAGAAGAATTCCTCATCGAAAAGCTAGCCAAAGAGAGCATTCGCCACATCCTGGATCAGTATGGCGGCAGTGAGGAATGGCTTGCCAAAGAGAATCTGGAGAGTTTTCTCACCTTCATTGATTTGGTCAAATCGGAGACCATGCCTGCGGCACAATTATATGACGGTCTTAACCTTGATCATTGTTTTGAGTATTTCATTGAGGCATTTTTGCTCTTTGAAAAGAGCAGGAAAGCCCAAAAAATCCGTTTCTATGCCGACCTGATCTATGAGCCGGTCACAGCGATGCTCGCAGATAAGAAATTGGCAAGCTGGGTTGCCGACCATATGGATCATATTATTGTTGATGAATATCAGGATATCAATGAAGTCCAGCAGCAACTGCTTAAATTCATTGCCGGAAGACGGGCAAAAGTGATGGTGGTAGGTGATGAGGATCAATGTATTTATGAATGGCGGGGGGCCAAACCCGAGTATATCACCTATCGATTTCAGGATGATTTCCCAAAGGCGAAAACCTACACACTTTCATACACCTTCCGCTACGGACACCGGCTTTCTCTTGCGGCAAACCATCTTATTGCCAATAACAAAATGCGGGACAGGAAACTCTGTCTCTCTTTTGCCACGACCTGTGACAGTTTATTGAGTTGCCGTGAGGACAAAGAATTACACCCGATCCTTGCCATCCTCAAAGAGTGGACGGACCAGGGGAATAAACTGAGAGATGGCGCGGTGCTGGTCAGAATGTTTGCCATGAGTGTGCCGGTGGAGCTTGCCCTGCTGGAGGCAGGTATTCCTTACCGCCTTCTGGGCCACGAAAACGTTTTTGAATGCCGGGAGATTAAATCCTTGATCGGCCACCTGAAACTCTGTTGCGGCAGCCTGGGAGACGAGGGGCTGGAAACAACAATTGACATCATTGAGGCAATGTTGACGAACCCCCATCTTGGCCTCAAGCGGGATAAAATATCTTTTCTTGCCCGGGAAATAGCCAGGATGCCGGAACAGGCCCCCCAGCGCATCCTCGCGCAAGTCCGCAGCTCACTGCCGCAATTTATTCAAACACAACTTGAAGATGCTGCGGAATTGTGGCATGAAATACAAAACATGCCTCCTTTTTCCAAGGCCCTGACCATCATGGATACGGTGGTCGGAAAAAGTAAGCTTTTCAGCTTTTACCGTAAAATATCAACCCGGAGCGCCATTGCTGAAAACAGGATCAAAACCTGCCAGGCCTTTATCCGTTTTTCCAGGCGACTTGATCTGTCCGTGGGTTCTTTTCTTGAGAAAATTAATCATCTGCGCCGGACAGATACCGCCCCGGAAGGAGATCATTTGCTGATTACCTCAATCCACCGGGCCAAGGGACTGGAATGGCCGTTGGTTATCATCCCCGGCCTGGAGGAGGGTTCTTTTCCCTTACTGTCTGACGATAGCCAAACGGCCTTTGATAATCTGGAAGATGAACGTCGACTTTTTTATGTGGCCATGACCCGGGCCATCCGGAAGGTGGTATTCATCCATCCACAGGACAAGAGATTGAACAAACACAAGAAGGCTGGTTCCGCCCGTTTTCCTTACACCTTTATTGACAAGGCCCCGTTGCCGGCCAGCCGTTTTCTTTATGAGACAAACCTGGGACTCAGTGATAAACTGGGTTTGGCTATTCAGCAGGGCAAGACATCAGCACCAGAAACGATAAATGCCAAAGATATCCATATGGCCAATCGTTATCTTAAGGCCATTGACTCATCGCTTAAACCATTTGACAAGCTGAAGAAGAAAAGGAAGCATCAGCGAAAAGAAGTGGGTTTTCTCGGCATAGAGGAACTTGCCGAAGGGGTGATGGTCCGCCACTGCATTTTTGGCGCCGGTGTGGTGACAGCCATTTTAGACCGCAAAGCCGGCAAGGTAGATGTGTTGTTTGATGGATACGGTGAAAAGGTGTTGATGTCCGAGATTGCCAAATTGACACCAATGTAACCGGGTGAAATGCTAATATGAAGAATCCTTTAATCAAATATCGGGATACATACAAAGCAATTCCATGAAATGGCAGGATGATAAATACTATGTCTGAAATCCATGTTTAATTCACTTACAATCCCCTTAAACGGCAGGCATCTGATTGATGCCAGCGCCGGCACCGGCAAGACCTATACCATCTCGGCCCTGGTTCTCAGGCTGTTGTTGGAAAGGGGTCTTTCCATCCGGGAGATTCTGGTGGTGACCTATACCATTGCCGCCACCGAGGATTTGCGGATGCGGGTGCGGCAGATGATCAGGGAACTGCTTGATGCCATTGGAGTGGGCCGGAGCGAGGTTCCTTTGTTTGAAGGTTTACTGGAGGGGTTGGATGATCACGAACAGGCCCGCTGCCGTCTGCTGGATGCGCTGCGTGATTTCGATGAAGCCGCCATTTTTACTATCCATGGTTTCTGCCAGCGGATGCTGCGGGAAAACTGTCTGGAGAGCGGCGCTCTTTTCGAGACCGAGCTTGTTGCCGATATTGGCGAACTCGAGGAGGAGATTGTCGAGGATTACTGGCGGCAACAGTCGGCAAATTTTGCACCGGGTTTCAGGTCCTTTTGCCGGAAATCATTTACGCCGGACTCTCTTCTTAATCTTTTTCGCCAGGGACGAGTCGGTCAGGGATTGATCCCGAACGAGGGGCAGCTTCCTGATCCCGATGTTCTTGTCAGCCTGGAAAATGATTTTTCGCGGGCTTTTGCCAGGGTCAAAACAGAGTGGCCCGTGGCCCGTGAACAGGTTTGTGATTTGCTGCAACAGACCGAGGCTTTGAAGAAAAATTCTTACAAGAAAGAAAATCTGTCGGTCTGGTTGGATGAGCTTGATCAGCTTTTTTTGACTGACAGTCACCATTTTTCTCCTGATCTTGGCAAATTTTTTATTAAGTTCACCACTGCAAGTCTTGAGAAGGGCGTCAAAAAAAATCATGAAGCTCCCCGACATTATTTTTTTGATCTCTGCCAAAGTCTTGAAGAGAGGCGGCAGGAACTTGTGGATGGTTACAACAGCTATCTATTGTCTCTGAAAGGCAACCTCTTTGCTTACTGCCGGCAGGAATTGTCCCGTCGCAAAGAGCAGCGCAATATCCTTGGCTTTGACGATCTTCTCCATCAATTTAATGACGGACTGCATGGAGCAGGTGGCGCTGCCCTGGCCAAGGCCGTACGGGAAAAGTTTCCGGCCGCCCTGATTGATGAGTTCCAGGATACCGATCCGGTCCAGTATGATATTTTTACGTCTATCTACCGGCCTGATCCAGGCTGTCTTCTCGTAACCGATCATGAGGTAAAACATCAGAATTCAGGCAACCTCCATTTTTGTAAGCGATTACAGGGTACCGGAAATGCAAGGCATCGGCCTGTGAGCTATACATCGGTATGCGATCAGGTCGATAACAAAGCAGATTCGGTGCCCTGTGATCGCTTTCCTCTTCTCTACCTGATCGGTGACCCGAAACAGGCCATTTACAGTTTTAGAGGAGCGGATATATTTGCCTATTTCAAGGCTGTCAGGGATTTGGAAGAATCGTTTACCCTGGATGTTAATTATCGTTCCGAGTCGGGCATGATTCAGGCCGTCAATACCATTTTTGATCAACCCCATGATCCCTTTTATTATTCGGAAATTTCTTTTACGCAGGTTTTGCCTGCTTCTCTGCCGGAACGTAAATTGTTCAAGATGGATGGGGAAGAGTCTCTGGTTCTCTGGGTTGCCGACCGGTCTGGGTCCGCCACAAAGGGAATCAAAGTTGATCCGGCCCGTGAGATGATTTTAACGGCGGTGGCTGGCGAGATCAATCGTCTGCTGACTCTTGGTCACCAGGGTAGAGCCCAAATCGGTGATGATCCTCTGGGGCCCAACGATATGGCCATCCTGGTCAGGACGAATAAAGAGGCGCGTCAGGCCAGGAATATTCTTGCGAACCATGGAATCGCCGCCGTGATTCAGTCGGACGAGGATCTTTTTTTGTCTATCCAGGCGAGGGAAATGTTTCGGGTACTGACTGCGGTGGCTGATTCTGCAAATGAAATGAAGATTAAAGCGGCCCTGGCAACCGATATCCTGGGCGGGGATTGCTCGCTGCTTTTTGGTCTGCAGGAAGATGAAAATTGGCAGCACTGGCTCTCCTCTTTCCGGGAATATCGGCAGATCTGGCTTAAACGTGGATTTGCGCGGATGTTTCGTGCTTTGCTTGACCGGGAAGAGGTTCGGCCCCGCCTGCTGCGCAAAAAAGACGGCGAACGGCAGCTCACAAATGTCCTTCATCTGGGTGAAGTTCTGCATCAGGCCTCCATTGAACGGGAAACTTCCATGGTCGGCCTGTTGAAGTTTCTTGAAGAACATCTGCAGGACAACAGGAAAAATGAGGAATATGAATTACGCCTGGAAAGTGACTCTGAGCTGGTGCGAATTATTACTATTCATAAGGCTAAAGGATTGCAGTACCCTGTGGTCTTCTGCCCCTTCTGCTGGAGCGGTTCACGTCTGATAAAATCAACCGTTTTCCCCTTTCATCTGCCGGATCAGGACAACCGCGTCATGCTGGAACTGGGGTCGGATCAGGTCAAGACGCATCGAGCTATGGCCATGGAGGAGGAGCTGGCCGAAAATCTGCGTCTTCTCTATGTGGCCCTGACTCGGGCCGTGTATCGTTGCTATCTGGCCTGGGGTCCGTTTAACGGGGCCGGTAGTTCTGCCCTGGCCTGGCTCCTGCATCACCGGGAGGGAGATGATTTCCGTGATGTGGCAAAATGTTTTAAAAACTTAAGCGATGGGGAGATTATGGCGGATCTGGAGCCCCTTGCCGAAAAATCACATGGCGCCATCTCCATTGAAGTCCTGCCCGATGCCGGTGAGAATGATAAAGAGGGAAAAATCAAGGAAGAGAGGGAACTTTTTTTGCCGGAATTTGCTGGTCGGATTGTGCGGGATTGGCGGATTACCAGTTTTTCGGGTTTAACTTCCAGCCGCAGTCACGCAGCCGAGCTGCCGGATTATGATTTTAGTTCCCAGGAGGTTGGCAAAGAAGAGGCGGGTGAAAAAAAATCCATATTCACCTTCCCGAAAGGGGCCGGGCCGGGCATCTTTCTCCATGATGTGCTTGAGCATCTTGATTTTACCGAGGTGCGCAAGGAGCCGGATAAAATCGCCGCCTATGTTGAAGATAAATTGACCGCTTACGGTTTTGAACTCCACTGGCGGGATGTGATTACCCGCATGCTTGCCGATCTGGTTTCAACTCCTCTTTATGCTCAAAATCCAGCTTTGACCCTTGAAAGGGTGGGGTTGGGGCAGCGTTTAAATGAAATGGAGTTTTATTTTCCCCTGGCGGACAGCCATTCAGCCTCTATACATCCCGTGCTTGCAAAAGTTCATTCCCTGCCTGCCGGTTTTTTAAAGGGTTTTATCGATCTGGTCTTTGAGCAGGACAACCGCTATTATCTGGTGGACTGGAAATCAAATTATCTTGGTGCGGAAATAGTGGATTATAACCAGGAAAGATTGCAAGAGGTCATGGCCCGGGATCAGTACATCCTGCAATACCATCTCTACACCGTGGCCCTGCATCAGTACCTTGGTGCCCGTCTGCCCGAATATCGTTATGATTTACATTTCGGTGGCGTCTTTTATCTTTTTCTGCGCGGTATCAAGGCCGAGGCCGGGGCTGAGTTCGGAGTTTTTTATGATCGGCCGGAACTGGAATGGATTGAGGCGTTGGGTCATTACTTATGCGGAAAATGATATTTTCTTAGCCACGAAAAACACAAAATAAATTCACATGCCGGATTCTTCCTTCACTCTCCTTGATCGCCATTTTGCCGATTTCATGATCCGTCTTTCCGGACGGCATGACGAAGAATTATCCATGGCTGCCCGTCTTGTCAGTCATAAGACCGGTCAGGGCCATATCTGTCTTGATCTTGAGGAATACGCCGGCAGGACTATTGAAGTTGACGGCAGTATGATGTCTTTTCCAGCGCTTGACCCGTGGCTGGAAAGTCTTGCGCTAAGCCCGGTTGTTGGTCGGCCCGGAGAGTTTTTCCCCCTGATCCTTGACCCGCCTCTTCTCTATCTGCAGCGCTACTGGCAATATGAAAAAGTCGTTGCGGAATTTATCAGAGAGAGAAGCGGTCTCCGGCTGGATTTACTTGACCGGGAACGGTTGCGGGATGGTCTGAACAGATTTTTTCCCAAAAACAGCAATGAGGTGGATTGGCAGAAGGTGGCGGCGGTGGCAGCCCTGAGCAATCGCTTTTGTGTGATCAGCGGCGGGCCCGGAACCGGTAAAACGACCACCGTGGCCGGAGTTTTGGCTCTTTACATCGAACAAGGTGGTAAGAATGTGCTGTTGGCCGCACCCACCGGCAAGGCAGCGGCCCGGCTGCGGCAGGCCATTTCCGGGGTCAAAAAAAATCTGGCCTGTGATGAGGCAGTCAGGGAAAAAATACCGGAACAGGCTGTTACCGTCCATCGTCTGCTGGGCTGGGGAAGGCAAGGATTTCGCTATCATGCTGATAATCCCCTGGCTGCGGATCTCGTCATTATTGATGAGGCCTCCATGGTTGATCTGCCCCTGATGGCCGCACTGATGACCGCTCTTCCCAAGGACTGCCGACTGCTTCTTCTCGGCGATCGCAATCAGCTTTCTTCAGTCCAGCCCGGCGCCGTGCTGGGGGATATCTGCCTGGGTGGTGCTGCCGGGTTCAGTCCTGATTTTGTCAAATTATGCGCTGATTTTGGCTGCACACTAAGTCTGTCACTCACCCCGGGCCCTGGTCATAAAGACGGAATTGTCGAATTGTCCAAAAGTTATCGGTTCGGCCCGGACAGTGGAATTCACCGCTTGAGCTGCGCCGTGAATCAGGGTGAGGCGGATTTGGCCCTGGAGATTTTGGCAGATGAAAAAGGAGGGGAAATCAGTTGGCGCGACTATGAGTTATCATCCGTCAGCCTGGAGTCGGTCCTGTCGGCCCATGTCCATTATTTTAGGGAATTGGCCCTCGTCTCTGAACCTGAACAGGCCCTGGAGAAGATGGGGCGCTTTGCTATTCTCTCCGCTCTCAGAAAAGGACCCTTTGGTTCTCAGAATATCAATCAACTGGTCAGAGGCTACCTGCAGGGGGCGGATCAGGAAGAATTTTTCCATGGCCGGCCCGTGATGGTGAGCCGCAATGACTACACAAAACAGCTCTATAACGGCGATACCGGTATCTGTTTGAGGGACAGGGAGAATGACGGACAGCTGCGTGTTTTTTTTATGGACGGAGACGCCGTCAAAAAGATGCTGCCTCTTCGCCTGCCGAGCCGCGAGACGGTTTTTGCCATGACCGTGCATAAAAGCCAGGGCTCCGAGTTTGATCATCTTCTCCTTGTCTTGCCGGACAGTCCGTCAAAGGTTCTGAGCCGGGAGTTGGTCTATACTGCAGTAACCAGGGCCAGAAAATCCGTTGAAATCATCGGCAGTCGTCAGATTTTCCGACAGGCGGTTAACAAAAGGATTGAACGGAAATCCGGTCTGGTGAAAAGGCTCTGTTTATAGGATTGCAGTGTGCGTAAAAGGAAATAGCAATAGGCTGTCAGACTATTTGCTTTCCGTTTCTGCTTGCCGAGATTCCCTTTCTGTGTTAATTTTCTGTGTTGATCAGGTCAATCTTGCCTGTTCGTCTGTTCAGTAAGAAATCTATGTTGTAGACCATGAAATAAATCGTTTTTTATTAAAACGCGAAAAAGAGGTGTCCTTTTGAAAAAGAAGATACTTGTTGCGAACCGTGGTGAAATAGCCCTGCGGATAATTCGTGCCATCCAGGAGCTTGGTCATATTGCCGTGGCAATCTATGAAACACCGGACAGCGCTGCTTTGCATATCCGCGTGGCGGATGAAGCTGTCTTGATAGGGGATGGGCCGCGATCCGATTATCTCAATATTGATACAGTCATTAAAGCGGCAAAAAATCATGATGTTGACGCCATTCATCCCGGCTATGGTTTTCTGGCTGAAAATCCTGATTTTGCCAGGGCCTGCGAGGAAAACGGAATCATTTTCATTGGTCCGTCCAGCGAGGTGATTCATAATCTGGGAAACAAGGTGATTGCCCGGCAGATCATGAAGGAAGCCGGTATCCCCATGGTGCCTGGAACGTCGAATCTTTCTTTAGGCGATGCCGGTTTGCAGGAGGCCCTGGACTTTGCCGCCGAGTATAAATATCCCATCATGCTCAAAGCCACCACCGGCGGCGGTGGCCGGGGTATTCGTCTGGTTGAAAACGACGAACAGCTCAAGATCGAGTATCCGGTGGCCCGGGCCGAGGCCAAGGCTGCCTTTAATGATGAAAATGTTTATCTTGAAAAGGTCGTTGTAAAGCCCAAGCATGTGGAAGTTCAGGTCATGGCCGACCGGTTCGGCACCACGGTTCATCTGGGCACCCGTGACTGCTCCATTCAGCGCAGGAACCAGAAACTGGTTGAGATTGCTCCCTCTATGATTCCTGATCAGAACCTTCTCGACCGGATTTGTGATACAGCGGTAAAGGCAACCAGGGCAGCCAATTATTTTAATGCCGGTACCGTGGAGTTTCTTATTGATCATGACAAGAATTTTTATTTCATGGAGATCAATACAAGGGTTCAGGTAGAGCACACCGTGTCTGAAATGGTGACTGGCATCGACATTGTCCGCACCCAGATCAAGCTGGCCCTCGGGAAAAAGCTGGCTTTTGCCCAGGAAGATGTCCAGTTACGCGGCCATGCCATTGAGATGCGCATCAATGCGGAAGATCCGCAAAATGATTTTATGCCGGAAGGTGGCAAGACGGTTTCCGTCTATCGTTCGCCGGGTGGCTACGGTGTGCGCCTGGACGGTTTTGTCTATCAGGGTTTTACTATTCCGGAGGTGTATGATTCACTGCTGGTCAAGCTTACCGTCTTTGGTTTTTCATGGCATGAGACCGTGGACCGCCTCCGCCGTTGTCTGAAAAATTATGTCATCACCGGGCCAAAGACCACGATTCCTTTTTATCTGAATCTGGTCAATGATCCGGATTTCCAAAAAGGTGATTTTGACACCTCCTATCTTGAGACCCACCAGCATCTCTTTGATTACACAGTGGATGTCTCCGAGGTGAACAAGCTGGCCCGGTTGATTGCCGAAATTCATCATAAAAAGGAAAATAAATACGCTGCCTGATGGTTAATATTCGGCAGCACTCCAGCTGAGTACGATCAGTCTGACTCATAATAGGTTTACCAGAGTTCGCAAGCCTGCTTGTACACATCTGAAGCACTGCCAAATATTGACAAGTCAAGTTTTTCGTAATTTTTTTATACAAGCCGTATGGTTACGCATGATGCGGCTTGTATATAACGTTTTCACCAGGTTACATATGATGGGATAAGTGACTTAGTGGCTAAAGGACAAAGGGGGTAACCCCTCTGACCCTTTGTCCCTTTGTCCCTTCGCCCCTGCAACAAAAAGGAGTTACCATGGACCGAATTGTTCAAGGTATGAGTATAAACGAAGTGCTGAAAAATCTGCGGAGCATTGATGACTATGTCATCTGTAACACGGCCCGCGATTTATCCCAGTCCGACTTTAAAAATAGAATTTTGCTGCACACGGATCTGCTGACCGCCGAAGCCAGGGAAAAGGCCGGCTATTTTTCCCTGGAAATTACCGGCGGCGCCTCAGTGCATGTGGATATTCTCCGTAAACAGGTTGATCCATTTTTAAAGCTCGAACTGCTGCGCCAGAAGATGCCCAACACCATGTTTCAGACCCTGTGTCGGGGAGTGAATCTTTTTGGTTACCGGCCTTATCCGCAGAATGTCATCCGTTTTACGGTGAAAGAATTTGCCAAGTATGTGGATGTCTGGCGTGTTTTTGATTTCATGAATCACATTCCCAATATGCAGTCCGTTTTTGAGGAAGTGCAGTTGGCGGGCAAGATTCTGGAGCCCTGTATCTGTTTTTCCACCGGCCCTGAACATACGGACGACTATTATGTGAAAAAAGTTGGTGAGATTCTTGAGGTGACTGGTGATGAGATCCTGCTGTGCATCAAGAATCATGG
Source organism: Deltaproteobacteria bacterium (assembly GCA_029933005.1). Taxonomy (GTDB): domain Bacteria; phylum Desulfobacterota; class Desulfobulbia; order Desulfobulbales; family SURF-16; genus JAGHCC01. The sequence continues at coordinate 41,586 of JAOZOY010000012.1, forward strand.
CGGCCTGGGTACACCTAAGCGGATTGGTGATCTGGTTGCGGCCATTAAAGACAAGTATCCTGATATGGTGATTCATTATCATGGTCATAATACCGATGGCAATGATATCGGCCGTATTACTGCCGCAATCCTGAACGGCGCTACCATTGTCGATGCCGCCGATCATGCCTTTACCGGTTATTTCGGCCCGCCGCCGCTGCTCAGCGTCATTCAGACCCTGGAAGAGTATGGCAAGACTGCCGTGGGAATTGATGTAGACGCGGTGATTGAAACATCTGAAATCCTCAGGGACGAACGGCCGCATTATGAGTTGTTTGAATCCCAGTTCAAGGGATTTCTGCCCACTGTGCAGATTCATAAACTTCCTGGTGGCGCCATGGGCAGCAGCTTTGAACAGGCGGTCAAGGGCGGTTTTCTTGACCGGATGCCTGAAATTCTCCATGATGAGCTTCCCAGGGTACAGAAGGAACTCGGTAATTACTGGAGCGTGACGCCCGGTTCCCAGATTCTTTGGACTACTGCTGTCAGCAATGTTATGGAGGGTGAGCGCTACGGCAACTGTTCAGGAGACTTGAAAAATCTTCTTCTCGGTAAATACGGGCCTTTCCCCTTTTATCAGCCTGCCGACTGGATTTATGAAAAGGCCTTTGGCCCTGACTGGCGCAAAACCCTTGAGGAAGAGGGCGGCATTGAAGAAATTGAGGATATGGATATCGACAAGGAGCGTGAGACCCTGGAGGAGCGCCTTGGTTACAAGCCCACGGAACAGCAGCTGGTCACCTATCTCCAACATCCCAATGATGCGGTTGATTTTTTCAAGTTTGAAGAGAAATTCGGCCGGTCCTATGTGCTGCCGCCCAGTATTTTTCTTAAACGGGGCGGTTTTACCCTTGGCGAGACCATCGAATTTACTGATTGCAATGGCAAGGAGCATCTCATTCAGGTCGGTCCGAAACAGAAAAATGAAGACGGTAACATTAATGTTTACCTGAATGTCGATCATTTTCAGCGGGTTTATGTCATGGAGGCTGAACAGGCTGCGGCAGGGGCAGCCAAGCAGGCCGAGATGAGCAAGGAGGAGATAGCTGATCTAGCCACTATCGGTGATCTGCGGGCGCCTTTTTCTGCTAATGTCTGTGAGGTTGTGGTGGAGTCCGGTCAGAAGGTTGAGGCAGGAGACCGTCTGATCATGCTTGAAGCCATGAAGATGCAGACTCCGGTGGTCACTGAAGCGGCTGGTGTGGTTGAGAAGATTTCCGTGAAGGTTGGTGACGCGGTAAAACCTGGAGACAAACTGGTGAAACTGGTTATTGCCGAGTAGAATTCTGTTTGTCAGGTCACCAAAAAAGCTCCGTGGTCAATGAACCACGGAGCTTTTTTTTTGCATTTCAAACAATCAAAACTATTCCGGAGGTCAATTCATGGTTGGTTGAACGCTCAATTCAATAAGGGATAGATTATTTGTACTCAATGACCTCCTCACCAATGGTGATTACTGAATTGTTTGTGCCATGGATGTTTACATGACTATCTGAATTTTCCGGGTCAATCTGCCACTTGCCATCAACGATAAACTGATATTCGTAACGGCCCGGTTTCAATTTGAGTTTCTTTTTGCAGACGCCGTTTTTATATTTCCGCATGGAATACTGGGTTGGGTCCCAATCGTTGAAATCCCCTGCCAGATAAACGGACTCGGATTCAGGCGAGGTAAGGGTGAATTCTGTTGAAATAATAACTTTTCTTTTTTTCTTACTGCCTGCCTTTACCGTTTTTTTCTTTGTTCCTGTTTTGCACGCCATTTTTTCTTCCTCTTAAAATGTCTGATCTTAGGGCTCGCTCAGAAATAAGTTCACATTTTGAGGCACAACTGCAACATATCTTAAGCCGATCTTCAATCTCGAAATCCGCAACGTAGCCCTGCTACGCCTGCGGTTTCACTCAATCAGATTGACATAATCTATGTCACATTCACACCTCAATTCTGTGAATATATTTTTGAGTAAACCCTTAGGTCCGCTCAGCCTTTATCGTAACTGACGAACTTTACATCTGATTCGTTATTAACTCTTACAATATTAAGTGCTAACCAAATTGGCAGCACCCCGATGGAAATTATATATTGCGTCTCCTGAAGAGGCTTGTCAATCATTTTTTTGATCTTATTTTCAGGCACTGACGTCGTGTTGTAAAAATTAACATGAGAAAAACACCGCACAGCATCAGGGAGACAAGGAAAGAGCAGGGAGTTATTCCGTTTCCCACCAGGTCAACAGGCCGAGATCAAACATGTTTGTTAATCCCTTCTTGTATGGATAGCAACGAATGGAGAAGCCGATTTTGCCGCTGGAAAGACAAAGCATTGATCCTTGAAAAGTGTATTTTTTCCCTTTGTTTTCATCCGTGGCAAACAATGGTAAAGGAGCTCCTTTGGGGATTTTCCCCTCCGCATCAAGACGACCGATATAGGCCTCAACCCGGACCTCCTCTGGTTTGAGGGAGCCAAGGTCGATGGTAACCCTGATGGGCAGCCGGTCGCCCACTTTGGGAGAGCCTTCAAAAGGAACTTGGAGGTCAGTAATACTGACTTTGTTCCAGACCTTATGGACATGTCGTTTCCAGGCCACCATATTTTTCAGTTCCTGCCAGTTATCCTTGTTCAGAGTCTGCCACATCATAAAGCTGGGGATATATCCCTGGCTCGCATATTCTTCAACCATACGGTTGGTATTGAAAACCGGACAGTTGGTTTTAATGGAATTTTTCATCATTTCCACCCAGCCGCCCGGAATGTGATTCGTGCCGGTCTGGTAAAAAGTCGGCACGACCAGATTTTCCAGCAGTTCGTAAAGCAGGTTGCTTTCAATTTCATCCTGCAGATGATGGTCGTCATAGTCCTCGCCCGCGCCAATGGCCCAGCCGTTATCGCCGGTATATCCTTCGCACCACCAGCCGTCCAGGACACTCAGGTTAATGCCGCCGTTGGCCACCACTTTCATGCCGCTTGTACCGCTGGCTTCCATGGGCCGCCGGGGGGTGTTCAACCAGACATCCACGCCCTGTACCAGGTTGCGCGCCACCTCGATATCGTAATTTTCTATGAAAACAATATGTTTGCGCAGGTCAGGCCTTCTGGCCACCTGGATGATTCGATGAATTAGTTCCTTGCCTTCCTGATCCTGGGGATGGGCCTTGCCGGCAAAAATGATCTGTACCGGTCGGTCAGGATTAGTTAAAATACGGGTCAAGCGCTCCAGATCACGAAAAAGGAGAGTGGCCCGTTTATAGGTGGCAAAGCGGCGGGCAAAACCGATGGTCAGAACCTCGGGATCCAGGACTTCGTCTGCCTCCTCTAGTCTGTGAACCGGAGAGTTTCTGTCTTTTAACTGTTTTTTGAGCCGTTCCCTGGCAAAGGAGATGAGTTGCTCGCGTAATCGTTCCCGGCTGCGCCAGATTTCAAAATCCGGAATGTGGTCAATCCGTTTCCAGATGTCATGGTTGGTGGGTTCTTCAATCCAGCCCGAGCCGAGATAACGATCATAAAGACGGGACATCTCGCCTGACAACCAGCCCAGGGTATGAACGCCATTGGTGATGTGACTGATCGGCACCTCGTCCTGGGGAATTCTGGGCCAGACGGAAGCCCACATTTTGCGGGAAACCTCACCATGTAACTTGCTGACTCCATTGGTCTGTGCCGCCATTTTCAGGGCCAGAACGGCCATGCAGAATGTCTCTGAACGGTCGTCCGGGTTAATCCGGCCAAGTCCCATGAATCCATCAATGCCGAGGCCAAGCCGGTTGGCTTCGGATTCAAAATAAGCGCTCATCATTTGCGGTGGAAAACGATCAATGCCGGCCGGCACCGGGGTATGGGTAGTGAAAACCGAGGTCGTCCGCACCGCTTCCAGCGCTTCATCGTAATTCAATTTGTCGTTTTCCATGAGATGAAGAAGACGTTCCACCGCCATGAAAGCGGAATGACCCTCGTTGATATGACAGACAGTGGGCATTTTTTTCAGGGCATCCAGAGCACGAATCCCGCCTATGCCAAGAACAATTTCCTGCTGCAGCCGAACCTCCAGATCCCCTCCGTAAAGATGCGAGGTGATCTGTCGGTCGTGTTGACTGTTAAATGGAACATCGGTATCAAGAAGATAGATGGGAACACGGCCGACCTGGAGTGACCAGATACGGATTTTGACCTCCCTGCCCGGCAAATTCACCGCCACCATCAGCGGTTCGCCCGCCTCATCTCTTTCCTGGGCCAGGGGCATGTTGGTGAAGTCATTCATGGGACTTTTTTCCAGCTGCCATCCGTCAGGATTCAGGTATTGCTGGAAATAACCATGTTTATACAACAGGCCGACACCAATCAATGGAATACCGAGATCGCTGGCCGACTTCATATGATCGCCGGCCAGCAGTCCCAGGCCGCCTGAGTAGATGGGCACGCTCTCATGCAAGCCGAATTCAGCAGAAAAATAGGCGATAATTCCTTTGGTTTCCAGGGTGAATGTCCTGTCATACCAGGTTTGAAAGGAGAGGTAATGCTCAAGTTCGGCATGAACCTCTTTCATTCTGGCCAGGAAGATCTCATTTCTTTCAAGTTCTTCAAGACGCGGCTGTTCAATGGTGCCAAGCAGGAAAACAGGATTATGACCGCATCGGTCCCAGAGATCCCGATCCATATCTTGAAAGAGGTTAATGGCTGCGGGTGTCCAGGTCCACCAGAGGTTTCTGGCAATGCTCATAAGGGGCGTCAGAGGCTTGGGCAATTTCGGCAGTATGGTTACGGTTTGAATCGTCGGCATGATGTAATCTCTATATTTATTAAAGTTGATGGTGGTTGCTTTGGCAAACTGTATTGAATATCAAATGATGAAGTACTCACTTCAAAATTTTGCGCTTCCTTGTTTACCCCGCAAGGGGACATAAATTTTATTCGATATTTTCTTGATCAGTTGTCCGACTCGTGAATGGGCAGTCCTACAGTGAAGATAGTTTGACCATTTTTAGTTTGAATGTCGATTTTACCATGCTGGGTCAGGATAAACCGTTGAATAATATTAAGGCCGCGGCCCTTGACTTCACCCCTTTTGACCTGATTAATCTGATCAGCAGGTATTTCACCACTGTTTTCGATGCGGAGACAGGCCATTGCGCCATCCCGGAAGCAACGCATCGTCAGCTTGCCGCCTTCCGGAGGAATAGCCTTGGTGGCATTGTTGAACAGGTTGTCAATAATACGTTCAAGTCCTAAAACAGGGCAAAAAACAGGCAGGGGTTCTTTCGACGGTTCAACCGAGCTGATAATGTCAGTTCGCCTCGACTCCCTGATGACTGCTTCGTTGAGATTAAAACGCTGCAAGGCAATATGGCACAGATCAACCAGATGTTCATTTCCCTCACCGCTCATGGTCAGGACCAGATCCTGGACTCGAACTGTTTCATTGGAAATAATGTCTAGATAAGTGGTCAGTTTTTCTTTGATATTTTCCGTCTTATCCGTTTTTAGAAGTTTTTTTGCCCGGTTAGCCAGCCCGGCCACGGCAACAATAGGGTTTTTCAGATCATGGAGCATATCGCTTAAAAATTCAAGCTTTGAGGCCTTGACAATCTCCTTACCGAAGAAGATCAACAACTCGATCTCCTCATCAGTGAAAAATCTTTTCTGGTCGGCGGCGTAAAAGGTCAACAGATGCCGGACTTGACTATCGACCTTGAGGGGCACCAGCAGAATGGAATGGATTTGATTTTCTTTGACAAAATTGCGCATTCCAGAGGTAATCAGCGAACTGCGCAGGGGATCTTTTATCAATAGATAAGATGGATCGATCCGCTCAAAGGCACTGTCTCCGTATTCAATGCCGCCGTGGATGGCGACGTTGAAGTAGGGGTGATGGGATACGGTAAAAGTGTAGCCGATTTTGTGATAGGTCAATTCAAGAGGATATGGTACTTCCACGCGTATATGATGGCAATCACTGGAAACAGAGAACAGGGTACAGCTTCGAACCTGGAGAAATTTGTCGAGTTCGGGAATAATGAGAAGAAAAAAATCCTTGATTTTGATTCCTTCCCGGTTGCTGAGTTTGACAAAAATTTTGTCTGCTATCTTTTTTTTGCGAAGGTTCAGCTCCTGCAGGTCAAGAATTTTTTTATTGGTCAGCACAAAACTGATTCTCCGGGACAACAGCTCGGCATAAATAATCTCCACGTTGCTGAATTGACGGTTGTCCTCGCAATAGTAAATCTGCATGGAGCCGAAGGTGGCGCTGTTGGTTGTCGAGAATTTGGGAATGTGGAGGGGAACGGCCAGCAGAGAATGATAGCCTTTTTTTTCGATAATTTTTTTATCTTTATAGTTGGGATCGTTGCAAATGCTGGACACAGGGATGCTGCGGTCTTCCCGGATGACTTTTCCGGCGATCGTGTCCCTGGTCGGGATGGAAGACGGCCGTTTATAATCATCAAGTCCACTGGATCCCAATGAAAGCATGCGCAGCGAGGTCGGATCAAGAAGGCGGATGGAGACAGCCTCGGCGCCCATGGCCTTGACAATGATTCCGGCGGCCTGTTCAAGGATTTTTTCTAAAGGAAGAGCCGGATCAATGGTGACTATTTTTTCAATTTCCACAATCACTTCATTGAGACATTTTTGAAAATAATCTTCATCAATGATCCTAATAAGTTCCGCCCGCTCGGACGGAGACAATTTCAACTTCTGCAATAGCGGGCTGTTGCCGAGAAACTGCTCAAATCGTCTTTCCATGCTCATCCTTCTTGCGGAGATGGTGATAAAGATTAAGTTGACTATGTCCTAGTGTAACAAATCAGGAAGTGATTACCATGAGAGAAATAAATAAAAAATCCTAAATTGAGCGAGTTATCGCTCAATTTAGGATTAAATGATCTGGACGATGTGAAGAACATTAATTTCAGTTCATTTGAAGATTACGGTAGACATTCAGTCCTTTCAGCAGCATCAGGGCCTGTTTCAGCTGATTGTCCCGCTCGATCTGTTCACTGATTTCAGTTTTTTCATCCTTTTTTTTCTTTTCTTTTTCGTCAACCTCTTTTTCGTCCGTTTTGGGGGCCTTTTCTTCTTTTTTATCACCATTGAGGATATGGTGTTTCAGGTCTTTTTCTCTGAGAAAATGAATCTTTTTTTCTTTTTTTTCGGTGTCGTTTTCTTCTTTTTTGGCAAACCGGGTTGCAACCAGAATATCAGGCGTTATTCCAGTTGCCTGGATTGACGTGCCGCTTGGCGTGTAATATCTGGCTGTGGTTAATCGAAGTCCCGCCCCGTCATTCATGGGAATAACAGTCTGAACAGAGCCTTTTCCAAAGGTCTGGGCACCGAGGATAAGCGCGCGCTGGTGATCCTGCAGGGCACCGGCAACGATTTCAGAAGCACTGGCACTGCCCTCGTTCACGAGGACAATAATGGGAAAGTTTAATTTTTCCCCGCCGGAATGGGCCTTGAATTCCATATTCTGGTCCTTAATGCGTCCCCTGGTAGAGACAATCATACCGGAATCCAGGAAGATATCCGAGATTTTCACAGCCTGATCAAGTAACCCTCCTGGATTGTTGCGTAAATCAAAAACTAACCCTTTGATTTCACCTTGAGTTTCAAGTTTCTTTAATTCTTTTTTGAAATCTTTTGTTGTCTTGGCTTGAAAAGTACTGATACGGATATAGGCGTAGCCGGGTTCAAGGATTTTTGACTTGACGCTGATCAGTGGGATAACATTTCTGACAATGGTGATATCTTTAAGCTCAAGCAAACCCTCCCGATGGATGGAGATCGTGACTTCCGTTCCCTTCTTGCCGCGCAGTTTCTTGACCGCCTCCATAAGGGTGAGGTCTTTGGTTAACTCACCCTCAATTTTAATAATTTTGTCTCCAGCCTCAACCCCCTGTTTAAAAGCCGGTGTGCCCTCAATAGGGGATACAACGGTGAGGACATCATCCTTGATCGTGATTTCAATGCCGATTCCCGAAAAACTGCCCTTGGTTTCGACTTGGAGTTCCTTGAAATCATCAGGATTCATGTAAGAAGAATGGGGGTCAAGCGTATTCAGCATTCCCTTGATAGCTCCACGCATCACTTCTTTGGCGTCAATCTTCTCGACATAATTTTTCTGGATCAGGCTCAGAACATTGGAAAAGGTCTCGAGATCTTTGTAGATGTCCTGGGTTTTTGCGGATACCGGTGTACTTTTTTCCCAGAGGAACATAGAAAGCATGGGAACACAGATCACCAGGACGAGAAGCCATTTTTTTGACAAAGGGAATTTTGGTTTCATAATTTTGTGTTTTCAGGTTTTTTGTATCAATTTTTAAAAAGGGACAAAGGGATACCCCTTGTGCCACCAGCCTTAACCTTTTAAGATATAACACTTCTTGTCCAGACCGACAATGATTACCAGCCCGGGTTGGTCGCTAAGTGCTCGTATAATTATATTTAATTGATCCCGGACTCTGATTGCAATGACAGTTCTTCACTCTTCAACCAGTCCATGGGATTCAGGGGATCGGCGCCATGCCGAATCTCCAGATGCAGACCCTGGCGGAGCAGGCCGGTATGCTTACTGACCGTGGCCACGATATCACCCTTTTTGACCTGGCTGTCAACCTTTTGAAGAATTTCTCCCACGCCGGCAACAAGGCTGTAATATTGTTCTCCATGGTCAATAATGATCATTTTGCCATAACCGCGTAAAAAGTCAGCATAAACGACTTTCCCGTCAAAAATGCAGAGGATATTTTCTCCTGGTGAAGCCTGGATGTCGATGCCGTGTTCAAACGTTGAAACACCGAATTTTCCGTTGATATTTTCACCGAATTTTTTGACGATAACACCCTGAATCGGCGGGTTAAGCTTCCCTTTCTGGGCGGAAAAGTTTTTGAGGTATGAGGGTCTTCTTTTCTTAACCGGAGTGATGGGATAAGCCTTGATTTTTTCATATTCTTTTCTGGCCTGGGCAGCCGCAGTCTCCGTCTCCAGTTTTGTCATGGTTGCGGTAAGTTCCACAGCTGCTTTTTCCATTTCCCCGACGGCCCGCTGGTAGAGTTTTTTTTCGGTGTTCACCCGAACCAGCAACTCCTGTCTGGCCTGACGGATTTCATGGAGTTCATTTTGTTGGACTTTAACCATTGCGATGGCTGTAATCAGCTGCTTTTTTTCTTCGTCAAGTTCGATCCGGACCTGCTTCAGCCCTGCGATTTTCAGTTTGTAGTTCGTAACAACCTGCTGGTCATAGCGCAGCATTCTCTGAAAAAATTCTTGAAATTTGAGGAGATCCGGCAGAGATGCCGAGGAGAAGATGACGTTCATCATGCCGATATCTCCCATCCTGTAATAGGCAGCAAGCCGTTTTTCCATGTGTTTCTGTAAGACGGCTTTCGCGTTTGTGACTTGATTTAACTCCTCGGCCTTTTCTCTTGTCAGGGTGATCTGTTTCCTTACATTGATGTTGAGACGGATCAGTGCCTGTTTGGCTGAAATGATTTTCAGATCAATTTCTTCAAGTTCGGATAAAAGGCTGCGTTCCCGTGATTTTGATTTTTCAATCCTGATCTGGTGGTCGGTGATACCCTGTTGAACTTTTTGAATTTTTTTCTTTTGGGAAACAAGTTGTTCCTCAAGAGTCAAAGAGTTGTCAGGTTGAATTCCTTCCGCTGGACAGACAAGTGTCCAGGCAGAAAAAATAAGCCAGAAAAAGCAGGATATAAGACAAAATCGCAGATTGTCCCGGCCGAATTTGAAGTGAGGGGATTGCATGTCTTAAATACTGACGTATTTCCGGATAGAAACCAGACTGCCGCCGGTGCATAAAAGTATACTGGTAAAAAGAATCACCAGGACCTGCGGCAGCGCCAGGAAGGAAAATTCAAACAGATTGAGAAATACGGGACCGCTGAAATGGTCCTGGATCCAGAGGTAACAGAAATACAGGGCCGTCAGGCCGAGAATTGAACCTAAAAATCCCTGGAGAAAGCCCTCTATTAAAACAGGTCCCTTGATGAATGAATTCGTGGCTCCCAGCATTCTGAAGACTTCCAGTTCCTCCTGACGGGCTACCAGGGTCAGCCGGATGGTATAGGAAACCATGAAGGTTGCGGTGAGGGCGAGAAGGGTGCCACTTAACAGGACAATCATTCGCAACAGGTTCATAAAATAGCTGAAACGTTCGATCCAGCCCTGGCCGTATTGGACCTTCATGGTAGAGGGCAGGGTAGACAGGTATTCTGAAAATTCTTTTATGCGGCTCAGATTTTTTAGATCATGCTTTAAATAGATTTCAATGGAGTGCGGCAGGAAGGAGGCATCCAGGTCATCCAGTACATCCCTGTCATTCCCAAGCTGTTTCTTCAATTGTTCAAAAGATTCCTGGGGGGAGATGAAGATAATTTTTTCAACCTCGCTGAAATCTCTGATTTTTTTTTCATAACCGGCCTGTAATGACGGTTGGACTTCCTCGTCAAGATAGACAATTAGCCGTAGCTCATCCCCAAGCCTGGAAGCGGCCTGGAGCATGTTATTGTAAATGAGGAAAAAGAAGGTGAAAAATAACACGGACAGGCTCACGGTGAGCAGTGTCATGAGTTGCGAACTCCATGCCTGTTTGAAGTTTCTGGCAGTCTGGATCAGGATAAAGGTGATGTATTTCATGCCACAGCCTCAGTTTGAATCAGCTGCAACTGGCCCTGCTCCAGGTTGAAAATCCGGTGCCTTGTTTTTTTGTAAATTGATTCATCATGGGTGGCGATCATTATTGTTGCGCCTTCACTGTTAAGATGTTGAAAAAGATCCATGACTCTGCTGGTGGAGGCACTGTCAAGGTTACCGGTGGGCTCGTCGGCCAGCAGCAGGGAAGGCTTGTTAGCGGCAGCCCTGGCAATGGCCACCCGTTGTTGCTCGCCTCGCGAAAGCTTATCGGTTCGTACATTGATTTTTTCAATAATATCCAGGGCGTCAAGGAGTTCATGTACCCTGGTGCGAATGTTTTTCCGGTCCATGTAGCAGACTTCAAGGGGCATGGCAATGTTTTGAAAAACCGTCAGTTTCGGCAGCAACCGAAAATTTTGATAGGCCACTCCGATATGTTGTCTCAATTTCTGGATGGAGACGGGTTTTATTTTAGACAGATCATTGCCGCCAATCTCAATATACCCTCTGGTAGGTTTTTCCAGACAGCAGATCAGTTTAAGCAGGGTCGTCTTGCCGGCTCCGCTTCTGCCGGTTAGAAAAACGATTTCTCCTTTTTGGATATCAAATGAAATGTCATCCAGGGCAATGACATCGGGTGGGTAGGTTTTGGAAACTTTGACAACGTCAAGAAGTAATGTGCTTTCAGTTAGTTCCATCTTGGTCTCGGTTGCAGAATAAGGGTGTCAAAAAATGAAACATGAAGCGGAAAGTGAAAAAATCTACTTATTTTAGCTAACCTACCGTTCATGCACACTTTTCACTTGTAATCCTGTATCAAGGGTAGCACATTTTGTCAAACATTGATTGATGTAGGTGAAAAAAAATTGACACTCTGTTTGCTAATATTATATACCAATAGTAGTCTCTCTGTCCAAAACATCTAATAATAGCCAAAGATATTTGAAATAAACACACAACATGATATTTATCTCATTCTAACCCACTAAGGGCCTGTAAAAAAATAACATGGCTGATATTGCGCTTAGATTTGGGTCAGATTTGAAGGTGGTGAT
>JAOZOY010000117.1:0-3881 GCA_029933005.1 Deltaproteobacteria bacterium
TCTTCGGCAAGTATTTTTTCGCGGTCCGCGCGATTAATGCGTTTGGTTGCCACGCTTAAGGCAATGGTGGCCCCGTGTTTAAAGACGATAAGTAGAGGATAGGGGATGGCCCGCTGGATAATCTGAGCAATACGTTTGTATCTCTTTGGTTCTTTGAGTGTTACCTCTATAACGGCAACTTCAAAATATTCCCGTTCATCATCTTCGTAACGGGAGATATTGATGATTTCCGTTTTTAAGGTATAGCGCCATTCAATCGCTTCAATATCATTGCTGAACGTTTTTTTATCAGTGGCGTTTAACTGGGTGTTTTCGTAAAAAAGTTTTTTGAAAATTCGTTTCCCCAGGTAACAGGAATCCGGTATTGCCAGTTTTTCATAAAAATCGACCATCAAGCCGCCCTGGTAATGATGAGATAACTTATAACTTCAAAATCATCAATCCCCTGGAATGTATCTTTGGAGAGAACTGTACCACCCCGGCTGAACAGGCTTTCAACTCCTTTTTCCTCCTCCTTCCCCACTATGGAATGGATAGCGGTTTCGAGCATATCACGGTACTGCTCCATATTTGTTGCATGACCGGTCTGTTGGTTAAAGAGTTTGACCGCCTCTTGGTCGGGAATACTTTGGTGGATGCACTGTTTTTTGAGGATATCAAGAATCTTCTTGGCATAAATGAAGTTGTGTTTGACCGTGTTGTCGTCCCTGACATAGACAAGATAATAGGGTTCAAGGGAGTAACTGGTTTCCGCAGCCGGTTTTCCATTCACATTTCTCAGGCAGAAAATCGCACCTGATTCAAGTTCCGATGCAGGAATTTCATCGGCTATTGTTGTCACAGCATAAAGAGCAGGTGGGGCCTGTGTAAGCTCCATCATATTCTTTTTCATATACTCGGAGAGATCCATGCGGAAGTCATTGAGGGTAAGGTCGGTAATGGAAATGGAGCCTGAAATGTCCTCCAAGTCTACAACATTTTCCTGGAGTTCTTTAAGCTGTCTGCGCCGATATTCCAGATCGTTCATCCGGTTTTTGCCGTCATACTCAATGACATTTTCTTCACCGGTGGCGGAAATATCGAGCAGCACCATACGCCCACTGACCCTGGCTTCCAGGTTGATGTATTCATCCAGTTCCATATTGGGCCAGAAGTTGACCAGTTGAATAAGCTTATTTTTTGAGCCCAACCGATCAATACGGCCAAAACGCTGAATAATCCGTACCGGGTTCCAGTGAATATCATAGTTGATCAGATAGTCACAATCCTGCAGATTCTGACCTTCTGAAATGCAGTCGGTGGCAATGAGGATATCTATCTCATCAGTCAAGGAACTGTCGGTCTTGTTTCGTTCTTTGGATACCGGGGAAAATGAGATGATGATGGAATTTATATCTTTCCGAAGCCCGCTGAGCGTCGTCTTGTTGGCGCCTGTTCCCACAACCAGAGCGGAATGGAGGTTGTACTCAGTAGATGCCCAATTGGCAATATGCTCATAGAGGTAACCAGCCGTGTCGGCAAAGGCGGTGAAGATAATAATCTTCCTGTTACCGTCGTTTATGGGATTGCTGCATTTATGTCTGATGATTTTTTTGAGTCGATTGAGCTTGGCGTCACGTTGGGCGGTGATCGCCTGCGCTTCATGCAGAAGTTCAGAGAGCCTTACCCAGTCATCCTCAAGGTCCTGTTTCCAGCGGATCTGGTCAATATCCTTGAGCAATACCTTGATTTTTTTGCCTATTAAAAAGGCTTCAAAATCAGGGGAGTCAATTTCAATATCCTCAATGTTGAGGTCTTCCGCCACATCGTCCTTTCTCGCTTCTATTTTCTCAAGCAGATGATTGACCATGCCCAACAGCTTTTCCAGGGTGAGAGAAAAGGAGTTGATGGAACTTTCCATGCGCTTGAGCAGATTCACCCGCATGAGGTGAATAAGACTCTGTTCCCGGTCAACCTGTTTGAAGACAGAACCGCTTTTAACCGTCACATCGTATTTGCGACTGTACTCCTCCCGCTTCTCCATTTTGATATATTTCAGGGGAGAATAGGCGCTGAGGTTGAGCTTGCGGATGGTTTTATTGATTTCCCGAAGGGCTGGGAAGGTGCCGAGAAGATCAATATCTTCCTTGATATTGACAGGCTTTAAACGCTCAGGAAATTCACCAATCTCAGTGATGTCGTAGTATTTTTCGATATGCTTGCGGGAGCGGGCAATGGTGAGTGTGTCAAGGAGCTGAAAATAATCAAAATTCATCATCTCCAGCAGATGCTCGACCTTTCGTTCCTCGTCATTAAGCCTGAGCCATTGATTGAATTTGGTTTGCGCTTTTTTGAGGGTCTGTTCAATACTGACGATCCCTAACTCTTCAAAAACATGATCAACGCCTTCGGTGATAAAGGCGACCTGGTTTTTGAGATCATTCATCCTGTTGTTTACAGGCGTCGCTGAAAGCATCAGAACCTTGGTTTTTACCCCGGATCGGATGATGTCGTTCATCAGGCGGGAGTAACGGGTTATTCCCTTTTTGCTTGCGTTGTTGTTGCGGAAGTTGTGTGACTCGTCAATAACAATCAGATCGTAGTTTCCCCAATTCAGGGTTTCCAGGTTAATCTCACCAGACATGCCCCGAATCCTGGTCATATCTGTATGATTCAACACATCAAAATTAAAGCGGTCTTCAGCAAGAATGTTGCGCTTGTCGTTGACAGTGTAGATTGTCCAGTTTTCACGCAGTTTCTTGGGGGCAATGACAAGGATACGATCATTGCGAAGTTCATAATATTTTATGACCGCAAGGGCCTCAAATGTTTTACCCAGGCCGACACTATCCGCAATGATGCATCCGTTATGCTTTTCCAGTTTGTCTATGGCACCGAGAACACCATCCTTCTGAAATTTGTAGAGTTTGTTCCAGACAAGGGTATTCTTGAAACCTGTCCTGGTTTTAATGATGCGCTCTTCATCGAGCTCGCCAAGGTATTCCTTAAAGATGTTGAACAGGGTGAGAAAATAGACAAATTTGGGAGAACGATCCTTGATGATGGATTCCAAGGCGTTAAGCAGAGACTCCTTTATTTCGGAGACACCATTTTTGTTTTTCCAGATGGAATCAAACCATTCCAACAACCCTCTGGTGGTATCGGCGTCAGTCAGACACATGTTCATTGCATAGTTGTCTGATTCTGAATAACCAAGGCCGGAAGTAGTAAAAGGGGAACTTCCCTGGATGGCTGTTGCCTGCTCTTTATTTTGAATATGAAAGAGATTCTGGTTAAGGGTATGAGGTGTTTTTACTGCTCTTATCTCGGCTTTTTCGGAAAGCCAGGCCGCACACTCTCTGGCAATTTGTGTCTGGATTAATTTATTTTGAAATCGACGTTCAAACCTGTCTCCACTTAAGCCCCGAAAGAGTGGGGACAGGGTCTCGTCTGCTGATACGGGAGGTTTTGATAAAAGAAGCCGTACACTTTCGACCTTGCGAAGTTCTTTGTGCAGGGCATCAAAGCCATAAATGGAAAAGAGGCTGGAGATAATGGAAAGCCTGGATCCTTTTTCAAGACATTCTTTGAGCTTGTCTCCAACCTTTCCTGTTTTTTTGTTGTCAAGTAACACTGATATTGCCCCAATTTATCAAAAAATTCCTACGCATCTCGTTTCACTTGTCAAAAAGCACCATATCCTAACCTTTTAAATTTATACTAAAATACTGTTATTTACAAGTTAGCAAAATGACTCATAGGTAAACAAAGTAAAAAAATATACTACATGTTGTATGCTTGCCATTGGTATAGCACAATTCATGCTTATTGTTCCCACCGTGTAATACTCCAATTGTCTTTCATGTTTTTTCAATACAAAGAGTGAAATGAAAGGAGGTGAG
>JAOZOY010000117.1:3981-5743 GCA_029933005.1 Deltaproteobacteria bacterium
ATTCAGGAACCGGACGTTTTATGGATCAGAAGGCAGACGGTAAGCCGTTTAAGGCGGTTATTTCTCAAGATTCTATATCGGAATTCGCTGGTTTCTTTGACATCCTCAATGGACTGGAAGAGATCGGCGATGCCATCAAGCGAATAACGCCCGTAGATTGTCGGAATGATGATCAGGTTGAGGTGTAAATTGCATTGACTGTAAGCACATTCACAGAAGTCGGAACAGGAGATAAATGGTTTCCCGGTGTTATTTCATGCTTTGTTTCCATTCTTGAAATTCAGATAATTTCAAACGATACCTTGCCACATTGCCTTCATGCAGACGATTCAGTGCATCCATGAGCATTTTGGCGAAGGCTTCCCCGTCATCTCCGGGCACCAGCTCATCTGCCATCTCTTTGACAGTATCTGTTGACACTGTTTTACGACCACGAACAATTGCCTGCACTCCATCAGTTAATTGTTCCCGATACCTGATTCTTAGCGGATCCGGATCGGCCATAGTCTGAGTGATCGCAAGGTAACGCTGGCATGAACGCTCATAGGCCCAGACAAACACATCCCGAAGCAGATCAACCTGGTTGAATTCATAAACGCCAAGGGTGCCGTCTATATAAGCCTGTTCAGGTACATCAATGAAAGAGAGTGGGCAGAGATTATTGCGAATCAGGGAAATGTTCGCTCCCAACCTGGAGACACGTTTATTCACATCTTCAAAGGGCTGGAGATAGGGCAGTTGCACCATGATAAAAAATGACTGCTCAAAAGGGTCCGGAATTGCGGAGGCTTTCAGGAGCAACAGACGGAAACACTCTTCCAGGGCCTGGGGCATGAGCAGAGGATGAAAGACTGAACCGAAAATATCCACAGGCCTGCGGCGCAGGCGACCGGATGCATTGTCATCCGGAAGCAGGTTTTCCGAGAGGATGGCGTGCAGGTTAAGAAAGGTGAACATGTTGAACCCCACCTGATCAGCCTCTTCCACGAGCATTTCAATGGCAGCCTTGTGATTCAAGATCATCTGGGTTTCCTGCAGATCCTTCCCCTCTGCGGCCTGGCCGAAAGCTATCAGCCTTTCAGTGTCAAGGCGGCTGTAGGTATTTCCCTCCAGACGGGAAGAAGACCAGGACAGATCTATCAGGAGACGATGTAATATCTCTCGTGCATAGGTACCGGCAGGACGATTTTCGGTTTGCAGTCCGCCTATCTCATGCAGCTCTTTGCGCAGGGATTTTGGGAGGTAGAAGGAGGCTCCCGGCTCGTAATCCTCCAGGAATGAACGCTGATACCCGATCGGTTTTCGCTGGGGCAGTGGTTGTCGAATGAGATCACGGATAATCGCCCCTTCTTTTGAGACGGGGATAGAGTCGGATAATTCCGGATTTCTGCCCAACGATGGTTGGGTTGACTCGATGCCGGCAAGATCAGGTGCAGGCTTATACACAAGAGCAATGCTCTCACCTTCAGTGATGATGCGCCTTTCATCCCGGAGTTTTTTCAGACGGCGCTGCAATGTGCGACGGTTAATATGGGGCAGATGACCGGCCAGAGCCCTTTCAAGTGCTGAAACTCCAATCCCTTCAGGATGCTCTGAAATGACCTGTTCAATGAGATCAAGTTCTTCTGTGGATACGATACGGGACATGGGATTTTCTTTGTGTAGACAGCAAAATAAGTTTACATGTTACCTTTTACGACACAAGGCATGACATTAATATGTCACGCTTTAGTGTCGCGCGTCAACAAAAAAGAATAAAAAA
>JAOZOY010000118.1 GCA_029933005.1 Deltaproteobacteria bacterium
TATCTACAAAATCTTAGGGACGACTAGCAAGATACATTTGGCTAGCCGTAGTTTTCTAACCGGAGAACACTCATTTTTTTATGATAGTAATAATCTCGTTATTTCCGGCAGATACTATATGCTATGTTGTTGACTGCAAGTTGTCATGTGTTTTTTTCGATGACCACAAAATTCAGTTGGATCCTTTAATTTCAGAGAGTTACGGAGGCTGGCCATGCCATTTTTGTAATCGTTCAGCAGCACCTCACGGAGTTTTCGCTTACCTCTTCGCCCGTTCGGAGTCTGCGCTTACCTGAGCCTTGTCGCATAGAGGGGCTATAGCGCCAAACATGACGACAATCGGTTTACACAGGGATTATTTAGGTTATTATATTCAGAGGAAAGATTTTCATGAAATTTGCCTGCTTCAATTTAATCCTGCTACTGTCTTCTATGAAGGCAATACCAATATTGGATACTAATTTGACCAGATATTCAGCAGGTCAAGAAATAGTCTGTAAGACTTCAGTATGAAAGAATGTATCATTAACCCGGAGCGCGGGAAAAAAGATCCGCAACTTTCCTTTGGCGGATTTCTGTTGATCAACCCGGCCGAGGCTCATACTGCGGCACAATTCGCCAAGGCCCAAAAGGGACAGAGATTTTTTCTCTACCACAGCAATCTATTTGCCATAAATCAACCCGAAGCCTCTTTTTTTTTGGCCGGACCGGCCGTGGGCGCGCCCATAGCCGTCATGACCCTGGAAAAACTCATTGCCCTGGGCGCCTCAAAAGTTGTCGTTCTGGGTTGGTGCGGGTCATTGAGTCAATCACTTCGTGTCGGCGACATCCTGTTGCCCACATGGGCTGTAAGTGAAGAAGGTACTTCAAACCATTATCCGCTTCAGGGCAAACCACATTCTTCGGAAAATATGCGTACACGGCTGAAGAATATTCTTCGGCCGGAGTTTCAAGTTCAGGAGGGGCCGATTTGGACAACTGATGCCCCCTATCGTGAAACTCGTGTCAAGGTGACGGAGTATGGTGACAGAGGAATCCTGGGCGTGGACATGGAGTTTGCCGCTCTCAATACGGTTGCCGCCTTCAGGAGGATTGAACTGGTCGGCGCCATGCTGGTCTCGGATGAGCTGTACCAGCCGGAATGGCAGCCGGGTTTTTTGTCAAAATCGTTCAGGAAACAATCCAGAAAATTTTTCCAGCTCATTGTTGATAATTTTTTTTGATCAGCAGCTTTCCGCCACCTTGCCCTTTTTATCAAAGCGGCACGCCTTCATGAAAATATCGTGATAAAAGGTAAACCAGGCCCCTTTTTTAATATAGTCGGGCATGATTTTCTCCTTAAGATCAATAACCTCCAGGGGAAAATTATCATAGGCCATGATCCACAGGGGATGGAAATGAATATGAGTGGGCAGCAGATCGGCCATGTGAACAGCGGTTTCTCCCCGGGAGCTGATTTCGACAATCTGGTGACCGCGGGTGTGGCCGCCGGTAAAAATCAGGCGGATTCCTTCGCAAAGGTCCAGGTCTCCATCGATCAGCAACAGGTTTTTATTTTCCTTCAGTTCGTTGAAGTTCACGGGCCAGTAAGTTGCCGCCGATCTTCTGCCGGGATGGAGAACATCGTACCATTCTTTTTTCTGGATTAGGTATTTTGCCCGGGGAAAGGTTAATTGTGTCTGTCCTTTTTCGTCATACATGTTGATTCCGCCGGCATGGTCAAAATCGCAATGGGTCAGGATGACATAGTCTATCTCTTCCCTGGTGATTCCCAGGGTTGCAAGGTCGTCAATCACGCTCCAGGGCTTGGTCACCCGGAAAATTTCGTTCTGCTTCGCGGTTAATTTGTTGCCAAGCCCTGTATCCACCAGGGCCAGGGTATTCGGTGTTTTGATCAGCAGGACCGCGTTAAGCATTTTGATGTAGTTGTCGTTGTCGGCCGGAAATCTCCGGGACCAGAGCACCTTGGGAACCGCACCGAACATGGTCCCTCCGTCAAGTTCAAACTCGCCGCCGTTTAACCAGTGAATTTCAATATCGGCTATTTTGAGATTTGCCATCTGTTGTTTTCCTGTTCATGAAATATCAGCTACTAATAGTCTCTCACAGAGGCACAGAAAAAAGAAAAACTCTGTGAACTCTGTGCCTCTGTGAGAGATAAAGTTTCATGGTTCGTTGTGGCCATAATCAAAAATGATTAACCAAGTCTTTATCCTTACCATTTCGTAAAAAATATTGCAAAAGTCGACAAAACAGCATTTATTTCAACCATGGAAAAAAAATTAAATCTTGTCAGTCTGGGGTGTCCGAAAAATCTGGTTGATTCCGAAGTGATGCTGGGTCTGTTGGCGAAGGATGGATACAGCGTCTGTTCGTCGCCGGAAGAGGCGGATCTTCTCCTGGTTAACACCTGTGGTTTTATCCAGCCTGCGGTTGAGGAGTCCATTGACGAAATTCTCAACCTGGGGCAGGTGAAGAAGCGTCGTCCTGGTGTCAAGTTGGTTGTCACGGGCTGTCTTGTTCAGCGTTACGGCGAACAATTGCGAGAACAGCTGCCTGAAGTTGATTTGTTTATCGGTACCGATGGTTTTCAGGATATCGTCGCCGCAATAAAAAGATCGGAGCAGGGTTGCGAGCCACCTTCTATTCCTCTAAAGCCTCTTTATGTCATGGATAGTTCCGTGTCACGACAAATTTCAACTCCCAGGCACCGGGCTTATCTGAAAATCAGTGAGGGCTGTTTGAACCGTTGCGCGTTTTGTCTGATTCCGTCTTTGCGAGGAGGTCTCAGGAGCCGTCCGGTTGCGGACCTTATTTTAGAGGCAAAATGGCTTGCAGCGCAGGGAGTGAAAGAAATGACCCTGGTTGGCCAGGATCTGACAGCCTACGGACTTGATCTGGGACGAAACCACCCGGCCCTGACGGATTTACTTGAACAGCTTCTGGCAGCATGCGATATACCCTGGATCAGGCTGCTCTATCTTTATCCCGGCCGGCTTGACGATGATCTGCTCCGTCTTATGGCTGCGGAGCCGAGGTTGCTCTCCTATCTTGATCTCCCGCTTCAGCATGTCAGTGATTCGGTTTTAAAACGGATGAATCGCCCCTTTGGTCGTGCTCATGTCCTTGACGTGGTCGAAAAGATACGTCAGATCGTTCCCCGAGCGGCGATCCGGACGACTTTAATGGTGGGATTCCCCGGTGAATCGGAAAAGGATGTCCGTTGTCTGGAGGATTTTATGACTGCAGGCCGGCTGGATCATGTCGGCATCTTCACCTACTGTAATGAGGAAGGATGCGCCGCTGAAAAATTGTCGGATCAATGTTCGCAAGAAGAAAAAGAGGAACGACGGCAACGGCTGATGGAAATTCAAGCGGCTATTTCTCTTGAAAAAAATCAGAAAAGGGTGGGGGCAACAGTGCAAGTTCTTGTTGAGGGAGTGAGTTCAGAAACGGATTTGCTGCTTGAGGGCCGTGCCTGTTTTCAGGCCCCCGAGATTGACGGGTGTATCTACATCACTGACGGTCATTGCAATGGTGGTGATTTGGTCAATGTCAAGATAACCGAGGCTTACACTTATGATCTGGCCGGCGGAATTGTTTGATGGCCTGGAGTGAAAACTTTCGCAGACCGACGATAATTTGATAATTGTGGTCAGGTGACAGAGAAGAACTCCCCTGATTATGAATTAACCCGTTCCTTCAATTCCTTGCCAACCTTGAAAAAAGGCAGTTTTTTGGGAGGGACTTCGATTATCTGGCCGGTTTTGGGATTTCTACCCTGATAGGATTTATACTCTTTAACAATAAAGCTGCCAAAACCACGCAGTTCGATGCTGTCGCCCTTTGCCAGAGTGTCAATCATTAAGTCCAGGATTGTGTTGGTGACCGCGCTTGCTTCCCGCAGAGGCAGTTTGGTTTCCCGGGAAATTATCTCGATCAAGCCCGATTTGTTCATTTCATTCTCTCCAAATTGTTGGCTTTAAAAAAGTCAAAAATATGAAATTCCGTTAAGCCTTTCCCTGTTTGCTGTCTATGGGACCAAATAGTCACGTTCCATTAAACGTGGCGATACATAACTCATTAGAGTAATAGTTCAAGCCGCATCAGGTGACTTATTTAAAACATCATATAATACTAAGTCTTGGAATGTAAAGAGAATTTTTATTAAAGAAAGTAAATATTCGCCTAGCACCCTAATTTCGTCCAATCCGCCTTCCTCACATATGACTGATATAGCTCACAAGGCGACTTGAACAAACTTGGAGCACTATCCAAACATTTATAATTTATGGACTTTAGCATTGATTTAAATTTAACCTGAATATTTACTAAAGAAAAATTTTTTTCAGATCTTTTTTGCTGAGGAAGCGATATTTGCCCTTTGGCAGGGAGCCCAGTTTCAGCCCTCCGTACGCGATGCGTTTCAGTTCCAGCACTCGGTGGCCGATAGCAGCGAACATTTTTCGCACCTGGCGTTTTCTGCCTTCATGTATTGTTATTTCAATGGTGGAGGTGCTGGTTTCGGTCTTAAGAGTTTTGAGGCGGGCCGGCGATGTTTTTCTTCCCTCCAGCTCAATTCCTGTTGTAAGTTGCTGTAACTTCGCTTGATTCGGCCGACCGACAACTTTGGCTACATAGGTTTTGTTGATCTCAAAACTGGGATGGAGAATACGTTGGGCCAGCTCGCCGTCGTTTGTCAGAATCAGAGCGCCTTCCGTGTCCAGATCAAGTCGGCCTACCGGGAAAACCCGGCTGGAGATTTTTTTCAGGAGCGAGGTGACAATTGGTCTGCCCTGGGGATCATTCAGTGTGGAGACATAGCCTGCGGGCTTATTGAGAAGAAGGTAGATTTTTTTTTCAGGGGAAGAAACAGGCTTGGAGTTAAACTCGATGAGATGGTGGTCAGGGTCAATTTTGATACCCATTTCGGTGACGATACGTCCATCAATGGCGACCAGGCCTTCCTTGATGAATTTTTCGGCTTTGCGGCGGGAGCAGACGCCGGCCCTGGCAAGAATTTTTTGCAGCCTTTCTTTCATGAAACGGCTTTAGATCCTGACTGAATCTCAATTACTGTAATCGCCGCGATGATATTTTGCTGTTTCCAGATAGGTGACGGTGGCGACCCTGTCCAGCAGACCGGCAAGTGGATCTTCGCCGGATATTTTTTCTCTGATGGCCAGAATCGCAGATGTTTCCTCTTCCATGGCGGAAATAAAGGGCTGCAGATCTTCCGTACTCAGGGAGGAATTTTTTAAGGCCGTGCCATAGGAATCCAGGGTGTTGATCGCATTTTCCGTCACAGCCAGACTCTCAAGGCGAAGTGAGGAATCCGTGGGGGCTGTTGCTGATACGGCGGCCACGGGAGAACTTGCTTTACTTTCGGAGACGGCACCCAGCCTGGCATTCAGCAGATCATTGAAGCTGGTTTCCGCTGTCTGTTTTGCCTTGCCAGGGGCGATTTCTGTAATGTGGGGGGTGATTTCGTTTATTTTCATGGGTCTCCTCATCTTTTCTTCTTATAAATTAACTTCTCGGTCCTGATTGGGTCAAGCTTTAATAAAAAAAAGAGAAGAGATTAACTTTCCAGTTGATTTTATCCGAGAAATTGACATTTTTTATCAGCCATCAGCCATCAGCCATCAGCCATCAGCCATCAGCCATCAGC